>JALZMX010000064.1 GCA_030857985.1 Actinomycetota bacterium | reverse complement strand
GCCACAGGTCGACTGGTTTTGGAGTGGAAGTGATGGCGCAGCAGATGTGGGGGCGTGCCAGCCGTTTGGGACGCCGAGTGGGCGGCCGAGTGGTGCGCTCGGTGCCGCAGTTGGCTCAGCGGCCTGGTCCAGATGGGTCGGGCGGTGACGGGGCCGCCCGGGCCGACGCCACCGTCACGCGCCTGGAGAGCCAGCTCGCCCTCCTACGCGAACGGGTGAACGAGCTCGAGCAGGAGGTGCAGGAGCAGCGTGTACTCAACCGGCGCCTGGCCGAGCTCGCCGACCTCGTGCAGGAGCTGCTCATCCCCGCGGTCCATCGGGACGACGAGCGGCTCGCCGCGCTGATGGACGACTATGCGAAGAGGATGTAACGCCGGCTGATCAGCTCGGCCAGGGAAGAGGCACGCACATGGCGGAGAAGGTCTTCCTCCACATCGGTGCACCAAAGACCGGGACGACGTTTCTCCAGCAGCTCATGGCCGCCAACCAGGAGAAGCTCGCATCGGGCGGGTTCCTGTACGCGGCGGGTGAGCACGGCTCCGACCGGGTCTGGGCCACCGAGCTGCTGCGGGGTCGGAACCTGTCCAAGCACCCCAAGCCGCAAGCGGCGCAGGGATGGGAGCGGATCCGCGCGCAGGTGGGAGCGTGGAACGGTGCGGCGATCTTCTCCCACGAGTTCCTCGGCGCCTGCTCACGCCAGCAGGCGCGCCGGGCCATGAGGGATCTTGCGCCGGCCGAGGTGCACGTCGTCTTCACCGCGCGAGACTACGTACGCCAGGCTGCGGCGGTGTGGCAAGAGCGACTGAAGTACGGCCTCACCGACTCCTTGTCGGACTTCACCCTCGACGAGGGAAGCAGCCCGCCGGTGTGGTCCTGGCGTACTCAGGACGTGCCGGCGATCCTGCGGCGCTGGTCCGCCGACCTGCCGCCCGAACGCGTGCACCTGGTGACGGTCCCCTCCGAACGGGGATCTCCGAGCGTCCTGTGGCGGCGCTTCGCGTCGGCGGTGGGCATCGATCCGGACAGCTGTGAGGTGACGACCGCGCGCAGCAACACCTCGATGGGGCTGGTCGAGGCCGAGCTCCTCCGTCAGGTCAACGAGCGCATCGGCGGGCGACTGGAGGACGTACGCGAGCGTGCGCGTTGGATTCGTGACCTGCTGGCGAACCGCGTCCTGGTGCGGCGTACGGGAGAGGCTTTCAGCGTCAGCGCAGAGGAGGCTCACCGTCTCCGGCACCGCTCTCTCGCGGCGGTGGAGGCTCTCAGCCAGGCGGGCTACCACGTCGTCGGCAGCCTCGATGACCTGATCCCCCCGTCCGACGCCGCCACGTCCCTGCGCGCTGCCGCCGACGTGACCGAGGGTGAGCTGCTCGACGTTGCTGTCGACGCGATCGCCGATCTGCTGGTCGTGAGCGCGAGGCGTGACAAACGGCACGGCGGTCGCAGCCCGTAGGCTTCGGCTTACCCGCGGAACGGAAGGGTTGCCAACCGATGGGTCGTCTCTGCCAGACCGACGGTCTCACCGACATCCAGTCCGAGATCGTGAAGACCGTCCGCGACTTCGTGGACAACGAGATCCTCCCGGTGGCGACGGAGCTGGAGCACAGGGACCAGTACCCGGAGAAGATCGTCGAGCAGATGAAGCAGCTCGGCCTGTTCGGCCTGACGATCCCCGAGGAGTACGACGGGCTCGGCGAGAGCCTGCTGACCTACGCGCTCGTGGTGGAAGAGATCGCCCGCGGCTGGATGAGTGTCAGCGGCATCATCAACACGCACTTCATCGTCGCCTACATGCTGGTGCGGCACGGCACCGAGGAGCAGAAGCGGCGCTACCTGCGTCGGATGGCGACTGGGGAGGTCCGCGGCGCCTTCTCCATGTCCGAGCCGAACTGCGGCTCGGACGTCGCAGCGATTCGGACCAAGGCGGTGCCGCATGGTGCGGACGCCTACGTCGTCAACGGCCAGAAGATGTGGATCACCAACGGTGGTACGTCGACGCTGGTGGCCGTGCTGGTCAAGACCGACACCGGCGCCGACAGCGTCTACAGGAACATGTCCACGTTCCTGATCGAGAAGGAGCCCGGCTTCGGCGAGGTGCAGCCCGGCCTGACCATCCCGGGCAAGCTGGAGAAGATGGGCTACAAGGGCGTCGACTCGACCGAGCTGATCTTGGACGGCTTCGAGATCGATGCCGGGCAGATCCTCGGAGGCGCGCCGGGCCAGGGCTTCTACCAGATGATGGACGGCGTCGAGGTCGGTCGGGTCAACGTGGCGGCCAGGGGCTGTGGCGTGGCCCTGCGGGCGTTCGAGCTCGGCATCGCCTACGCCCAGCAGCGCGAGACGTTCGGCAAGAAAATCGCCGAGCACCAGGCCATCCTCTTCCGGCTGGCCGAGATGGGTACGAAGGTCGAGGCGGCGCACGCGATGATGGTGCGGGCGGCCCGGATGAAGGACTCCGGGGCGCGCAACGACCTTGAGGCGGGCATGGCGAAGTACCTCGCCAGCGAGTACTGCTCCCAGGTGGTGGAGGACTCGTTCCGCATCCACGGCGGCTACGGTTTCTCCAAGGAGTACGAGATCGAGCGGCTCTATCGGGAGGCGCCGATGCTGCTGATCGGCGAGGGCACCGCCGACATCCAGCGGATGATCATCGGCCGGCGGCTGCTCGAGGACTACAAGTCCTGACCGCACCCGAGCTCGGAAGGGGATCGTCGCATGGCCCAGGAGAACGTCCACCCGCGCCCACAGCTCGTGCGCGAGGAGTGGACCGACCTCTGTGGCGAGTGGGGGTTCGCGCACGACGACGACGACACCGGGCTCGCATCCGGCTGGCAGCTCCGCACCGAGCCGTTCGACCGGACCATCGTGGTGCCGTTCCCGCCCGAGTCGAAGTCGAGCGGCATCCACGACACCGCCTATCACCCCGTCGTGTGGTACCGGCGGGAGATCGCCGTCGCCGAACCGTCCGGCGACGAGCGGCTGCTGCTGCACTTCGGCGCCGTCGACTACAGCGCCCGGGTATGGGTCGACGGGGTCCACGTCGGTGCGCACGAGGGCGGCCACACGCCGTTCAGCTGTGACCTGACCGACGCACTGGCACCGGATCGCGAGGAGCACGTGGTCGTCGTACGGGCCGAGGACCCGCCCACCGATGTTGCCCAGCCTCGTGGCAAGCAGGACTGGCGACCGGAGCCGCACGGCATCTGGTACCACCGCACCACCGGGATCTGGCAGCCGGTGTGGCTGGAGCGGGTGCCGGCGACGCACATCGTCGAGGTGCAGTGGACGCCTGACATTGCTGCCGGGCGGGTGCGTCTCGAGGTCGGGCTGAACCGCACTCCGGACACGGCCATGACTCTGCGGACCCGGTTGCATCTGCACGGCGACCTGCTCGCCGAGAACACCGTCCGGCTGACCAGCCACCGGACCGTCACCGACATCGCCATCCCCGCGCTCCTGGACGGACCGGCCGTCGACCTGCCGCTGTGGTCACCGCAGCACCCGACCCTCGTCCACGCCGAGCTGCGCCTCATCGACGAGACCAGGACGGTGGACCTCGTCGCCAGCTACCTGGGCCTGCGCACGGTGGGCACCGAGGACGGCCGGTTCCTCCTCAACGGTTTGCCCTACTACGTCCGTGGCGTGCTCGCGCAGGGCTACTGGCCCGAGTCCCATCTGGCGGCGCCCGACGCCGATTCGCTGCGCCGCGAGGTCGAGCTGATCAAGCAGCTCGGCTTCAACACGGTCCGCATCCACCAGAAGGTCGAGGACCCGCGCTTCCTCTACTGGTGCGACCGTCTCGGTCTGCTCGTCTGGGGCGAGATGGCCAACGCCTACGCATTCGACTCCGAAGCCGTGGAGCGGCTGACCCGAGAATGGCTCGAGGTGCTCCGGCGCGACCGCAGCCATCCGTGCATCGTCACCTGGGTGCCGATGAACGAGAGCTGGGGGATCCAGGCGATGGTCACCGATCCGGCCCAGCGCAGCTATCCGACCGGGCTCTACCACCTGACCAAGGCCATCGACCCCACCAGACCCGTCATCTCCAACGACGGGTGGGAGCACACCGAGAGCGACATCTGGTCCATCCACGACTACGCGGCGCGCGGGGATCGCCTCCGGGCCCGCTACGGCGACCGCGACCGGATCGAGCACATGCTGCGCCGGGGGCGCCCGGCGCGGCACCGGATCCTGCTGGACGAGACTGCCGACCGGGGCCAGCCGGTGATGCTCACCGAGTTCGGTGGGGTCCGATTCGTCTCCGACGAGGGCCAGCAGGGGTGGGGGTACTCGACCGTCGCCTCGCCCGACGGCTTGGTCGACCGCTTGGCGGAGCTCTTCGAAGCGGTGCTCGACTGCCCGGATCTGGCCGGCTTCTTCTACACCCAGCTGACCGACACCGAGCAGGAGCAGAACGGGCTGCTGGACGAGTCCCGGCAGCCGAAGATCCCGGCCGATCGGGTCCGCACGATGGTGCAACGTCCGGCGGCGGCGATGACGCACGAGCGGCCGGCCCCGTGAGCGGGCACAATGGGGGTCGTCCGACGAGGGAGCAGGGAGGACGACGATGCCGATGTCGTTACCGCAGGAACCGACCGGGATACCGGTCGGGACCTATGCCAGCTACGCCGCCGCCCAGCAGGCGGTCGACTACCTGTCGGACCAGCACTTCCCGGTCCAGCACCTGACCATCGTCGGCAAGGAGCTGCGTCTGGTCGAGCGGGTGGTCGGGCGGATGACGACCGGGCGAGCAGCCAAGGTGGGTGCCTCCGGTGGCGCCCTGTGGGGGTTGTTCATCGGCGTCATGATCATGCTCTTCGCTGCCAACGACGACGGGCTGCTGCTGGTGCTGCCGTTGCTGAGCGCGGCCTTCGGCGCCGTTCTGGGTGCCATCACCGCTGGCGTCGGTCACTCGATGACCGGTGGTCATCGCGACTTCGCGTCGACGACGTCGGTGGTGCCGACGTCGTACGAGATCCTGTGCCAGCACCAGCACGTCGAGGACGCGCGCAACCAGCTCGCCCGGCTCGCGCTGCGCAACTGACTCCGGCGCTCCGGGGGTCCGCACCGCACGGCGTACGCGTCACCTGGGAGTGATCCGACCCACCAGGTGTCGGTTTCCCGGCACGTGAGGACTGCGGCACGATGAGCGGGTCCGTCCGCCGACCGCGAGGAGCATGGGATGCAGTTCGGCCGCACCTACGAGGAGTTCGAGGTCGGCGCGACGTACCGGCACTGGCCCGGCAAGACGGTCACCGAGTACGACGACCACCTGTTCTGCCTGCTCACGATGAACCACCACCCGCTGCACCTCGACGCCAACTACGCGGAGACCACACAGTTCGGGCGCAACGTCGTGGTCGGCAACTACGTCTACTCTCTGCTGCTAGGGATGAGCGTGCCGGACGTGTCCGGGCAGGCGATCGCCAACCTCGAGGTCGAGTCGCTGCGCCACGTCGCGCCGACGTACCACGGGGACACGCTCTACGGCCAGACCACCGTGCTGGACAAGTGGGAGAGCACCTCGAAGGACGACCGGGGCGTCGTCCACGTCGAGACCTCGGGCTACCAGCAGGAAGGCACGCTGGTGTGCGTCTTCCGGCGCAAGGTGCTGGTGCCGAAGCAGTCCTATCTCGACGCGCGAGGCGGCGAGCAGCCGGGCCGCCCGACGCCGGCGCAGCCGCCCGGCAGGGACTGACCGCGGAGCAGAGTTCATGGCAGGATCGGGCCATGGCGAGCGAGGCAGAGATGTGGCTGGTGCGGCACGGTGAGACCGAGTGGAGCAAGGAGCGGCGCCATACCTCGCACACCGATCTGGACCTGACCCGGGCCGGTGCTGCCGACGCCGGGAGGCTCTCGGGACAGTTGCTGCGTACGCCGTTCGACCTGATCCTCACCAGCCCGCGCAAGCGCGCTCGCCGTACCGCTGAGCTGTCCGGCTTCGGCGACGCGCACGTGGACGAGGACCTCGCCGAGTGGAGCTACGGCGAATACGAGGGGATCACCACCCAGGAGATCCGTCGGCAGGTGCCGGACTGGTCCGTATGGACTCACGAGACACCGGGCGGGGAGGCCGCGGATCAGGTCGGTGAGCGGCTGGACCGGGTGGTGGCCAAGGTGCGTGCGGCGGGCGGGCGCGCGCTGGTCTTCGGCCACTCCCACGCGCTGCGAGCACTGGCGGCGCGTTGGATCGGCCAGCCGGCCGACGCCGGGCGCTACCTGGTTCTCGACTCGGCGACGATCTCGGTGCTGGGCTACGAACGCGAGACGCCGGTCATCCTGCGCTGGAACTGCTGACGAGTCGGCACCCAACCTTCCCGGAGGTGGGAGCGTCTTCTCTCTGTGGTGGGCCACCTCACGGAGGAGCGGCGATGGCCCGCGACGACGCGGCGTTCAGCGAGTACGTCGAGATGCGGTCGGCCGCGCTGTTTCGCACGGCGTACCTGCTCACCGGTGACCACGCGCTGGAACCACAATTGGGCCGCGTGGGGCACGTTTGCTTTACCCGACGGCCAGCACAGGTAGGCACTTCAGATCGCGCCTGCCGGGCGCTACGCAACGGTCGTTCCGAGCGGCGCTCAGCGACTGTTGCGTAGCGTGCGGGTGCGGGCCCGGGTCATCGCCGGTCGACGACCCCCCACTCCTCGAGCTCGCCGACCAGGCCGGGGACGCACGTCAGCTCCCGCAGCTCGTCGTCGGTGACCCAGCGCGCATCGGCTGCGTCGGTTGCGGCGGCGAGATGCCCACCGAGCAGGCTGCACGCGTGGTCCCGGATCACGTAGACGGCGCCGCCCAGGCCCTCCCGCTCGACCACACCGACCAGGTCACCCACCGCCACCTCGAGACCGGTCTCCTCGCGCACCTCGCGGACGAGTGCCTGCGCGTCGGTCTCGCCGGGCTCGACCCGCCCGCCCGGCACCGACCATTGGCCGGCGGACGGTTCCTGGCCACGCTGGATCACCAGCAGCCGTCCGTCGGGGCTGCGCAGGATCGCGCCCACGCAGTCGACGCGCCGAGGTGCTGGCCGAGTCGTCATAGGAATCGGACTGTACGTCAGCGGCGAGGCGGCGAGGGTTGACGCGGACCGACGGGCGCGGGGACCGTCGTACGCATGACGTTGCCCTTGCCCTTGCGGGTGCAGGCCGCGACCGCGCAGGTCTTGACCGAGCAGGCGCTCGTCCTCGACCTGCCGTTGTGGCTGCCGTGGCCGCTGCCGCCCGGGTGGCTGGTCACCGGTCTCGGCTGGGTCGGCGACACGCAGACCCAGCGCGCCACGGTGCTGGCCTGCAGCGGCCCCAACCCGGTCGGGGGCGACGCCGACCTGCTACTCGTCGCCGAGGAGCCGGGCACCGGGCTCGGCGGCGGCTATGCCGGCCTCGACTCCCCGCATCCCGGTGCCGAGGTCGGCGACGGGCCACCGCATGCGCGCATCGGTGCAGACGGGCACCAGGTGTCGATGTGGTGGGTGTCGTCGGCCGCGCCGGACCGGGCGGTGTATGCCGGTGAGGCCGGCGGCCGCTGGTTGTGGCTGATCCTGCACCCCGAGTCCGCGGGCACGCTGATGATGGAGCGGCTGTCGCTCGCCGACGTGCGCGCGCTCGGTCACGAGGTCGAGCTGCTGGCCTACGGTCCGCTGTCACCGCGCCTGAGACCGTCGTAGCCCGCCGCTAGGCTGTCGCGGTGCGCATCGACCTGCACACCCACTCCGACCGATCCGACGGCACCGACGACCCGCGTGCTCTGATGCAGCGTGCCAGCGAGGCCGGACTCCACGTCGTCGCGCTGACCGACCACGACACCAGCGACGGCTGGGACGACGCCCGCTCGGCGGCACACGACCTCGACCTCGGTTTCGTCGCGGGGATCGAGATCTCGTGCCGCCATGCAGGTGCCGGAGTGCACCTTCTCGCCTATCTCGTCGATCCCGGCTATCAGCCGCTGCGCCATGAGCTGGAGCGCATCCTGGCGGGCCGGTCGTCCCGGTTGCCCGCGACGCTCGGGCGGCTGCGCAAGATCGGCATCGAGCTCGACGCCGCCGACGTGCGTGCGGTGTCCGAACCCGCCGCGGCGGTCGGTCGTCCGCACGTGGCCGACGCGTTGGTGGCCAAGGGGGTGGTCGCCAACCGCGACGAGGCATTCGACCGTTACCTCGCCCATGGCCGACCGGCGTACGTCGATCGCTACGCCGCAGAGCTCGAGGACATGGTCGACATGGTCGAGCGGGCCGGGGGAGTGACGGTGATCGCGCACCCGTGGGGACGGCAGAGCCGCAGCGCGCTCAGTGCCGACGTGCTGGCCGGCCTGACCGCGCGCGGCCTGACCGGCGTGGAGGTCGACCACCAGGACCACGACGTCGTTGCCAGGCAGGAGCTTCGAGAGATCGCGGACCGGCTCGGCCTCGTCGCGACCGGGGCCAGCGACTTCCACGGCGAGGGCAAGCTCGACTGCCCGCTCGGCTGCAACCTGACTGCTCCCGACCAGCTCGAGCGGTTGCTCGTCGCGGCCGAGCAGGCGGCGACCCGCTCCGGCCGCGCCCCCCCGCGCGCCGTGCTGCCGTGAATTCGCTGGTCGACCTGACCCTGCTGGCCGAGGTGACCATCACGCTGTTCGTGATCATGGACCCGCCCGGCACTATCCCGCTGTTTCTGTCCCTCACCGGCGGGCGTTCCGCGGCGATGCGCAGGCGGGCCGCGTGGCAGGCGGTGGTCGTGGCATTCGGCGTGATCGTGCTGTTCGCGCTGTTCGGACGGCAGATCCTCGCTTACCTCCACATCTCGCTGCCGGCGCTGCAGACCGCCGGTGGGCTGCTCCTGCTGCTGGTCGCGCTGGAGCTGCTGACCGGCAAGGAGGAGGCCGTGCAGGCCAAGGACGTCAACGTGGCGCTGGTGCCGCTCGGCACCCCGCTGCTCGCCGGCCCCGGTGCGATCGTCGCCACCATGGTCTTCGTCGAGCAGGTCGACTCCGCAGCGGAGCTCACCGCGGTCGCGCTCGGCGTCGTCGCGATCCACGTCGTGCTGTGGCTCACGATGCGCTTCTCGGTCGGCATCCTGCGCCTGATCAAGGAGTCCGGCGTCACGCTGGTCACCCGGATCTCCGGGCTGCTGCTGTCGGCGATCGCCGTACAGCTGGTTGCCGACGCGGTGCGTGCGTTCATCGCCGGAGAGGGCTGATGGGAGGGGCGGGGTGATGGGGGAGGCACAGCTGGGCTTCGACGACATGCCGCAGCGGCTGTACCCCGCCGCACCGACCCGCCTGCTCGCCTTCCTCGACTGCCCGCGACGCTATCGGCTGAGCTATCTCGAGCGGCCGCCACCGCCGAAGGGCCCGCCGTGGGCGCACAACAGCGTCGGCGCTGTCGTCCACAGCGCGCTCGCGACCTGGTGGAAGCTGGCGCTGCCGAGCCGGACGCCGCAGGCGGGTGCCGAGCTCGTCGTCCAGGGCTGGTCGGACGTCGGTTTCCTCGACGCCGAGCAGAGCAGTCGGCACCGCGGGCGCGCCTCGTCGATGGTCGCGTCATACCTCGCCGACGTCGACCCCGCCGACGAGCCGGTCGGCGTCGAGCGGGTCGTCTCGCTGACCACACCTCGGGCTGCCCTGTGGGGACGGGTCGACCGGATCGACGAGCGGGCCGGAGATGGCCTGGTGGTCGTCGACTACAAGACCGGCCGGCACCTGCTCACCGTCGACGACGCCCGCTCCTCCCTCGCGTTGGCGATCTACGCGGCAGCCGCGAGCCGGACCCTGCACCGGCCCTGCACCCGGGTCGAGCTGCACCATCTCCCTACCGGTGAGGTGCTGGTCTGGGAGCACAGCGACGAGAGCCTGCAGCGGCACCTTCGCCGGGCGGACTCGCTGGCCGCTGAGGTGGCCCGGGCCGATGCGGCGTACCAGGGCGGGCTCACGCCCGAGCAGGCCGACGCGCGGTTCCCTCCCCACCCGGGGCCGATGTGCGGATGGTGCGACTTCAACCGGGCCTGTCCGCAGGGCAGTGCTGCCCGGGCACCGCTGCCGCCGTGGGCGGGGCTGCCAGCAGACGTGTGAGCAGGGCCGCTGTCGCCCGCGGGTCCTCCGCGGCCGGTGAGTGCGCCGTTCCCGGTACGACGTGCGGCGTGACGGCGAGCCGGCGCGCCATCTCCCGCTGCACGTCGACCGGCCAGCCGTCGTCGTCTTTCCCGTACAGCACGTGCACGGGTACGCCGATCGCGGCGAGCTCGTCCACCCGGTCGGCGGCGGTGACCAGCAGCAGCGTGATCGCCGACAGTGAGCCGGGATGGTTGGCCACGAAGCGCCGACGCAGGAACGGCTGGGTGGCCGCCGACGACGGAGCCGCG
This sequence comes from Actinomycetota bacterium, assembly GCA_030857985.1. Taxonomy (GTDB): domain Bacteria; phylum Actinomycetota; class Actinomycetes; order Propionibacteriales; family Nocardioidaceae; genus JALZMX01. Next base: position 7,456 of record JALZMX010000064.1, on the reverse strand, counting down.
CTGCGCGCACCCGCGCGGCCGGCTGCGCGGATCGTGTCATGCTCGACCTTGGCACGGTAGACCTCGTCCAGCGTGGTGGTCTCGATCGCCTCGGCCATCAGTCGCAGCGACTCGACCTCGTCGGGCGCGGTGATCGCGCCCGGCCCGCTGCAGAGCAACGTGACCGAGGCCAGCCGGTCTGGTTGCGCCAGCGCCGCCACCTGTGCCACCAGCCCGCCGAAGGAGTGACCGACCATGTGCACCGGTCCCTCGTCCAGCGTGGCGCAGACGGCGAGCGCGTCGGCGGCGAAGCCGTCCAGGGTGAAGTCGTCGTGCTCGTCCGCCCCTGACTCGTACTGCCCGCGCTGGTCGTAGCCGACCGCCAGCCAGCCGGCGTGGCCCAGCAGCGGCAGCAGCGCACGGAAGTCCTCTTTGCTGCCGGTCCAGCCGGGTATCAGTACCACGGTCCCGCGCGGTCGCTGCGGCGCGGCGACGAGCGCGGCGAACAGCCCACGACGGGTGGCCAGCGTGGTGGCGCTGACGCCCCCGGGGCCCGTGCTAGGGACGGTGGTGGGCGCGGGTGGCATCGAGTCAGCCTAGACGGCGTCAGCGGTGCAACTCGGCCGCAGTGGTCGGTTGGAATGCACCTGGCTCGTTCTAGACTCGACGGATGGGTGTCCCTGGTTCGCGCCTCAGCGCGGTCGCTGCCGCTGGCGTGGTCGCGGTGGCCGCGCTCGGTGGCGCCGGAGGTGTCTGGGACATCGGACCGTCAGCGGCCGCATCGACCGCTGCGCCCGGCTTTCGGCTGGTGAGTCCGCTCGCGGTGGCTCCCGCCCCTCCACGCCGAGTCGTCCCCGACACCGGGATCGAGCCGACGGCACCGGCAGCCACACCTCGGCCGGCCGTGCGAGAGCGAACCGCGCCTCGGCCGGCCGCGCACGATCAGGTCCGCAACCACCAGGCGCTGCCCGCACGCTCCGGTCACGGCCGCCGGGTCGTGCTGGACCTCGGTGTGCAGCACGTGTGGCTGGTCGACGCGCGGGACCGGGTGCGGCGTACCTATCCGGTCTCCGGCAGCAAGCACCCCAATCTCGACGTCGGTCGCTACCGGGTTTACTCGCGCTCGCGACATGCGGTCAGCTACACCTACGAGGAGACCATGGGCTTCATGGTTCGCTTCACCACCGGTGAGCGCGCGGCCATCGGCTTCCACGACATCCCGGTCGACGAGCGGGGTCGCAAGGTGCAAACCCGTGCTCAGCTCGGCCGTGCGCTCTCGTCGGGATGCGTACGTCAGGCCCGCGACGACGCCAAGGCTCTCTGGGACTTCGCCCCACTCGGCACCCGCGTGGTCGTCGTCGCCTGATCGCAGGCAGCGACTGTCAGCCGTTGCCGGCAGACGGGGACGTCTCGGCCGACCTCGGGGCCGACGACGAGGTACGACGGCGGCGTCTCCTGCGGCGTTGGCCGGATGGGCGCTCGTCGGTGTCGGTGCCGGTGGACTCCGTTGCCGCGTCGTCGACTGCGGGACCCGGCTCGACGGGCTGCCCGCGCCGTGTCCGCCGCCGGCTTCGGTTGCGGTTGCGGTCACCGCCACCGTCACCGGAGGTGCCGCCCCCACCATCGCCGGCACCCCTGCTTCGTGGTGGCGGGCGCTCGTTGCGCGCGGCCGGCTGCGGCGGCGTGAGACGGCCGGTGACGCCGGGGGCGATGCCCATGTCGTGGAAGAGGTTCGGGGAGGTGGAGTAGGTCTCGACCAGGTCGTCGAAGGGCAGGTCGAGCGCCTTGTTGATCAGCTTCCATCGGGTGACGTCGGCCCAGTCGACCAGTGTGACCGCTATCCCGGTGGCGCCGGCTCGACCGGTGCGACCGATCCGGTGCAGGTAGGTCTTGTCGTCCTCGGGGCAGGCATAGTTGATCACGTGCGTCACGCCGGTGACGTCGATGCCGCGGGCGGCCACGTCGGTGGCGACGAGCACGCTCACCTTGCCCTCGCGGAACCTCGTCATCGCCTTCTCACGCGCGACCTGGGCCATGTCCCCGTGCAGCGGCGAGGCCGGGAAGCCGCGCTCGGCCAGGTCGTCGGCCAGCCGCTGCGCCAGGCGCTTGGTCCGGCAGAAGATGATCGTGAGGCCGCTGTTCTCGGCCTGCAGGATGCGCGCCAGGATCTCGGGCTTGTCGAGGCCGTGTGCCAGATAGACGAACTGCGCGGTGGCGGGTACCGTCTGGGCCGCCTCGCTGGACTCGGCGCGAATGTTGACCGGGTGGCGCATGTGCCGCCGCGCCAGCCCGATGATCGCCGCCGGCATGGTGGCCGAGAAGAGCATCGTCTGGCGCAGCTCGGGAGTCTTGCTCAGCAGACGTTCGACGTCGGGCAGGAATCCCAGGTCGAGCATCTCGTCGGCCTCGTCCAGCACGAGCACCTTGACGTGGCTGAGGTCGAGCACCCTGCGGTTGTTGAGGTCGATCAGGCGGCCGGGGGTGCCGACCACGACCTCGACGCCCGAGGCGAGGGCGGCGAGCTGGTCGTCGTACCCGACCCCGCCGTACACCGTCAGTGTGCGGGTGCCGCGGCGGGCCCCGGCGACCACGATGTCGCCGGACACCTGGAGCGCGAGCTCACGGGTCGGGCAGATCACCAGAGCCTGCGGCTTGCCGGGTGCGACCAGCTCGGCGTAGTCGGGGTCGTGCGGCGCGACGATCCGCTGCAGGGCGGGGATGGCGAACGCCAGCGTCTTGCCGGTGCCGGTGCGGGCCTGGCCGATCAGGTCGGTCCCCAACATCGCGATCGGCAGGGTCATCTCCTGGATCGGGAAGGGGGTGGTGATGCCGACGTCGGTGAGCGCATCGGCGATCTCGGGCAGTACGCCGAGTTCGGTGAACGTAGTCAGGACTGTCTCGTTTCGAAGCGATGATGAATACGGTCAGTCTATCCGTAGCGTCGCGGAGCGGCTCGCTACGCTGCGGCGTGTGACCGATCCCGCTGCTCATGCCGCCGGCGAGCGCGCTGCGGTGACCGGTGCGAGCGCGCTCGAGGACGCGCACTACCGCGCCGCGGTTGTCGACCTGCTCGGGGTGCTGGCCTACAGCGAGCTCAGCGCGTTCGAGCGGCTGGCCGAGGACGCCAGGATGGCCGCGACGCTGCAGGACAAGGCGGCCCTGGCGGCCATGGCCAGCGCGGAGTTCGGCCACTTCGCCCGGTTGCGGGATCGGCTCGAGCAGCTCGGCGCCGACGCGGGAGAAGCGATGCGGCCCTTCGTCGCCCCGGTCGACGCCTTCCACGCCCACACCGCGCCCTCGGACTGGCTGGAGAGTCTGATCAAGGCGTACGTCGGTGACGGTCTGGCCGCCGACTTCTACCGCGAGGTCGCCGCGTTCCTCGACAGTGACACCCGGGCGCTGGTGCTGGACACGCTGGCCGACACCGGCCACTCCTCCTTCGCGGTGGAGAGGGTGCGGCGGGCGATCGAGGAGCAGCCGAGGGTCGCCGGCCGGCTGGCGCTGTGGGCGCGCCGGCTGATGGGTGAGGCGCTGAGCCAGGCCCAGCGAATCGCCGCCGACCGGGACGCGTTGAGTGCGCTGCTCGCCGGTGGAGTCGACCGTCCCGGGATGGACCTCGCCGAGATCGGCCGGATGTTCACCCGGCTCACCGACAACCATGCGCAGCGGATGGCGGCGATGGGGCTGCAGGCCTGATCCCGTGGCTGGGCCTGGGCCTGCAGAACTGCCTACGGCGGCCCCGCGAGGGGACCGCCGTAGGTCAGTTGGTGCAGCGTCGGGTCAGTCGAGCGGTCAGCGCCGGGCGGTGTTCTTGCCGGTCACCGTCGAGGCGATCATGACCAGCACCGCCGCCACCACGATCGCGACGATCCAGCGAACCCAGTCGATACCGCCGCTGCCGTCGCCGCCGAAGAGCGAGTAGACGTAGAAGCCGAGCAGGATTCCGCCGATGCCGCACAGGATTGTGAGCCAGATCGGGATGTTGTCTTTGTCTCCCGGAGCCAGGAACTTACCGAGGAGACCGATGATGACGCCGCCGATGAGAAGACCGATGATCTCCATCAGTGTTGTCCCCTTTCTTTGCCGGGTCGCACGTCGGTGTGCAACCCCCGCTGAATACGGTTACGCACGCTCGATCATCCACTAATGGCGTCCCCCGCGCCACATCCGTCGCAATCCGGGCGTACGGCGTGTCGGCGCTAGGAGGCGGCGCCGAAGCCGACCCGGCGAGAAGACTCCTCGCCGATCTCGACATAGGCCAGCTTGTCGGTTGGCACCACGATGCGCCGGCCCTTCTCATCGACGAGCACCAGCAGCCGCTCGTCGCTCTTCAGGGCCTCGGCCACTGCCGTCTCGACCGCCTCACCGCTCTGCGCAGACTCGAGCAGCAGCTCCCGGTTGGCGTGCTGCACACCGATCCTGACCTCCACCGTCACCCTCCATCGGGCTGGTCGCCCTCGCTCGTCACTGCTGCTCTCATTTGGGCGCTCGCCGCACCGCTGACCCAGCCTATCCAGCGACCCCAACAGCGCCGTGTCGATCGGCACCGACGGCTAATCGGCTGCCGGCAGCTCCTGGCGGACATCGCGCATCGGGGCGAGCAGGTCGCCGTACCCCTCCAGGCGCGCGGGCAGGTCGGCCGGACCGAAGACGAGGTCCTGTGGTGCCCGGCAGGTCGCAACCTCGTCCCAGGTCAGCGGCGTCGACACCTGTGGCGCAGGGGTGCCGCGCAGCGAGTAGGGCGCAACGGTGGTCTTGGCGGCGTTGTTCTGGCTCCAGTCGATGAACACCTTGCCGGCGCGGGCCCGTTTGTCCATCGACGCGAGCACGAGGTCGGGACGCTGCCGGCTGAGCTCGGCGGCGAGCTTCCTGGTGTACGCCGATGCACGTTCGCCGCTGACCCGGCTGATCGGTGCATAGAGCTGCGCGCCCTTGTTGCCCGACGTCTTCGCCCACGACTGCAACCCGTCCGCGGCGAGCCGGTCCCGCAGCAGCAGGGCGACCTCGCAGCATTCCACGATCGTCGCGGGTGGCCCGGGATCGAGGTCGACGACGAGCAGGTCGCTCTCGCGTACGCCGCCTCGCGGACCTACCGTCCACTGCGGGACGTGCAGCTCGAGCGCGGCGAGGTTCGCGACCCACACCAGGGTCGGGAGATCCTGCGCGAGGACGTAGTCGACGCCGTCGTCGCCGTGCTCGGCGAGGAACGCTGTGCGCACCCAGTCCGGCGTACCGCGGGGCTTGTTCTTCTCGAAGAACGGCGCCGCCCCGACCCCGTCGGGCCAACGTTTCCGGGTCAACGGCCGGTCCCTCACATGCGCGAGCAGAGGCTCGCTGACCGCGACGTAGTAGTCGATCACCTCACCCTTGGTGAAGCCGGTGTCGGGGTAGAGCACCTTGTCGAGGTTGGTGAGCTTGAGCATCTGCCCGCCCACATCCACCCGGACGGTCGAGTCGGCCACAGCCGTCACCCTAGATACGGCCCTCGCCGGGAACACCGCCGGGCTGTCGCGGGTTGTGCCCGGTGAGCCCAGATCATGAGGAGAGTGCCGTGTCCCTTCCGCCCATCGTCGAGCCGGCCGCCGACCTGAGCGTCGCCGAGGTACGCCGGTACAGCCGGCACCTCATCATTCCCGATGTCGGCATGGCCGGGCAGAAGCGACTGAAGAACGCCAGGGTGCTCGTCATCGGTGCCGGCGGGTTGGGCAGCCCCGCGCTGATGTATCTCGCCGCCGCCGGGGTGGGGACGCTGGGCATCGTCGAGTTCGACGAGGTCGACGAATCCAACCTGCAACGCCAGGTCATCCATGGCCAGAGCGACGTCGGCAAGCCCAAGGCAGAGTCGGCCCGCCGGTCGATCGCCGAGATCAACCCGCTGGTCCACGTCGTCACGCACAACGAGCGACTCGACGCGAGCAACGTGATGGACATCTTCGCCGACTACGACCTCATCGTCGACGGCGCCGACAACTTCGCCACCCGCTACCTCGTCAACGACGCGGCCGTGCTGCTGGGTAAGCCCTACGTCTGGGGCTCGATCTTCCGCTTCGACGGTCAGGTCAGTGTGTTCTGGGCCGAGCACGGACCGTGCTACCGATGCCTCTACCCCGAGCCACCGCCGCCCGGCATGGTGCCCTCCTGCGCCGAGGGAGGGGTGCTGGGCGTGCTGTGTGCGTCCATCGGCGCCACCCAGGTCACCGAGGCGCTGAAGCTGATCACGGGGATCGGCGAGCCGCTGCTGGGCCGGCTGCACGTCTATGACGCGCTCGAGATGACCTGGCGCCAGCTCGCGGTGCGCAAGGACCCCGACTGCGCGGTCTGCGGTGCGAACCCGACCGTCACCGAGCTGATCGACTACGACGCGTTCTGCGGTGCGGTCTCCGACGACGCCGCCGAGGCCGTGGCGGGGGCGACGATCTCGGTGCGCCAGCTGGAGGACTGGCTGGCCGCCCGCACGCGCGGCGACCGCGACTTCGTGCTCGTCGACGTGCGCGAGCCCAACGAGCGCGAGATCAACCAGATCCCCGGCTCAGTGCTGATTCCCAAGGGCGACTTCCTGTCCGGCGCCGGCCTCGAGCAGCTGCCGCAGGACAAGCAGGCGGTGTTCTACTGCAAGGTCGGCGGCCGATCGGCGGAGGTGCTCGGCGTCGCCAAGGGGGCCGGGTTCTCCGACGCCGTCCACGTCGGCGGCGGTGTCTCGGCCTGGGTGAACCAGATCGACCCGTCGCAGCCGGCGTACTGACCGCTGCTCCGCTGATGCAGCGGGAGGCCTTCGTCGAGGCGGTGCTGCTGCTCGTCGAGCGGGTGCCGCCTGGGCGGGTGACCAGCTACGGCGTGATCGCCGAGTACGTCGGGGTCGGCGGGCCTCGCCAGGTCGGCACCGTGCTGGCGTCGTACGGTGCTGCGGTGCCGTGGTGGCGCGTCGTACGCGCCGACGGGACCTTGCCCGACTGCCACCGTACGAGGGCGCGCGACCACTACGCCGACGAGGGCACGCCGCTGCTGGAAGGCGCACGCGGGCCACGGGTCGACATGCGTCGCGCCGCCTGGGATCCGCGCGGCTGAGCAGCCGCTGTCGGCGCCGGGTGGTGGTATGACCCTCATGCCCGCAGCACCTCCTCGCTACCGCCTGGTGCGCGGCCGCCATGACCCGGTCGCAGCGCCTGTGCTCGACGCCGCCCAACGGGCCGTGGTCGAGCACGGGGGTGGTCCGCTGTTGGTGCTGGCCGGTCCGGGCACCGGCAAGACGACCACGCTGGTGGAGGCGGTGGTCGATCGGGTCCAGCGTCGGGCCGTCGCACCGCACGAGGTCCTGGTGCTGTCCTTCTCACGCAAGGCCGCGGAGGAGCTGCGTGACCGCATCACCGGTCGTCTCGGTCGCACCGTGGCGATGCCGCTGAGCTCGACGTTCCACTCGTTCTGTTACGGCCTGGTGCGGCGCTTCCAGTCCGCAGCGGACTTCGTGCAGCCACTGCAG
>JALZMX010000050.1 GCA_030857985.1 Actinomycetota bacterium | reverse complement strand
GCCTTGTCCAGAGCCGCCTTGATCGCGAAGCCGCCGAGCTCGGCACCGGAGAAGCTCTTCAGCCCACCCAGCAGCCGGCCGATCGGCGTACGAGCACCTGCCACGATCACGGAACCAGACATGTCGTCCTCCTGGGAAGCGCACCCGCGGCACGCAGACGTCGAGATCACTCGCACGATACCCAGCGCTTGTGCGGCTACGGTGAGGCGCATGGTTCCCGAGCAGCTGCTGACCGCCATCGACCATGTCGGCATCGCCGTCGGGGACCTCGACGAGGCCATCGCGTTCTATGCCGAGACGTTCGGTCTGCACGTCGTGCACCGGGAGCGCAACGAGGGGCAGGGCGTTGCCGAGGCCATGCTGGCGGTCGGCGACACCGGCGCCCGCCTCCAGCTGCTCGCGCCGCTCGGGCCCGAGTCACCCATCGCCGCGTTCCTCGATCGACACGGGCCGGGCCTGCAACAGCTCGCCTACCGCGTGACCGACATCGATGCCGCCTCTGCTGCGCTGCGTGGGCGGGGGCTTCGGCTGCTCTTCGATCCCCCGCGCCGTGGCACCGCAGGCTCGCGGATCAACTTCGTGCACCCCCAGGACGCCGGTGGGGTGTTGATGGAGCTGGTGGAGCCCGCCGGCCACAGCCGGGGTACGCCGTGAAGCAGATCCTGGACGCGATCCTCGCCGGGAGCACCGGTCCCGAGGACTTCGCCGAGCTTGCGGTCCCCCCGGCGTACCGGGCCGTGACCGTGCACAAGGACGAGACCCAGATGTTCGACGGTCTGGCCACCGCCGACAAGGACCCGCGCCGCAGCCTGCACGTCGACGAGGTGGCGGTGCCCGAGGCCGGGCCGGGTGAGGCGCTGGTGGCCGTGATGGCCAGCGCGATCAACTACAACACGGTGTGGACCAGCATCTTCGAGCCGATGTCGACGTTCGGCTTCCTCGAGCGTTACGGCCGCATGTCGCCGCTGTCGAAGCGGCACGACCTCCCCTACCACGTGGTCGGCTCCGACCTCGCCGGGGTGGTCCTGCGCACCGGAGCGGGCGTGCACACCTGGAACCCCGGCGACGAGGTGGTCGCACACTGCCTGTCGGTCGAGCTGGAGAGCTCCGATGGGCACGACGACACGATGCTGGACCCCGAGCAGCGGATCTGGGGTTTCGAGACCAACTTCGGCGGCCTTGCCGAGCTGGCGCTGGTGAAGTCCAACCAGCTGATGCCGAAGGCCGCCCACCTGACCTGGGAGGAGGCGGCCAGCCCGGGCCTGGTCAACTCCACCGCCTACCGCCAGCTGGTGTCCCGAAACGGCGCCGCGATGAAGCAGGGCGACGTGGTGCTGGTCTGGGGCGCGTCGGGCGGACTGGGCTCCTACGCCACCCAGCTCGCGCTGAACGGCGGCGCGATCCCGGTCTGCGTCGTGAGCTCGGAGGACAAGGCTGAGCTGTGCCGCTCGATGGGGGCCGAGCTGATCGTCGACCGACGCGCGGAGGACTACCGCTTCTGGAAGGACGAGAACACACAGGACCAGCGGGAGTGGCGCCGCTTCGGTGCCCGCATCCGCGACCTCACCGGCGGCGAGGACCCCGACGTCGTGCTCGAGCACCCGGGCCGGGAGACGTTCGGCGCGAGCGTCTTCGTCGCACGCCGGGGCGGAACCATCGTCACCTGTGCATCGACCAGCGGTTACCTTCACCAGTTCGACAACCGCTACCTCTGGATGAACCTCAAGCGGATCATCGGCTCGCACTTCGCGAACTACCGCGAGGCCTGGGAGGCGAACCGGCTGGTCGCCAAGGGGTTGATCCATCCGACCCTGTCGAGGACCTATCCGATGCACGAGACCGGACAGGCCGCACACGTGGTGCACCGCAACCTCCACCAGGGCAAGGTCGGGGTACTCTGCTTAGCGCCGGAGGAGGGCCTCGGGGTGAGTGACACCGCGCTACGAAGGCGTCACGTCGAGGCGATCAACCGGTTCCGGGGAGCGTAGCCCGCGCTCACCGCACCGCCGTTTCCCGCACGTCTGGCATGAGGTGAGCCGTTTCATGAGTGAGCAGCAGGGACTGTCGATCTTCGACGACGCGGAGACTGGGGACACACCGACGGCTCCGTTCCCGGTCGTACGCAAGGGCGGGTACGACCGGGCCGCCGTCGACAAGTTCGTCCAGGCCAACGACGCGGGTCGACGCGAGGCGGTGGCCGCGCTGAAGGCCGCAGAACGGCGCATCGACGAGCTCGAAGCCGAGGCGGAACGTCAGCGGCAGCAGCTCAGCGAGACGTCGACGCCAACCTACTCCGGGCTGGGCGGTCGCGCGTCGGCGATGCTGCGACTGGCCGAGGAGCAGGCCGAGGAGGTGCTGGCCGAGACCCGCACGGAAGCGGCCCAGATCCGTGAGCAGGCCGAGCGCGACGCGGTGGCGTTGCGCGCCGATGCCGCCAGCGAGGCCGAGGACATCAGGAGCGTCCAGCTCACCGAGATCGACGAGCAGCGCGAACGGGCGGCGACGGACGCCGAGCAGGAGCGGGCCCACGCCCGGGCGGAGGGAGCAGACCTGCTGGCTGCGGCTCGCCGTGAGGCCGAGCAGCTCAGGTTGGCGATGCAGCAGGAGGCGAACGCGCTCCATACGACGGCGCGCCGTGAGGCCGAGCAGGCACGCGCCAGCGCCGAGCGCGAGCTGCAGGAGGCCCGGCGCATGCTTGCGGTGGAGAAGGAGCGCCTCACCAAGGAGGCGGCGCAGCGGCACTCGACGGCGATCGAGGAGACCCGGCGGCTGCTCTCCGAGGCCGAGGACCGGGCCGGCGCCGCCGAGCAGCGTGCCGCCGAAGCAACCACGATGGCCAATCGGCAGCGCTCGGAGTCCGCGGCAGAGGCGGAGCGCATCGTCTCCCGGGCCAGACGCGAGGCCGAGCAGCTGGTGACCTCGGCGCGCCAGCAAGCCGCACAGATCGGTGCCCATGGGCAGGCCGATGCCCAGCGAGCTCTGGTGTCCACCCGGCACGAGCTGGCGGCGCTGCAGAAGCGTCGAGACAGCATCGTCGCCCAGCTCGCCAGCCTGCGCGACCTCGTCGCGACCTTTCGTGCCGATGAGGACGAGGCCACCCCGCAGAGTGACCCGGCGCAGAGTGACCCGGCGCAGAGTGACCCTGAGCCGAGCGACCCTGAGCCGAGCGACACAGAGCGCAGCGACCCCGAGCAGGACCGGACCGAGCCGAGCGACATCGAGCAGGCCGACGACCCGGAGCAGACGCAGGTCCTCGCGATGGGTCCGGAGCGCAGCCGCGAGTCCT
>JALZMX010000026.1 GCA_030857985.1 Actinomycetota bacterium | reverse complement strand
ACAGCGGACGCCACCCGACCGGCGCGCCCTCCGCACCGGTGGCGCCGGCGCCGAGCACACCCACCGCCAGCGCCGAGTCGGTCGAGACCGGTCCACCGGCGAAGAGTACGTCGGGCTCGCTCACCGCCTGCGCCCAGCCGGGCAGCACCTGCCCGACCGCCACCGTGGTCGGACGGTTGATCACAACGCCGAGGGCGCCGCTGTGGTCACTGTCGAGCAACAGCACGACCGCCCGGGCGAAGTTGGGGTCGTCCAACTTGGGCGTGGCCACCAGGAGCCTGCCCGCCAGGGGTTGCCCGGCCGCCAGCGGTCGCCTGCCTGCCATCACCCCACCCTGCCAGACCGGGTGAACGGCCACCCGCCCGAGCGCCGAGCGGCTGCACGAGCGCGACCGGGCGTGTGGGCCGACGTCTGGCCGACTCGCTCAGGACTCGGGGGCTGCCTCGGCGGCCGCGCGTACGGCGGCGGCGACCACCTGGTGCACGTCGGCATGGAAGACGCTCGGGATGATGTAGTTCGCGTTCAGCTCGTCCGCGCTCACGACCGAGGCAACCGCCCGGGCGGCTGCCAGCAGCATGGTGTCGTCGATGGTGCGGCTGCGCGCGTCGAGCAGTCCCCGGAAGACCCCGGGGAAGGCGAGCACGTTGTTGATCTGGTTGGGGTAGTCCGAGCGTCCCGTCGCGACCACGGCGGCATGCCGGCGGGCCGCCGCCGGGTCGACCTCGGGGTCCGGGTTGGCCAGCGCGAACAGGATCGCGCCCTCGGCCATCGTCGCGACGGTCTCCTCCCCGAACAGGTTCGGCGCGGAGACGCCGATGAACACGTCGGCACCGACCAGCGCGCCGGCCAGGTCGCCGGTGATCTGGGCCTGGTTGGTCCGATCGGCGATCCAGTGCAGCGACTCGGCCAGCCCGGATCGTTCGCGGTGGATCACACCCCCGACGTCGGCTACCACCGCGTCCTGCACACCGGCCAGCAGCAGCAGCTTGAGGATCGCCGTACCCGCCGCGCCTGCGCCCGACATGACGACCCGCACGTCGCGGATGTCCTTGTCCACCACGCGCAGCGCGTTGGTGAGCGCCGCCAGCACCACGATCGCGGTGCCGTGCTGGTCGTCGTGGAATACGGGTACGTCGAGAAGGTCGCGCAGGCGGCGCTCGATCTCGAAGCACCGGGGCGCGGAGATGTCCTCGAGGTTGATACCGGCGAACCCGGGGGCCAGGCAGCGGACCACCTCGACGATCGTGTCGGGGTCCTGGGTGTCGAGACACAACGGCCAGGCGTCGATACCGGCGAAGCGCTTGAACAGGGCCGCCTTGCCCTCCATCACCGGCAGCGCGGCGGCAGGGCCGATGTTGCCCAGCCCGAGGACCGCCGAGCCGTCGGTGATCACGGCGACCGCGTTGCGCTTGACCGTGAGGCGGCGGGCATCCTCGGGGTTGTCGGCGATGGCCTGACAGACTCGGGCCACCCCGGGGGTGTAGACCATCGAGAGGTCGTCACGGTTGCGGATCGGGTGCTTGGACTGCATCTCGATCGTGCCGCCGAGGTGCATGAGGAAGGTCCGGTCGGAGACCTTGTGCACGTCGACGTCGGCAAGGGCGCGCAGCGCGTCGACGAGCTGGTCGGCGTGCCCGGTGTCCCTGGCGGCACAGGTGACGTCGATACGGAGCCGCTCGTGCCCGGAGGCGGTGACGTCGAGGGCGGTGACGATGCCCCCGGCGTGCTCGACTGCGTTGGTCAGCTGACTCACCGCGGCTCCGCCGGCGGGCACCTCAAGGCGCACGGTGATGGAGTAACTCACGCTCGGTGTCGCTGCCACCGGATTATCCTGTCATGCCCCTTCCGCGTGAGCGGTGGGGGCCGGCTGGATCAGCCGCGAGACCGCAGCGTGCCGGCCTTCCAGGAGCTGGTCCACACCGGGTCGCGCTTGACGTCGGTGCCGGGGCGCGAGGCATGCACCAGGTACGTCCGGCCGTTCTTGCGGCCGGCGAAGACCGCGACGTGGTAGATTCCGCCGCCGCCGTAGAAGAACATGAGGTCCCCGCGGCGCATGTTGGACTTACTGATCGGCCGCGCCTTCTGATACAGGGCGCCGCTCGTGCGGGGCACGTCGATACCCGCCTTGCGGAACGAGTAGTAGAACAGCCCCGAACAGTCGAACCGGTTGGGACCGGCGCTGCCGTAGTTGTAGGGGTCACCCTTCTGGTTGCGCACGATGTTCATGGCGTTGTCGACCTGGTTCTCCCGGCGCTGACTGCCGGCGTCGGCCGGAGCGGCTTGAACGAGGACCAGGGCGAAAGTCATCGCGACGGCGACGAGGGCGGCGAGCGGCAGCGCAGAGAGGCGCTTCCAGCGGATGGACGCAGGCATGCAGATATCCCTTCCATCGCCTGTGGGGTCAGCTGTCGGGTTCGGGCAGAAGGTGCCTGGCCGCCGCGAGGCGGCTTCACCCCGAGTCCGCTGGTGGCATCGTGCGACGGTGCCGGGGACAAGAGAACGTGGGTCCCCCACTCCTGCCCTGAGTGGTTGTCAGACGTGGAAGCACCGGGCGGGCAGGACTCGGCGTGCCCGGTGCTCTATGAAGTTGGCTCGCTGAGACTAAGCGCGAAGCCGTGAGAACACAAACCCTCCGCGGCAGCCAATTTCGGGCAGTGTTGCCGCATCGGCGGGGGGCATTCTACGGCGCGTTATCGGATGAACTCATAGTGTCACAATCGCGGAGTAGCAGACGCCCTCGAAGAACCGACAGACGTAGGTGGCGCATACGATCGGGCGCGTCCGTGACAGCCAATTGGGGGCTGATGAGAGGGGTGATCGAAGATGCGCGTCGTGGTGGCGTTGGGCGGCAACGCGCTGCTGCGTCGCGGCATGCCGATGACGGTGCAGAGTCAGCGGGACAGCATCGCGGCGGCGTGCGCTGCGCTGGCGCCGATCGCGCTGGAGCACGAGCTGGTGATCTCACACGGCAACGGGCCGCAGGTCGGCCTGCTCGCGCTGCAGTCGGCCGCGCTCGACCAGCACTCGGAATACCCGTTCGACGTCCTGGGCGCGCAGACCGAGGGAATGATCGGCTACCTGATCGAGCAAGAGCTCGGCAACCTGCTGCCGTTCGAGAAGGCGCTGGCCACGGTCCTGACGATGACCGAGGTGGACCCTGCGGACCCTGAGTTCGGCGACCCCACCAAGTTCATCGGGCCCGTCTACGCGGCCGAGGAGGCCGAGCACTTGGCAGCCGCCCACGGCTGGGCGGTGAAGCAGGACGGCCACCATTGGCGCCGCGTGGTGCCCTCACCGACACCGCTGCGGATCTTCCAGGTCCGTCCGGTCGAGTGGTTGCTCAGGCAGGGCTGCGTGGTCATCTGCGCCGGTGGCGGTGGCATTCCCACGATGTACCAGCCCGGCACGCGCAGGTTGCTCGGCGTCGAGGCGGTCATCGACAAGGACCGCACCAGCGCCGTACTCGCGCAGGGCCTGAACGCCAACGCTCTGGTGATCGCCAGCGACGTCGACGGCGTGTACGTCGACTGGGGCTCGCCGGATCAGCGGCTGATCGCGGCGGCACACCCGGACGCGCTGGCTGGGATGGATTTCGCGCGCGGATCGATGGGCCCCAAGGTCGGCGCCGCGGTGGACTTCGCTCGTCTCAGCGGCCGGGAGGCGGTGATCGGCGAGCTCAGCGACCTGGCGGAGCTGCTCGCCGGCCGAGCCGGCACGCGCATCTCGACCACGGTGCAGGGCGTCACCTATCGCTGAACGCTCACGACTGGTCGAGCCCGTCAGCGGATCAGGTCCAGTCTGATGGCCATTCCCGTGGCCGACTCTGCGAGTCCCGCGTCGAGCAGCTGGCGATCGGCGCTGACGAGCGGTGTCCGATAGCCTCGGGCCGCCGCCGCCGCATGCGGCATTGCCCAAAGACGCAGAGGAACGACGGATTGCTCGGATCACCGTGATGGTGACCGAGCCGTCGCGTCGAACGTGGAGCTGGCGGGAATCGAACCCGCGTCCTCTGGCGGTGACTCAGGACTTCTCCGGGCGCAGTCCGCTGGTCGCTTTTCTCAGCCCCGGCACTCGCACAGACACGTTGCCGACAGGCTCAGCCGCTGTCAGTGTCCCGATCAGGCCCCGCGGCCGGATCTGATCGGTGAGCCTCCTAGATGAGGCCAGCTACTGGGACGGAGGCACTCCCAGGCTGACCCTTCGCTGGCTGCCTCAGGCAGCGAGAGCGAAGTCAGTGCGCTTAGCGTTGGCACTTGTTGGTTTCCAAGGATCGTTTACGAGATGACCCTGGCTCCTCGGCCCGCTTCTCCTGGATCAGTCGTCCAAAGTCGAAACCGTTCAGCCCCTCTGAAGTTGTCAAGCACCCGCCAGCCTACACGCCCGGCCCCGAGACGACCGGCGTGCTCAGGCAGTGACCGGTGCTGCATGGCTGACGCCGACACCGCCTCGGGTCCGGCCGCCGAAGCGCTCGATCTCGCGCCGCAGGTCAAGAGGACGGATCGACGTGGACGCCGCACGGTCTGCGTCGGTGATCAGGTCGGCCGGGATGACCCACACGATCTCGAACTCGATGCCGTTGGGGTCGCGGCCGTAGAGGCTCTTCGTCGTACCGTGGTCGCTCATGCCCACCAGCGCATCCGCCTCGCCGAGCAGGCCGGAGACGCGCTCGAGCTCGTCGAGCGTGTCCAGCTCCCACGCGAGGTGGTAGAGGCCCACCGTCGAGCGGCCGGCACCCGACGCGCCGGCTCCGGCCACCTCGAACAGGCCGAGGTCGTGGTCGTTGGTGGAGTCGGCGGCCTTCAGGAACGCCGCGCCGCGCAGCCCACCCATGTCGACCTCGCGGAAACCCAGTACGTCGGAGTAGAACGCCACGCTGGCGCGCAGGTCGCGCACGAACAGCACGGCGTGGTTGAGCTGGAAGATGCCCATAGCGTGTGGACCTCGTTTCTCTCAGGTCACCGCCCTTTGAGGCGGCGGCCGATCTCGCGGACGGCATCCCGGTCGGCCTGCCGCTTGGCCAGCGCCTGCCGCTTGTCGTAGGTGCGCTTGCCTCGCGCCAGTGCGATCTCCACCTTGGCCCGGCCGTCCTTGAAGTACAGCGCCAGCGGCACGATGGTGAGGCCTCGCTCCGCCACGCGGGAGGCGATCTTGTCGATCTCGGACCGGTGCAGCAGCAGCTTGCGGGTACGACGGGGCTCATGGTTGGTCCAGGTGCCCTCGGTGTACACCGGGATGTGCACAGAGTGCAGCCAGATCTCGTCCTCGCGGACCTCTGCGAACCCGTCGACGAGGGACGCGCGACCGGCTCTCAGCGACTTCACCTCGGTGCCGGTCAGCACCAGACCCGCCTCGAACGTGTCCTCGACGTGGTAGTCGTGACGCGCCTTGCGGTTCTGTGCGACCAGCTTGCGTCCCTGCTGCTTGGCCATGACGCCCATCCTCCCGCACCCTGCAAGCGAGTGGGGGGCACGTCAGTGGGCACTAGCGGCTAGGGGCAGGTGGGTGCGGTCAGAGCCAGCCCAGCATCGGGTCGACGGTGTTGCCGTTCTCGTACACCATGAAGTGCAGGTGACAGCCGGTGCTGTAGCCGGTGCTCCCGACGTACCCGATCACCTCACCCTTGTCCACCTGCTCGCCGACATAGGTGGAGAAGCTCTCCATGTGGTTGTACGACGTGCTGAGGCTGACGCCGCGCTGCACGCCGTGGTCGATGATCACCCGGTTGCCATAGCCACCGTTGTAGTAGCGGGAGATGACCTGGCCGCTGGTCGCCGCCTGGACCGGCGTGCCGCAGCCGGCGCCGAAGTCCGTGCCGTCGTGCAGCTTGACATAGCGCAGGATCGGATGGAACCGCATGCCGTACGGCGACGTGACCGACGCCTGCACCGGCGACACCATGAACGTCGCTGAGGTCGATCCCGCGGTGGAGGGAGCGGCGACCTCGCTGCTGTGCGTGGCGTCCTGCGCGGACTGCTGGGCGGCTCGCTGCGCGGCCTCGAGAGCGGCCTGCCGCTCAGCCCGACGCTGCATGGCCAGCCGCTGAGCACGGATCTCTGCCGCCCGCTGGCGGGCGATCGCCTGCAGCCGGTCCTGGACGCGCTGCCGATCCTGCACCAGCTGGCGCACCTTCTTCAGGTCCGCCTGCCTGGCGGCGTGCGCCCGCATCCGGGCGTCGGCGCGCTGCTCGACCAGCAGCTGTACGTCGTCCCGCGCGGCCTTGGCCTGCGCCTCGAGCGCGCGTCTGCGCGCCAGCTCGAGCGCCGCCGCGGCGCGCTGCTGGTCGACCTGCTCCTTGGCGTCCTCGACCTCCTGCGCATTCACCGTCAGCAACACCGTCGTCGCCTCGAGCCCGTCCAGGGTGCGCGCCTGGCTGTCGGCGAAGCTGTCCGCCGCGCCCAGCTGCTCGGTGAGCACCTCGGCGGTCCGTGCCTCCAACAGCACCCGCAGCTCGAGGAACTGGGCGTCGGGGCTCTGCATCGCCTCGGCGGCCCGGGCCATCGCGTCGTCCCGCTGGTCGTCCAGCTGTGCGTGGCCGGCGGCGAGATTGTCGCGCGCCTGGTCCAGGCGATCCTGGGCGGCGGCGAGCCGGCGCTGCATCGTGTCGTCGACCGCTCGTGCGACCTGCAGCTCGGCCCGCTTGTCGCCAAGGGCGTCGCGGGCTGCGTCGAGCCGTGCCCGCGACCGCGTCACCGCCGCTACCGCCGCTCGGAGCTCACGGCTGGAGTGGCCGAGGTCGCCTCGGGCGCCCAGCAGGTCGTCCTGCACCCGCTCGCGCTCGTCCTGCGCCTGCTCGCGATTGTCGCGCAACCGATCCAAAGGATCTGCGGAGGCGGTGACCGCTTGCGCGGTCAGGGCGGAGGCGGAGAAGCCGACGGAGAGGAGCAGCGAAAGGAGGCGCCGGCTCATGATGCGGCCACAGTCGTACCCAAACTGTCGACGGATGGTGGTCTGATCTCAGGCGGTCTGCGCACGGATGGTGGTCTGGTCGAAACATTATCGGACCACGTTCACACCCTGAGGTATTTCTGCGTCATCAGCAGCGTCGGGACCAACGCGAGAGCCACTCCGAGCAGCGACACCCAGCCGAGTGTGACCAAGCCTTCGGTCCAGTCCACCCACTCGAAGTACAAGATGCTGCTCTGCAGCTGCTCGGCCACCACGATCAGGACCGACACCCCGGCGGCAGCGATCGCGATGCCGACCACGGCCGCCAGCAGTGACTCCAGCAGGAACGGCAACTGGATGTAGAGGCTGGACGCCCCGACCAACCGCATGATCCCGATCTCGCGCCGACGGGCAAAGGCAGCCAGGCGGATCGTGTTGGCGACCTGGAACACCGCCGCCAACAACAGCAGCACCGCCGCGCCCAGAGCGCCGAGCTGGATCTTGGCCAGCGCGTCGTACAGAGGGTTGAGGATGTCGCGCAGGTCGAGTACGCCGTCCACGCCGGGCAGTCCCTGGGCCAGACCGCTCACTTGCTCGTAGTCCTGCGGATCGTTCATCGTGACCCAGTACGACTCCTTGAAGTCCGACGGCCGCATCGACGCATAGAGGCGGCGTTCGTCGGGGTTGTCGGAGACGTAGATCCGCTGGGCCTTGTCGTAGGCCTGCTGCTGGTCCTCCAGCCGGTAGGACTCGACGTACTGGCTGTCGTCGAGCGTGTTCGCGATCGCTGCCTTCTGTGCGGAGGTGACCTCGCCACCCACGCAGGCGGGCGACGTGGAGTTGTCGTTGCACAGTTGTACGACGACCTCGATCCGGCTGCCCAGCGACTCCTCGATCTTGTCGACCTGCGCACGCACCAACAGCCCCAGCGCCACCAGGGTCAGCGACACAGCGATGGTCAAGACCAGCGACAGGACCATCGACACGTTGCGCCTGATGCCGGTGGCCAGGTCGGACAACACGTAGCTGAGTCGCATCGCACTCCCCAATGTGATGGCTGGGCTGGTGGCGGGGCTGGTAGCTGGGGTGCTTGCTGGCTGCTTCCCGGGTGGCCGGCGTGGGGGTCAGCTCTGGTAGCCGTAGACGCCGCGGGTCTGGTCGCGCACCACCTTGCCGTCCTGCAGCTCGATGACTCGCTTGCGCATCTGGTCCACGACGCCGGCGTCGTGGGTTGCCATGACCACGGTGGTGCCGGTGCGGTTGATCCGGTCGAGCAGCTTCATGATGCCGACCGAGGTGCTCGGATCCAGATTACCGGTGGGCTCGTCGGCGATGAGGATCATCGGCCGGTTGACGAACGCGCGCGCGATCGCCACCCGCTGCTGCTCACCGGCCGACAGCTCGTCGGGCATCCGGTCGGACTTGTTCTCGAGACCGACCAGGTCGAGTGTCTCCGGCACGCTCCGGGCGATGTGCTGGCGTGACTTGCCGATGACCTGCAGAGCGAACGCGACGTTCTCGGAGACCGTCTTGTTCGGCAGCAGCCGGAAGTCCTGGAAGACGGTGCCGATCTGACGGCGCAGCCCGGGCACCTTCCAGCTCGCGATGCGGTTGATCTCCTTCCCGGCGACGTAGACGCGACCCGACGTCGGTCGAGCCTCGCGCAGCACGAGCCGCAGGAACGTCGACTTGCCGGAACCGGACGCGCCGACGAGGAACATGAACTCGCCCTTGTCGATGTCGGTGTCGACGCTGTCGAGAGCCGGGCGGTTCTGCCCTGGATAGAACTTGGTGACACGTTCGAAGCGGATCACAGGCGATGGTGACCGGGGTAGGGGGCGGGAGGAGTCGCCGTGCGCGTGAGCGGGGCGGCCGGTCGCCTAGCGAGTCTAAGTGACGGGCTCGCCACGGTGAGCGCGAAACTCCGCGACCTGCCCGAGATCTCGGGCAGGTCGGGGACGGCGCACGGCGAGTCTGGTCAGGGCTTGATCGCGACGTACTTGGTCTCGAGGTACTCCTCGATGCCCTCGACGCCTCCCTCGCGGCCGAAGCCGCTGGCCTTGACCCCTCCGAACGGGGCGGCAACGTTGGACACCATGCCTTGGTTCAGGCCGACCATTCCGGTCTCCAGCGACTCGGCAACCCGCAGTGAGCGCGACAGGTCCCGGGTGTACACGTACGAGACCAAGCCGAACTCGGTGTCGTTGGCCATCGCCACCGCATCCTCCTCGGCAGTGAAGCCGAAGATCGGCGCCACCGGTCCGAAGATCTCCTCCCGGGACATCCGTGCGTCGCCTGGCACGTCAGTGAGCACGGTCGGCGGGTAGAAGTATCCCGGACCGTCTGACGCCTTGCCGCCACAGGCCACCGTCGCGCCACTCTGCACTGCGTCATCGACCAGCTCGGCCACCTTGTCCCGCTGCTTGGCATCGACCAGTGGACCCACGTCCACGCCGTCCTCGGTACCGCGGCCGACGCGCAGCGATGCCATCCGCTCGGCCATCCGGTCGGAGAACTCCTCGGCCACGGACTCCTGCACGATGAACCGGTTGGCGGCGGTGCAAGCCTCGCCGACGTTGCGCATCTTGGCCAGCATCGCACCGTCCACCGCGGCGTCGAGGTCGGCGTCGTCGAAGACCAGGAACGGTGCATTGCCCCCGAGCTCCATCGACACGCGCAGCAGCCCCTCCGCGGACTGCTCGACGAGCGTGCGACCGACCTCGGTTGACCCGGTGAACGTCAGCTTGCGTAGCCGCGGGTCACGGATCAGCGGCTCCATCACCGCACCGGTGCTGCTGGTGGTGACGACGTTGAGTACGCCGTGGGGCAGCCCCGCCTCGGTCAGGATCCCGGCCAGCGCCAACATGCTCAGCGGCGTCAAGGAGGCCGGCTTCATCACCATGGTGCAGCCGGCGGCGATCGCAGGACCGATCTTGCGGGTCCCCATCGCCAGCGGGAAGTTCCACGGCGTGATCATCAGACACGGCCCTACCGGCTGCTTCATAGTCAGGAGCCGGCTGGCGCCGTCGGGCGCGGTCGACCAACGTCCGGCGATACGGACCGGCTCCTCGGCGAACCAGCGGAAGAACTCGGCACCGTAGGTGATCTCCGCCTTGGACTCCGCCAGCGGCTTGCCCATCTCCAGAGTCATCAGCAGCGCCAGGTCGTCGGCCCGCTCGGTGATCAGCTCGAAGGCACGGCGCAAGATCTCGCCACGGTCGCGCGGCGGCGTCCGGCCCCAGTCCTGCTGCGCCGCGACCGCCGCATCCAGGGCGGCTTCGCCGTCGGCCACGCCGGCGTCGGCGACCTCGGCGAGTACGTTGCCGGTCGACGGGTCCTCGACGCCGAACGTCTTCCCGCCTTCCGCCCCACGCCACTGCCCACCGATGAACAGCTGCGAATGTACGGCGTCAACAACACGCGACTCGTAGTCGGAACTGGCTGTCATTGTCTCCTCCACCTCTCTTCACCGGACGACTACCCACGCACTGCGAGACCGACACTGGCAGATGGGGCGCCTCACTACGCGCAACCGGTATAGCTCTGGTGGGTCGCCTTGCATGGGCCATTTCCTGAGCGCCTCGCCGTCGCCGTCCCGACCCACATCACGGTTTGGTAACGGTTGCGTCTTCCCTTGTGGATCAGTGGTCCCGGGGCGGTCGGGCTGTCGGTGGTGGCTGATCTGATGTTGGCATGACATCAGCAGCGGCGATCGAGATGGAGCGGCTCGCAGACGAGCAGATCCGCCTGTCCGGGCGGCTGCCGGTCGACGAGCGTGCGGTCGTGCTCGAGCGGCTGGTCACCCGATTTCAGGCGGCGCAGGCCGACACCTTGATCGAGGGTGAGCGCTCCGGTGAACTGAGCGACTCGGGTCGGGCGACGGTCCGCTCGTTCACGACCGGGATCCTGCGGCGCTCGCTGGCCGAGGCAAGCCAGAACGCGGCGGTCGCGCACCGCCTGGCCGACTTCCCAAAGCTGGCCGCTGCCTACCGGGTCGGCACCGCGCACACGGCGAATCTGCGGGCGGTTGTCGCCCACGTGTCGTCGTGCGGTCTTGAGGTGTTGCAGGCGCACGAGGAGGCGTTGGTGCTGCTGGCTACCAAGGCCGGGCCGGCAGAGATCTACACCTTCTGCCGCGAGCTGGCCGACACCGTGCGCCCGGACCGCGACGAGGCCAAGGTCAAGGCCACCGGGTCGCGGATGGTGAAGATCGTGCGGGTCGGCGACCTGGCGCACCTGGACGCGATGCTCGACCCGG
>JALZMX010000020.1 GCA_030857985.1 Actinomycetota bacterium | reverse complement strand
GTCTGCGCGACCAGCAGCGCGAGTACGTCGTGCGGGTCCTCGCGCCGCGCCCAGGCCGCGCGCTGGCGAGCCGCACCGTTGCCCCGCTGGAGTAATCGGGCCAGCAGGTCCGAGACCGTATCGGCGTCACCGGTCTCACGCAGCCCGGATGCGGCATGCGACACCAGCCGCTGCAGCTGCTCTCGCGCCGGTAACGCGACCCGGCGTACCACGTCGAAGGAGTCCCCGGTCAGGCCGTCCTTGGCCGCGCGCCACATCGCGACCCGCAGCACCGGCGCATCGATCGCCGGCGCCGGCTCCCCCGCCTCGACCGCTCGCAGCGCGGTCGCGGTCAGTCCCCGCACCAGCCCGGCCAGCAGCACCGCCTCGTCCACGGTCGCCGCACAGTCGCTGACCCGCACCTCGATCGTCGGGAACTTCTCCGACACCCGAGCGTCCCAGTACAGCATCCGCCGGTCCGCGGCCGCACCGGACTCGAGCAGCATGTCGACCATCGCGTCGTAGGCCCCGGCGTCGGGAAAGTACGGCGGCGGACCCGCCGACGGCCAACGAGCCCACGTCACCCATCGCCAGCTGGCGTAGTCGGTATCGCGAGAGTTCGCGACCGGGGAGTTGGCGGTCAGCGCCAGCAGCGTCGGCAGCCACGGCCGCAGGTGGTTGAGCACCTCGACACCGCTGGCCCGGTCCGGCACCGCCACGTGCACGTGGGCGCCGCAGACGCTCTGCTCGCGGGCCAGTAGGCCGTAGGCCGACGCGATCCGGCGATAGCGCTGATCCGGTGTCATCGGCTGCTCCAGCTCACCGATCACCGCCACCCCGGTCGCGACCAGGTCGTGGCCACGCTCTTGCGCCGCCCGGACCGCGGCGTGTCGCAGCACCAGCAGGTGCTCACGCAGCTCGGTCAGTGAGGAGCAGACCGCCGAGTTGGTCTCCAGCTGAGGACGGGTCAACTCTAACGTCACCTCGCCCGACGTACCCGCGTCGATAGCCGCCACCACCTCCGCGGCGTCCGGCGCCGGCAGACCGGACTCGCGGTCGACCAGGAGCAGCTCCTCCTCGACGCCGATCGTCAGCACGTCACCGGCAGCGGCCTGCTCGGCGCCGGTAGCGGCCTGTCCCATGTGGGCAGGCTAGACGGGCCGAGCAAGGCCGCGAGATCACCGCACCGGTACGGCGATCTCCGCACCGACCGGCAGTGACCCGGCCGGCAACGTGTTGAGCCGCTCGATCTCCACGATGACCTCGCGCGGATCCGCACCCGGCGCGACCCGGGTGGCGATGTCCCACAACGTGTCACCTGTCTCGACGTGCACGATCTGCACCGGCGCGACCTCCCCGCGCTCGCCGCTGCCGCTGGCCTGTCCGCCAACGACGAGCAGCAGCGCCAGCGCGAAGACCAGGAAGGCGGCAAACGCCGCCAACCGGCCACGCCGGGTCAGCTCCAGCCCCCCGGCACCAACGCTTCGGCTGCCCCACTCGGGTCTCTGCACCGTCATCACCACCGCGCTCATCGCACACCTCTCGTCCGTCAGCTCCGGTTCGTCCGGATCCGGCCCTGCACCCGTCCGGTCGACCGATCCATGTCTATCCGTGAGCACCGACAACTCCCCGCGATCGGCCTGTCGGGCTGGCCTGTTCGGCGTTCGCAGCCGAAACTCTGTTCGATCGAACACATGTTTGAAGTAAAGCGCATCCCACCCCCGAAGTCCACCCCGTCAGCCGAAACTCTGTTCGAGGCCGCGCCCATCGCGGCTGCCCGAAGTCGGCGGCGGAGTTGTCGACACGCTTCGAACAGGTGTTTGAAACTCGCAGGGTTCTGCTCTAGCGTCGTCTTCGGGCCGCCGGTGCGACCCTCGAGACCAGCAGCGACACGACCGGAAAGACGGTGAGGTGGCATGCCCAGGAAGAAGCAGAGCTCGGTCCAGCAGGGTTCAGCGACACGGGGGGCTACACGGGGGGCGACACTGCGCGAGCTGCCGGACGGTCCACCGGACGCGACCGGGCTGACCCCGCGCCAGCGCCGGGTGCTCGACGTGGTCCGCGACTCGGTCGCCTCGCGCGGCTACCCGCCGAGCATGCGGGAGATCGGTGACGCGGTCGGACTGACCAGCTCCTCCAGCGTCTCCCACCAGCTGCGGATGCTGCAGTCCAAGGGCTTCATCCGCCGCGACCCCAACCGCCCGCGAGCCCTCGAGGTGCTGCACCCCGACACCCGGCCCGTGCGCGCTGCGGCAACCGCGGCGGCCGCAGCCGCTGACGGCACCGGCGACGAGACCGACACCGGCGATCTGCGCCCGGCAGCAACCTATGTGCCGGTCCTGGGTCGGATTGCCGCCGGTGGCCCGCTCCTCGCCGAGGAGCGGGTCGAGGAGGTCATGCCGCTGCCCAAGACCCTGGTCGGCGAAGGCACGCTGTTCATGCTGGAGGTCCGCGGTGACTCGATGATCGAAGCCGCGATCTGCGACGGTGACTTCGTCGTCGTGCGCCAACAGCCGGATGCCGAGAACGGCGAGATCGTGGCCGCGATGATCGAGGGGGAGGCGACGGTCAAGACGCTGCAGAAGAAGACCGGCCAGGCATGGCTGCTCCCCCACAACGACGCCTACGAGCCGATCGACGCCAACCAGGCGACAATTCTGGGCAAGGTGGTCACGGTCCTTCGCCGGGTCTGAACAACCCTGGTCGGCTACCGGATCGCGCGACCCGCGGCGGCGGCGAGCCGTCGCAGCGCCGCGATCGTGACATCGCGCTCGGTCGTCGCCCACATCGGCGGCAGCGAGGCACGCAGGAAGCTCCCATAGCGAGCGGTGACCAGCCGCGGGTCGAGCACCGCAACGACCCCACGATCGGTGGTACGCCGGATGAGGCGGCCGGTGCCCTGGGCGAGCAGCAGCGCCGCATGCGTTGCCGAGACGCTCATGAAGCCGTTGCCGCCGGCCCGGTCCACGGCGCGGGCGCGGGCACTCATCAGTGGGTCGTCCGGCCGGGGGAAGGGAATCCGGTCGATCACGACCAGCTGGCAGGTGTCACCCGGCACGTCGAGCCCCTGCCACAGCGACAGCGTCCCGAACAGAGACGCGTGCGGGTCGTCGATGAAGAGCCGCTGCAGCTCCGGCAACTGGGCATCACCCTGACACAGCGTGGTCAGGTGCGGGAGCCGTTCACGGGTCGCCTCCGCCGCGACCTCGGCGGCGCGGCGGGACGAGAACAGGCCTAGGGTGCGGCCGCCTGCGGCGTCCACCAGCGCACAGATCTCGTCGGTCTGTGCCGCCCCGAGTCCGTCGCGACCGGGAGTCGGCAGCTTCGCTGCGACGTAGAGGATCGCCTGGCGGCGGTAGTCAAACGGCGAGCCCACGTCGATACTCCGCCACGGCAAGGGTTCCTCGGCAGGGTCGCCCTGGTTCCCCCAGGCGGGGTCGCCCTGCTTGCCCCCGTGGTTGCCTCCGGGGTCTGTCCCGTTGTCGTCGCCGTGCTCAACCGGCGCGATCGGCGACCCGTCCACCGCGTGGTCCAACGCCTGGTCCAGCGAGTGGTCCACGCGTTCGGTCTGCTTCAGCCCGATGCTGGTCGCCAGCGCGTCGAAGTCACCGCCGAGCTTCAGCGTCGCGCTGGTGAGAACGACTGTCTTGTCGCCCAGCAACCGCTGGCGCAGCTGCCACGACACGTCGAGCGGTGCGACCCGCAGCTCCCTGCCGCCGCCCGATCGGTCGCGTTCGGTGACCCAGATGACGTCACGCTCGGAGTGCACCTCCATCCGGTCGGCGATCTTGCGCACCTCGTCCACCAGAGCGCGAGCCTGCTGGCGGGCAGCGTCGGCGTCGGCGTCGCCGTCGCTACGCGGCAGCGCCGACCAGCAGCTGCGCGCCGTGTCGCGGACGAGAGACAGCGCGTCGCCCAGCTCGGCGCCGACGGTGTCGAGGCGACCGGGCGCAGCGGCCGCCAAGGCGTCGCGCAGGGTGTCAGCGGCATCGCCGAGCTCGCCCGCCGGTGGCCCGTCGACGAAGTTGCGGGCGCGCCGGGCGGCTCGTTCGACCATGACCGCAGACAGCTCGTCGGTGGCCGACTGGGTGACCCGGGCGGTGAGCTCGTGTGCCTCGTCGACCACCACGACGTCGTACTCCGGGATCATCGGCACCCCCTCGATCGCGTCGATCGCCAGCAACGAGTGGTTGGTGACGATCAGCGAGGACCCGAACGCCTCGTCTCGGGCCCGCTCGGCGAAGCATTCCTGCCCGAACGGGCAGTTGCTGCGACCGAGGCACTCTCGCGCCGAGACCGAGACCTGATGCCAGGCGCGGTCGTGGTGGCGCGGAGCACTGTCGCGGTCACCGCGCCCTTTGGCGTCGGACTGCTGCTCTGCCCACTGGCGCAGTTCGACGACGGCGCCGCCGAGGGAGCCGGAGGGCAGCTCGACCAGCGCGCCCTGGTCGTCGGGCACGCCCTCGCGCACCCGGTGCAGGCAGGCATAGTTGGAGCGCCCCTTCAGCACGGAGTACGCCGGACGCTCTCCCAGCAGGGAGTCGGCGGCGTCGAGCAGGGCCGGAATGTCGCCCTCGACCAGCTGGTGTTGCAGCGCCAGGGTGGCGGTCGCGATCACCACCCGGTCGTGGTGCAGCATGGCCGGCGCCAGGTAGCCCAGAGACTTTCCGGTGCCGGTGCCGGCTTGAACCAGCAGGTGCTCACGGGTACCGAACGCCCGTGCCACCGCCTCGGCCATCAGCAGCTGACCGGGCCGCTCCTGCCCACCGAGGGAGGCGACGGCCGCGTCGAGCACCGAGCGCACCGTGGGAGCATCCGCAGTCACCGGTCAACGCTATGCGATCCAGCTGCGCACCGTGGGCGGCACCCACAGCCGACCGGGCCGCTGATCAGGCCGACGCGACCGCGAACGGCTCGAGCTCCCCGGCCAGGTCGGCGTGGACCCGAGCCTGCACCCGGGTGCCGTCCCCGGTGTGCTCCATCGTGATCAGCTCGCCGTACTCGTGCACGCGATTGAGCAGGTCACCGCGCGCGTAGGGCACCAGTGCATCCACCGCGACGGCCGGTCGCGGCAGGTCGGCCTCGACCGCCGCAAGCACGTCGGCGACCCCGGCGCCGGTGCGTGCCGACACCACCACCGAGTGCGGTTCGCGTGACTTCAGCCGGGAGACCACCAGCGGGTCGGCTGAGTCGGACTTGTTGATCACGATCAGCTCCGGCACCCGGTCGGCGCCGATCTCGGCGAACACCTCGCGAACCGCGGCGATCTGGCCCTCGGGATCGGGGTGCGAGCCGTCGACCACGTGCAGTACCAGGTCGGACTCGGCCACCTCCTCCAGCGTCGAGCGGAACGCCTCGACCAGCTGGTGCGGCAGGTGGCGCACGAAGCCGACCGTGTCGGCCAGCGTGTAGAACCGCCCGTCGGTGGTGGTCGTGCGCCGCACGGTCGGGTCCAGCGTGGCGAACAACGCGTCCTCGACGAGTACACCGGCGCCGGTCAACCGGTTCAGCAGCGAGGACTTTCCCGCGTTGGTGTAGCCGGCGATCGTCACCGCCGGGATCTCATGGCGGCGGCGCTCCTGCTTCTTCGTCGTACGCGCGGTCTCCAGCGCCCGCAGCTCACGGCGCAGCTTCGCCATCTTGGCGGTGATCCGGCGCCGGTCGGTCTCGAGCTTGGTCTCACCGGGCCCACGACCACCGATACCGCCGCCTTGGACACCGACACGGCCACCGGCCTGGCGCGACAAGTTGCCTCCCCAGCCGCGCAGCCGCTGCATCATGTACTGCAGCTGGGCCAGCTCGACCTGCGACTTGCCCTCCTTGGAGCGGGCGTGCTGGGCGAAGATGTCGAGAATCAGCGCGGTCCGGTCGACCACCTTGACCTTGACCCGGTCCTCGAGGTTGCGCAGCTGCGACGGGCTCAGCTCGCCGTCACAGATAACGGTGTCAGCGCCGGTCTCCTCGACCGCGTAGCGCAGGTCGTCGACCTTGCCGCGCCCGACGTACGTCGCGGGGTCGGGACGCTGGCGGCGCTGGCTGAGGGCCTCCAGCACCAACGAGCCCGCGGTCTCGGCGAGCAGCTTCAGCTCCGCCAGCGAGTTGTCGGCGTCCTCGAGGCTGCCCTCGGTCCACACCCCCACCAGGACGACCCGCTCGAGTCGCAGCTGGCGGTACTCGACCTCGCTGATGTCGGCGAGCTCGGTGGAGAGCCCGGTGACGCGGCGCAGCGCGTGGCGTTCGGCCAGCTCGAGCCCGTCGGTGCCGGAGTCGTCGGCTTCGCCTTCTTGGGGAAAAACAGTCATCTTGCTCCATAGAACGCCGCGAGGGAGGGGATCCTTCCCTCGCCGCGTCGATGGTGGCACGTGCGGCCGTTGGTCGGCACCCGGTTATCGGCCCCGACCCGTCGGCGCGAGTCATCGGCGCGAGTCATCGGCCCAGCCAGGTCGGGTCGAGGTCGCCGCGCGGCCCGAGCACCGCCGGACCGGTCAGCACGACGCCACCCTCCTCGTCCCAGCTGACGTCGAGCCGGCCACCAGGCACGTCGACCCGCAGGCGCACTGGACGAGGGATGCCGCGCTCACTGATGTGCGCGACCGCGGCCGCGCAGGCACCGGTGCCGCACGAGCGGGTCTCGCCCGAGCCGCGCTCGAAGACCCGCATCGCGACATGGCCGGGGACGACCTCGCGGACGAACTCCACGTTGACGCCGTCGGGAAAGTCGGCCGGCTCGTAGCCCGGTGATTCCCACAGGGGGCCGGCCTCAGCCAGGTCGTCGACCGCGACGACCGCGTGCGGGTTGCCGGTGCTGACCTTGGTGGCGGTCCAGGTGCGCCCCCCGGCGCTGATCTGCACCTGCCCGAGAAGCCGGGCAGGTGCCATGTCGACGCTGATGTTCCCGCCGCTCAGGAAGTGGGCGTACACGACGCCGCCGCGGCTGCCGATCGGCACCGGTCCGGTGGTGTCCACCAGCCCGCATTCGGCGAGGTAGCGTGCGAACACCCGTACCCCGTTGCCGCACATCTGCGATAACGACCCGTCGGCGTTGCGGTAGTCCATGAACCAGGTCGACTCACCGTCAGGCGGTACGTCGGCGTACTCGCCTGCGGCGACCTCGCTGCGCACGACGCGCAGCACCCCGTCGGCCCCGATCCCACGGCGCCGGTGGCACAGCGCGGCGACCAGAGCCGGGTCGAGGCCACCGTGCACCGAGCCGTCGGGGTCGGGCAGTACGACGAAGTCGTTCTCGGTGCCGTGGCCCTTGAGCCAACGGAAGGTGATGGTCACCTACCCAGGCTACGGCGCCCCGCCGGTGCTGAGCCGCTGCGCCTTGTCCACCCGCGCGGGGTCGTCGTACGCCAGCCAGGTGATCCGCGGGTCCTTGCGGAACCATGAGTCCTGGCGCCGGGCGAAGCGGTGGGTCGCGCGCACCGTCTCGGTCAGCGCGTCCTGCTCACTGCACTCGCCGGCCAGGAAGCGCAGCACCTGCGCGTAGCCGAGCGCGCGACTCGCGGTCCGTCCCTCACGCAGTCCGGCGCGCTCGAGCCGACGTACCTCCTCGACCAGACCGGCCTCCCACATCAGCCGCACCCGGCGGGTGATCCGCTCGTCCAGCACCGGGCGCGGCACGTCGACCCCGAGCTGGCGTACGTCGTCGTAGAAGTAGAGGTACGGCGGCAGAGCGGCGGCGTACGGGCGGCCGGTGATCGCGCCCACTTCCAGCGCGCGCACGATCCGTCGCCCGTTGCTGGGCAAGATGGCGGCGGCGGCGGCAGGGTCCTGCTCGCCGAGCCGTGCATGCAGCGCTGCGGCGCCGACGTCGGCAAGCTCGGACTCCAACCTCGTGCGTACGGCGGGGTCGGTCCCGGGGAACTCGAAGGCATCCAGCACCGCCCGCACGTACAACGCGGA
>JALZMX010000220.1 GCA_030857985.1 Actinomycetota bacterium | reverse complement strand
CGCGGGTGAGGTCGTCGCGGTAGACGAGCGCGCCGGCGTGCAGGGCCACCAGCGAGATGCGGTGCGCGAGCACGTCGTGCATCTCGCGGGCGATGCGGGTGCGCTCGGCCTCGCGAACTGTGTCGGCGACCAGCGCCTGCTCGCGCTCGGCGGCGAGGGCCTGCTCGTGCCGGTTCGCGGCCAGCTCACGACGTGCGCCGATGTAGAAGCCGGTCACCGCCGCTGCGCCGTAGACGACAGGAGCAAGCACCAGGCGGGCGACCACCTCCCACGGCGCCTCGTCGGGCGGGCGCGTCGGCAGGTCGAGCGCGATGACGACGAGCAGACCGGTGAGGAAGACACCGCCGGTCAGCACGACCCACGGCCTCCGGCGCCATGTCCCCATGGACACGATGGCGACCAGCGCTGGGGCGAAGCTCGCGGTGGACACCGACAGCAGCGCGACGACCGTGCACGCGACGGCGAGCGGGTGGCGACGGCGCAGCGGGAGCAGGGCGAGCGACACGACGCCGAGCACGAGGTCGAGAGCGAGAACGGCGTACACCGTGCCCTGCTGCGACTCCGGCAGCGGGCCGTCCAGCCGCTCGACCGCGTTGCCCACCCCCATCAGCGCGCCGACGCCGATCGCGAACGCGTAGCGCGCCACCCGCGGCCACAACGGCAGCGCCGGGTGGAGCGGGTCCACCTCAGTCGTTGCCGTCATGCCGGTCAGCGTAGGGACCGAGGGAAGCCCGCGGCTCCTCCTTGCAGCCCGCGTCTCTCCACCTCTGGGTGGAGGCGCTCGAGACCTGGAGCCGAGGTGCACCGCCCGCTGCACCGGCACGGTGAGCCGCATCCGCCCACCAAGGAGCCTTCCATGCGCCCTCCCCTCACCGGCCGCCTTGCCCGAGCCTCAGCCCGACGACCCTGGCTCACGATCGGCATCTGGGCTGCCTGCCTCGGCATCGCCCTCCCGCTCGCGGGTCAGGTCGACGGCGCCGTCACGCCAGAGGTGCGCAACCTCGTCACGACCGAGTCCGACACCGGTCGCGAGCTCGACCTGACGCACCGGTCCGACGGCTCCGAGACGTACGACGAGACGGTCATCCTCACCTCAAGCGACGCCCGCTTCGGCGACCCGGCCTTCGACGCCGCGGTCAGCACCGTCGTCCGGACGGTCGACGCGGTCGACGGTGTCGAGAGCGTGACCGCGCCGACCGCCGACGCCGGCGTGGCCGACTCCGGCCGCACCGCGCTGGTGCAGGTGGAGACCGCAGCGGACGCCGAGGCCGTGCAGGCGCTCGTCGACGCGGTCGGCGGCCTCGACGTCGCGGGCTTCGAGCTCATCGTGTCCGGAGTCGAGTCGGGAGAGCTCGCCTTCACCGAGCTGGCAAGCGAGCAGCTGGCACGCGGCGAGATGATCGGCGTCGCGGCAGCGCTCGTCGTCCTCCTGCTCGTGCTGGGCGCCCTCGTCGCGGCGAGCATCCCGCTCGGCGTGGCCTTCGTGTCCGTCCTCTCGGCGATGGCCATGGTCGCCGTCGTGGGCCGCGCCCTCGAGCTGACCGAGAGCGTCCTCATCCTGACGACGATGCTCGGGCTCGCGCTGAGCATCGACTACTCGCTCGTCTCCGTGCAGCGCTTCCGCGAGGAGCTGGGCCGCGGCCGCAGCGTGCTCGACGCGGTCACCGTCACCGGCACCACGGCGAACCGCGCGGTCCTGTTCTCCGGCGTCACGGTGATGCTGTCGCTGAGCGGTCTGCTGCTCATCCCGACGACGGAGTACGTCGGCATCGCGCTGTCGGTCATCTTCGTGGCCATCTCCTCGGTCGTCACGACGGTCACCCTCCTGCCGGCCGTCCTCCGGCTGCTCGGCCCCCGGGTCAACAAGGGCCGCGTGCCCGGCACCGACCCGACGCGGGAGCCGGTCGGCTGGCAGCGCGCCGCACGAGCGGTCATCAGCCGGCCCGCCGTCGCGACGGTCGCAGGCGTCCTCGTCCTGCTCATCTGCGCCGCGCCGCTCGCGTCGCTCCGCCTCGCGCATCCCGGCCCGGAGTCGCTTCCCGAGGACTTCGTGATCCACCGGGCGAGTGCACTGCTCGTCGAGGAGTTCGGCCGCGGGCAGTCGGCGACAACCATCGCCATCGACAACGCCGCCTCCGCCGAGGACGCCGTTGTCGCCCTGGCCATCGCCGTCGACACCGATCCTGCGTTCACCGGCACGACCGTCGACCGGCAGGGCGACGTCGCGTTCATCGACACGCACGACCGCTTCGACTCGGCGGACCCGCGCGCCGAACAAGCCATCGAGCGGCTGCGCACCTCGCTGATCCCGGAAGCGCTGACCGGCACGGCAGCAACCGCGTACGTCACCGGTGACCAGGCCGTCTCGATCGACGACATCGACCTGCTGCTGTCGCGCGCCTGGATGGTCGTCGCCTTCGTGCTCGGCACGAGCTTCCTGCTGCTGCTCGCGATGTTCCGGTCGATCGTCATCCCGCTCAAGGCGATCGCGCTGAACCTGCTCGGCGCCGGCGCGACGTTCGGCGCCATGGTCGCGGCCTACCAGTGGGGTTGGGGGTCCGCGCTGCTCGGGTTCCCCGAGGTCGAGGGCATCTCGCCGTTCATGCCGGTCATCACGTTCGCGCTGCTGTTCGGCCTGTCGATGGACTACCACGTCTTCCTGCTCAGCCGCATCAAGGAGGGCTACGACGCGACCGGTGACACCGCCTCCGCGGTCGTGCACGGGCTCGGACGCACGGGACGGCTCATCACCGGCGCGGCGGCCATCATGGTGGCGGTCTTCTCCGGCTTCGCCGCGTCAGACATCCCCGAGCTGTCGCAGTTCGGCTTCGGCCTCGGCTTCGCCGTGCTCATCGACGCGACCGTCATCCGCACGCTGCTGCTGCCCGCCGCGATGGTGTGGCTAGGCGACAGCAACTGGTACCTGCCGCGGTGGCTCGAGTGGCTGCCCCACTTCGGGGTGACGGAGCAGCCGACCGAGCTGCCGGCTGCTGAGCCGGAGCCGGCGCTCGTCTGAGCAGTCAGGCCGACACCGGGTGCATGGACCCGGTGTCTGCCGCTCGGGCCCGCAGGGCGAGCAGCACGAGCACGAGTCCGGCCGCGACGACCGGCACCTCGACCTGACGTGCGTCGCGTCGCTGAAGGCGCCGACCAGCGGCGTCCGACTTCGGCGGCGACGACGTTGCGGACCCACTCCTCGCCGCGCCGTGCTTCGTACGCGTCGACGATGTCGAAGAAGCCCTCGCCGGGTAGCGGCGACGGTCCGTTGCCCTCGCCGGCTTCCGCGTCCCGCAGGGCGCGCAGGAGGTCGCCGCTGCTGGCTCCGCCCGCATCCACAGACAGCCCGGCACCGACCACCGGGATGGCCCGATCGCGGATCTTCGCGACGACGCCGATGAAGTCTCGCAGGGCGACGCCACCGTCCATCCCGCCGGCAGGATCAACACGTTGCCACTGGGTCACCAGGACAGTGTCGCCGAGCAGCCCGTTCCCTCACGACCTCCGGCTGCAGCGGCGACGCAGAAGGTGCGCAAGCCGTGGCCTGTTCCTGCTCGCGGCCCCGCGGGTCCACCTGGCTGCCGAACTGCGCGTGACGGCCTCCACCATCTGCCAGGTTCTGCGCCACCGGGCCGTGCCTCGCCTCGCCTCGGCGACTGGCATGAGATCACCGGTGAGCTGCGGCGCCACCGTGTGACCGGCGAGCGCAACCATCACGACGGGCCCGGCGGCCTGCTGCAGATTGCTGTCAAGAAGACTCGGCCGTATCCCACCAGGCGCTGGCCTGGGGCTCAGGGCGGCCGCAGGGGTGGTCGCCGCGCCGGCCGTGATCGCGCCAGTCGGGTGGCGTTCCGGCGACTGAATCGGCACGCACTGCGCAGAAGGTCAACTATGGCCCTATGCTTTCGAGAAGAACACAGAGCGTCGGTACCGTGCTCCGAAAGAGCATCCGGTCATGCCGCTGATCGCAGCCGCCAGGCTGCAGTGGCCTAGCCGGTCATGCCGGCGAGGAACGACGCGACACGGTGGCTGGCGTGGCGGTCCTTGTTGTTCTTGGCCATGTCGTACAGCCCGGTGGTGCGCGGGTCCGCGTGGCGCATCGCGATCTGCATGTCGCGCATCGGGACACCGCTGACCAGCCCGGCGGTACAGAAGGTACGTCGCAGCCCGTGCGGCGTGATGTGCCTACAACCGGCGGTCCTGGCGATGCGGTTCACCATCCGCCGAGCATCCAAGGTGGTCAGTGCGTTGCCTGCGCGGTTGCGCAGCAGCGGCCCTGTCGTTCGGTCGTCCACGACGACACGGACGGCGCGCGTCACCGGCACGGGGAGGGGAATGTCGGCGGGCTTGCTGCCCTTGCCGATGAACTTGAGGCTGTCGTAGCCGCCGTCCTGGCTCAGTGACTCGACCCGCAAGCTGCACATCTCGGCGACCCGCAGGCC
>JALZMX010000218.1 GCA_030857985.1 Actinomycetota bacterium | reverse complement strand
CTGATCGCGACCACGGCGACGTCGGTCTCGATCACCAGCCGGCCCTCGGCGTCGATCCGGCGGGCCGCACCGGTCACGACATCGCCGCTCGGCAGCTCGGCTCGCACCTGGCGGCCGAGCGTGGCGCAGCGCCGGCGGTAGGCGTCGGCCAGCCCCACATCCGGGTCGCCCTCGGCCGAGAGCCACGCGCCGTAGAGCTGGTCGAGCACCCGCAGCACCTCGCGGAGCACCACCGTCCGGTCGGTGGTGCGCGCACCTACCAGCAGCAGCGAGGTCGCGTCGCCGACCGGCAGCTCCTCGGCCCGCGATGACACGTTGAGTCCGATCCCGACCACCGCTGCAGCGCGCCCGCCGACCTCGACCCGTTCCACGAGGATCCCGGCCAGCTTGCGGCCACCGACGAGTACGTCGTTGGGCCACTTCAGCACCGCCTCGACGTCGGCACACCGCCGTACCGCCTCGGCCACCGCCACCCCGGTCAACAACGGCAGCCACGGCCAGCGCGCCGCCGCCACCCGGTCCGGGCGCAGCAGCATCGAGACGGCGAGACCCGACCTCGGCGGCGCCTGCCACACCCGACCCTGCCGGCCACGACCACCACGCTGGTGCTCGGCGACGACCACCACACCCGCGCCGGCACCGCCGAGCGCCAACTCAGCCACCTCGGCGTTCGTCGACTCCACCGACTCGCGGACCACGATGTCGCGCCAGCGGCTCGCGCCGTCGACCAGACTGCGCCGCAGGGCCGCAGGGTCCAGCGGCGGCCGGTCCAGGTCGGCGTACGCGGAGTCCATGACGATCACCGTAGGACTACGCTGACCAGCCGTGACCGACAACGCCCTCCAGCAGGACAGCGACCAGCCGCAGCACGACATCCACACCACCGCGGGCAAGCTCGCCGACCTCGACCACCGCCTCGACGAAGCCGTGCACGCCGGATCGGCCCGCGCGGTGGAGAAGCAGCACGCGAAGGGCAAGCTGACCGCACGCGAACGCGTCGAGCAGCTGCTCGACGACGGCTCCTTCGTCGAGCTCGACGAGCTCGCCCGACACCGCAGCACCAACTTCGGCATGCAGCAGAAGCGGCCCTACGGCGACGGGGTGGTCACCGGCTACGGCACCATCGACGGCCGCGAGGTGTGCGTGTTCGCGCAGGACTTCACCGTCTTCGGCGGCAGCCTCGGGCAGGTCTACGGCGAGAAGATCTGCAAGGTGATGGACCTGGCTATGAAGACCGGCGCCCCGATCATCGGCATCAACGAGGGTGCCGGTGCGCGCATCCAGGAGGGCGTGGTGTCGCTCGGCCTGTACGGCGAGATCTTCCGTCGCAACGCGCATGCCTCCGGCGTGATACCGCAGATCTCTCTGATCATGGGTGCCTGCGCCGGCGGGCACGTCTACTCTCCGGCGCTCACCGACTTCACGGTCATGGTCGACCTGACCTCGCACATGTTCATCACCGGGCCCGACGTGATCAAGACCGTCACCGGTGAGGACGTGACGTTCGAGGAGCTCGGCGGCGCCCGCACGCACAACACCAAGAGCGGCAACGCGCACTACCTGGCCAGTGACGAGGCAGACGCGCTCGACTACGTCAAGGCGCTGCTGTCCTACCTGCCGCAGAACAACCTCGAGGACCCCCCAGCGTTCCCCGAGCAGGCAGTGCTCGACATCACCGACGACGACCGCGCCCTCGACACGGTCATCCCCGACTCGCCCAACCAGCCCTACGACATGCACGCAGTTGTCAAGGCAGTGCTCGATGACGGCGAGTTCCTCGAGGTGCAGCCGCTGTTCGCACCGAACATCCTGATCGGCTTCGGCCGGGTCGAGGGCCACGCGGTCGGCATCGTCGCCAACCAGCCGTTGCACTTCGCCGGCACGCTCGACATCGAGGCCTCGGAGAAGGCGGCCCGCTTCGTGCGCACCTGCGACGCGTTCAACATCGCGGTGCTGACGTTCGTCGACGTCCCCGGGTTCCTGCCCGGCACCGACCAGGAGTGGAACGGCATCATCCGGCGAGGCGCCAAGCTGATCTACGCGTACGCCGAGGCGACGGTGCCGCTGGTCACCGTGATCACCCGCAAGGCCTACGGCGGGGCCTACGACGTGATGGGATCCAAGCACCTCGGCGCCGACATCAACGTGGCCTGGCCGACCGCGCAGATCGCGGTGATGGGCGCCCAGGGCGCGGTCAACATCCTGTATCGCTCCGAGCTGGCCGACGCCGAGGACCCCGAGGCGCGCCGAGCCCAGCTGGTTACGGAGTACGAGGACACGCTCGCCAACCCCTACCTCGCCGCCGAGCGAGGCTACGTCGATGCTGTCATCGCACCGCACGAGACCCGGGTGGAGATCGTGCGCTCACTGCGGCTGCTGCGCACCAAGCGCGAGACGCTGCCGCCGAAGAAGCACGGGAACATCCCCCTATGAGTGACGCAGTGAGTGACGCAGTGAATGACGCAGTGAATGACGCTGTGAGCGACGCCGCGGTGACACCG
Source organism: Actinomycetota bacterium (assembly GCA_030857985.1). Classification (GTDB taxonomy): domain Bacteria; phylum Actinomycetota; class Actinomycetes; order Propionibacteriales; family Nocardioidaceae; genus JALZMX01. The sequence goes on along the minus strand of JALZMX010000218.1, from coordinate 5,545 downwards.
GCTCAGGAGCCGGCGCACCCGCTGCTGAGGGTGGTCAAGGGTGACCCGACCGTCGAGGAGCTCGCGGCGCTGGTGGCAGTGGTCGCCGCCCGCCGGCCGGCCGCCGGCGCCGAGCTCCCCGCCGTACCCAGGTCGGAGTGGGCCACGCGCCACCGCACGCTGCGCGGAGTGCATCGTCACGGTCCGGGCGCCTGGCGCGCATCAGGGTGGCCCTCCTGAGCCGGCGGCTAAACTCCCGGTCAGCCGTCGGGCTGACGGCCTCGGGCCCAGTCCGACTGCCCAGTGTCCGACTCTGCTGCCGGAGGTGACCTTGCGTGGACGACGTCCCAGCTCGACGCGGGCCGACCGCGTCTTCCGCGCCGGTGGTCTTCCTGCACATCGGGGCGCCGAAGAGCGGCACCAGCTATATCCAGGCCCTGCTCGGCACCAACCGCGAGACGCTCGCCTCGCACGGGGTGCTGTGGCCGGGCCCGAGCTGGGGCGTCCAGGTCGCGGCAGTCAAGGAGCTCCGCCAGCTGAAGTCCGGGCAGAGCCTGGAGCCGCGGGGGCGCTGGATGAAGCTCGCTGCCAGCATCAAGGAGTGGGGCGGTCGCTGCGCGGTCGTGTCGATGGAATGGCTGATCAACCTGCACCCGCATCAGTTCGGAGCCGCGGTCGCCAGCCTGGAGCCATGCCGGGTGGAGGTGGTCTGCACCGGTCGCGACCTGGTCCGGACGGTGCCGGCGTCGTGGCAGGAGGCGATGCAGAACGGTCGCACCTGGTCGTGGGAGGAGTTCCTCGACGGCGTCACCGCGGCCGACCCTGACTCCACCGTGCCGGGCAAGGCCTTCTGGAGGATGCAGGACCTGCCCGCGATCGTGCGCCGCTGGAGCCGGGTGGTGCCGCTCGACCGGATCCACCTCGTCACGGTCCCGCCTGCGGGCGCCGAGCCACGCTTGCTGTGGACCCGGTTCTGTGAGCTGCTGGACCTCGATCCTGCCGCGTTCGAGCAACCTCAGCGCAGCAACGAGTCCCTCGGGGTGGCCTCGGCACAGCTCATGTGGCACATCAACCAGCGGATGGCGCAACGTCAGCTCTCTCGAGTCAGCTACCGGCCACTGCTCAAACGCCATCTGTCCAAGTCCGTGCTGGTCTCGCGCAAGGCCGACGAGGGTCGCCTGGCCTTTCCCGAGGACCGGTTCGGATGGATGGCCGACCGTGCCCGACGCATGGTGGCGGAGCTGGACGCTCTCGACCTGCACGTGGTGGGTGACCTCGACGACCTCGTGTGCCAGCCTCCCGCTGACCCCGGACAGAGACCGGACGACGTCCCTGCCGCTGAGCTGCTCGAGGTCGCCCTCGACGGCTTCGCCGGGTTGGCCGCCCATGCCGCCGAGACGGGCGCGAGCGAACAGGACGAGGTGCGGCAGCTGCGTCGGACCGTGCGCTCGCTGGAGCGCCGGCTGGCCGCCGCCGAGGAGCAGGGGTCGTCAGGGTGACCGACACCGCGCCCGACCCGTCAGCGAGCCGCCCCGTCGATGCGATCGCCGATGCCTATGTCGAGCAGTACGCCGCACTCGCGCCGACCGACGCGACCTACATCGGCGTCGCCGGCCACGACGCGGAGATGACCGACTACTCCCCCGACGGCTTCGCGGCCCGGGAGGCCCTGGCCCGAGGAACGCTCAACGCTGTCGAGGCCGCCGCGGCGAGCGACCCGCGCGAGCGGGTGGCGCGCGACGCGATGATCGAGCGGCTGCGGCTCGGGGTGGAGCTGTACGACGCCCGGCAGCCGCAGTCGGCCCTCAACGTCATCGCCTCGCCGATGCACGACGTGCGGCTGGTCTTCGACCTGATGGCGACCGACGCCGAAGACGACTGGGCCACGATCGCGACCCGGCTCGCCAAGGTCCCTGCCGCGCTCGACGGCTACCGGCGCACCCTGCTCGACTGCGCCCGCGGGGGCTCGGTGGCGGCGCGGCGCCAGGTGCTGGCGTGCGCCCAGCAGTGTGCGTCGTGGACTGACCGCGGCGAGGGCGGCGACGTGTTCGACCGGCTGGTCGGCTTCGAGCCGGACGGAGGTGCGGTGCCCAGCCCGCTACGGAGGGCGCTGCACCGGTCGGCCGACTCGGCGCGGGACGCATACGACGCATTCGGCCGGTTCCTGCGAGACGAGCTTGCGCCGCTGGCGCGGGAGACCGATGCGGTCGGGCCGGACCTCTACCGCCTGCACTCCCGGAACTTCCTGGGCGCCACTGTCGACCTCGACGAGACCTACACGTGGGGCTGGGGGGAGCTGCGCCGGATCGAGCAAGACATGGCAGAGACAGCCGGTCTGATCGTGCCGGCTGGTTCCGTCGACGACGCGGTGGCCGCGCTGGACGCCGACCCTGCGCGCACCATCGCGGGCAAGGAGGCGTTCCGGCGCTGGATGCAACAGCTGGCCGATCGCACCATCGACGAGCTGGCCGGCACCCATTTCGACATCCCCGAGCCGGTGCGCCGGATCGAGTGCTGTCTCGCGCCCACCGGTGACGGCGGCATCTACTACACCGGCCCGAGCGAGGACTTCAGCCGTCCCGGTCAGATGTGGTGGGCGGTGCCGGAGGGCATCGACGACTTCTCCACCTGGCGTGAGGTCACCACGGTCTTCCACGAGGGTGTGCCCGGCCATCACCTGCAGGTGGGGCAGACCGCGTTCCGCAGTGAGTTGCTCAACCGATGGCAGCGGCTGATGTGTTGGTGCGCAGGGCATGGAGAGGGCTGGGCGCTCTACGCCGAACGGCTGATGGACGACCTCGGCTACCTCGACGACCCCGGCGACCGGCTGGGCATGCTCGACGCGCAAGCGTTCCGAGCGGCCCGGGTGGTGGTGGACATCGGCATGCACATGCAGCTGCGGATTCCGCCGGACAACCCGTTCGGCTTCCATCCGGGTGAACGCTGGACCCCTGAGCTCGGCCTGGAGTTCCTGCGGCAGCACACCGGATGGAGGACGCGTTCATCCGCTTCGAGCTCGACCGTTATCTCGGCTGGCCCGGCCAGGCTCCGTCGTACAAGGTCGGCGAGCGGATCTGGCTACAGGCCCGCGACGAGGCGCGGGCACGTCAGGGCGCGAACTTCGACCTGGCGCGGTTCCATCGCGCGGCGTTGGATCTCGGATCACTGGGTCTGGACCCGCTGCGCGAGTCGCTCGCCCGCCTGTGACGGGTCGCTCTCCAGTAGCGTCTGCCTACGTGAGACTTGTGCTCGCCTCCGCGTCACCGGCTCGGTTGGCGACGTTGCGACGCGCCGGCATCGAGCCGGAGGTGGTGGTTTCGGGGGTGGACGAGTCTTACGTCGAGGGCAGCGCTTCGGCGGTCGAGGCGGCGCTCGAACTGGCCCGGCGCAAGGCTGGCGCGGTCGCCGACCGCCTCGGGCCGCCTGCCGCCGTCGTGATCGGCTGCGACTCGGTGCTCGAGCTCGACGGGCAGGTGCACGGCAAGCCGGCTGACGCCGATGAGGCGGTGGCGCGCTGGCGCCGGATGCGCGGGCGCTTCGGGGTGCTGCACACCGGCCACTGGGTTCTGGACACCGACACAGGGCTCAGTGTGTCGGCGACCGCATCCACGACGGTGTGGTTCGCCGAGGTCGACGACGACGAGATCACGGCGTACGTTGCGACCGGTGAACCCTTGCAGGTGGCTGGCGCCTTCACCGTCGACGGACTGGGCGGAGCGTTCGTCACCGGGATCGAGGGCGACCACCACAACGTGGTCGGTATCAGCCTGCCGCTGCTGAGACGACTGCTGGCCGACCTCGGGGTTCGGTGGATCGACCTGTGGGCCGCCGGCGCGGCACAGTGACAGCGTGCGGCGGTCTAGCTAGGCGTCGGCGGACGGTGGTCGCCGCATCCGTTTGATGCCGCCGCGAACCCGCTTCGCATCGAGGCGGCGGCGCTGGGAGCCCTTGCTCGGTCTGGTCGGTCGGCGCACCGCGTCAGGGGGTGCGGTTGCCTCGTGCAGCACGGTCTGCAGTCGACGCAACGCGGCCACCCGGTTGCGCCACTGCGAACGGTGCTCCGAGGCGCTGATCGTGATCACGCCTCGGACGAGCCGACCCTCGAGCTTGGCCGCGGCCCTCTCGCGCAGTCGGGCCGGGAAGACTGTGGAGGCGGCCAGGTCGTAGGACAGCTCAACCCTGGAGTCGGCGGTGTTGACCGACTGACCGCCCGGACCTCCGGAGCGGGAGAACCGCCAGTGCAGCTCGGCGTCCGGGACCACGAAACCCCGAACCTGCACTCCGCGCATGGCTAGATCGTGACAGAGCCCACGTCCCGGCCAGGCGGGTGTGCAGAGGAAGCGGGGCTGTTGCGCAACCTCGGCGCGAGGGGACGGGGCTGTTGCGCAACCTCGGCGCGAGGGGATGCGGCGCGAGGGAATGCGGCGCGAGGGAAGTGTTACTCCACCGGCAGTCCGAGGCCGCGGGCGATCAGCATCCGCTGCACCTCCGAGGTGCCCTCGCCGATCTCGAGCACCTTGGCGTCGCGGTAGAACCGGGCAACCGGGTATTCCTCCATGAAGCCGTATCCACCGAACACCTGCGTGGCCACCCGGGTGGCGGTGACCGCGGACTCTGTCGCGTACAGCTTCGCGACCGCGGCCGCCTTCTTGAACTCCTTCCTCGGACGGCCGGCGTCCTTGATCGCGGCCGCCTTGTAGGTCAGGGCCCGGGCCGCCTCGGCCATCACCGCGACATCGGAGATCTGGAACGCGATGCCCTGCTTGGCGCCGATGGGTACGCCGAAGGTGGTGCGCTCACCGGCGTACTGCACCGACATCTCCAGGCAGGCCTCGATGCATCCGACCGCAAGTGCGGCGATCGCCACCCGCCCGTCGTCTAGCGTGGCGAGGAACTGCGCAAAGCCTCGCCCCCGCTCGCCGAGCAGGTTCTGCTCCGGCACGCGGCAGTCGTTGAACGTCAGCGGATGGGTGTCGGAGCTGTGCCAGCCCAGCTTGCGGTACGCCGGTTCGACGACGAAGCCGGGTGCGTCACTGGGGACGATCAGGGTGGTGATCTCGGGAGGGCCGGTGGAGCTGTCCCCCGTGCGCGCGGTGACGATGACCGCGGACGTGATCTCCGAGCCGGAGTTGGTGATGAACTGCTTTGACCCGTTGAGCACCCACTGCCCGTCCTGCAGCACTGCCCGAGTCCTGGTCGCGCCTGCGTCGGAGCCGGCGCCCGGCTCGGTCAGGCCGAAGCCGGCGAGTCGACGACCAGCGACCAGGGCGGGCAGCCACTGCTCCTTCTGCTCGTCGGTGCCGAAGGTCAGGATCGGGTGGATGCCGAGGCCGACCCCGGCCTCGAGTGTGATGCCCATCGACTGGTCGACGCGCCCGATCTCCTCGATCGCCACGCACAGGCTGGTGAAGTCGCCGCCCGCGCCGCCGTACTCCTCGGGCGCGGTCAGCCCGAACAGGCCGAGCTTGCCCATCTGCAGCACGACGTCGACCGGGAAGTGGTGGTCGCGGTCCCACTGCTCGGCGTGCGGCGCGATCTCCGCCTCGGCGAACTCCCGCACGCTGCG
>JALZMX010000212.1 GCA_030857985.1 Actinomycetota bacterium | reverse complement strand
CTGAGCAGACCACCTGGCTGACCGGGGCGCGCGACCTGCTCGCCGGATACTTCACGCTCGAGGACCCGACCCGGCTCGAGCCGGCGGAGCGCGAGCGGCTGGTCGAGGTGGTGCTGCCCGGCGGGCTCCGCCTGCGCGGCATTGTCGACCGGCTCGACGTCGCCCGCACGGGCGAGGTGAGGGTCGTGGACTACAAGGGCCTAGCACTGGACACGCCCCTGCCGACATCCAGCGGTTGGACGACGATGGGCGCCGTCGCCGTGGGCGACGAGCTCCTGGGTGCCGACGGCCGTCCGTGCCGGGTCCTGGTCAAGTCCCAGGTGCACCGCAGACCTTGCTACGAGGTGGTCTTCACCGACGGCAGCCGCGTCGTGTGCGACAACGTGCACCTCTGGTCGGTCTTTGTGCCTTCTGGCTCCGGCGGTGCATACGAGCAGTGCGTGATCGACACGGACGAGCTGGCACGACTGGTCGCCGAGCGGCCGGCCTCCCTTCGGGCCCGACGCCGCTTGTTCGTGCGCGCGTCAGCGCCCCTCGAACTGCCCGAGGTCGACCTGCCGATCGACCCATGGTTGCTGGGGGCCTGGCTGGGAGACGGCGCGACGCGCAGCGGTCAGATCACGGTCGGTCATCCGGACAGCGACGACATGCTGCGCCTGCTGAAGGAGCACTGGGACGGCGAGGTCACGGTGCAGCGGCACTCGGCTACCAGCACCGGGCTCGCGATCAGGCTGCTGCGGCCGCGCCCGGACCTGTGCCCCTACGGCCATGACAGCTTCCGCATGGTCCGCCGGCGGGCCACCGAGCATCGGCGTTGTCTCCGAGAGGGCGAGCACCTCCCGGCAGGGCGCTGGAACGCGTCGCTGTCCGAACTGCTCTCGCGCTCGGGTCTGATCGGTCACAAGCACGTCCCCAACGCCTACCTGCGGGCCTCTCAGGCTCAACGACTAGCCCTTCTCTGTGGCCTCATGGACACGGACGGCAGCTGGAACGACCTGCGAAACAGGGCGGTCTTCGTGACGACGACGCATGGCCTGGCGACCGCTGTGAGAGAGCTGGTCCACAGCCTGGGCGGCACGAGCACCTTCTTCGGCAAGCCCTACCAAGCCGTTCGCGGGTCGCGCACTGCGTACCGCGTGGAGTTCCGGCCACGCGGCTTCAACCCGTTCTCACTGCCTCGCAAGGCCGTCAAGGTCGACGAGTGGCAAGCCAGGTCAGCCGTGCGCACCGGCGGGACCGTCCGGCGAGAGCAGCGGCGCACCATCGCCGCTGTTCGGCCCGTCGCACCTGTCGCGACGCAGTGCGTCGAGGTCGACTCGTCGGACTCGCTCTACCTGTGCGGCGAGGACTACGTCCCCACCCACAACACCGGGCGCGCACCTGCGCCGATGTTCGAGGGCAAGGCGCTGTTCCAGATGAAGTTCTACGCGCTGGTGCTCTGGCGCACCACCGGCGTGATCCCTCGTCTGCTCCAACTGATGTATCTCGGCGACCGCGAGGTCCTGCGCTACTCCCCCGACGAGGCCGACCTGCTGGCCACCGAACGAAAGCTGCTCGCCCTGTGGGAGGCGATCGAGCGGGCGACCCAACGGCGGGAGTTCCTGTCCCGGCCGTCCAGGCTGTGCGACTGGTGCGATCACCAGGCGCTGTGCCCGTCGTTCGGCGGGACGCCGCCGCCGTTTCCCGACGTCGTGCCGGGCCCCGACAACCCGCTCCCCCACCAACGGGCGGCGGTCGAGACCGCGAGTCGACGGGCCTGACGGGCGCGACCCTTCTCAGGGTCGCCGTCCGGGTCTGTCCCTGATGCGCCTGCCCGAGCGACGGTCCACGGTCGGCACATGTTTTCCACCGCCTCGCCCAGCGCCTGTTCCAGCTCCAGGAGCCTGTCCATGAGCGCCAGGGCCGTTCGCGCCGTCGACGTCCGCAAGTCCTACGGCAAGGGCAGCACCGCGGTCACCGCCCTCGCCGGCGTGACGATGGAGGTGACCTCCGGCGAGTTCGCCGCCGTCATGGGCCCGTCCGGCTCCGGCAAGTCGACCCTCATGCACTGCCTCGCCGGCCTCGACACGGTCGACAGCGGCCAGATCTGGGTCGGCGACACCGCGCTCGCGGGGCTCGGCGACAAGAAGCTGACCGCGCTGCGGTAGGCCGGCTGGCGCTCATTGTCGTCGTCGCGGCGCTCGCCGGGGTGCTTGCGGCGGCACTTCCCGCCCGTCGGGCGGCCCGGTTGGATGTGCTCGAGGCTGTCGCGGCGACCTGAGCACACCGTGCCACGATCGTCGCGTGGCAGTAGCATATTCGTATGACGAACCGGGAACGCCTGTCGGCGACCGTAGCGGCCGACATGCTGGCAGCGGGTCGCGCAGAGGTGGCGCAAGGTCGGGCGGAGAGCCTCAGCGCCTGGGTGAACGACGCCCTGCGCCGGCAGGTCGAGCACGATCGTCGGATGAAGGCGCTCGATGACTTCCTGGACCGCTACGAGGCGGACCACGGCGAGATCACCGAGGAAGAGATCCGCGAGGCGACCCGCCGGACCCGGGAGCGCGCGCTCGTGGTCCGTGGGCCGCACCACGACGGCGGTGCGCCACGGAAGCCAGGCGCTGCATGAGCCTCGTTCTGGATGCCGGCGCCCTGATCGCCGTTGAGCGTGGAGATCGGGAGGTTCTCGCCCTTCTCAAGCGCGAGCGACAGCAGGGCCGCGCGCCGCTCACCCATGGCGGGGTGCTCGGCCAGGTGTGGCGCGGTGGCCAGGGACGCCAGGCGCAGCTCGCGCGCCTGCTGCCCGGTCTGGACGTTCAGCCTCTGGACGAGACACTCGGCCGAAAGGCGGGGGTCCTGCTCGGGGCTGCCGGGAGCACAGACGTCATCGACGCTGCGGTCGTGGTGCTGTCCCGCGACGGCGACGACATCCTCACCTCCGACCCCGATGACCTGCAGGCGCTCGCCCAAGCCGCCGGC
>JALZMX010000199.1 GCA_030857985.1 Actinomycetota bacterium | reverse complement strand
CCGAGCCCCCAACCGTCGTTGGCCGCCTACCCGCTCGACCAGCTCCTCCGGGTCTACGAGGTCAACACCTTCGCGCCGCTGGCGCTGATCCAGTCTCTCCTTCCCGTCCTCACCCGCAGTGGCGGATGCATCATCGACATCAGCTCCGACGCCGCCGTCGCGCCTTACGGCGGATGGGGCGGATACGGCTCCTCCAAGGCCGCGCTGGACCAGCTCACCGCGATCCTCGCCGCGGAGCACCCGGAGCTGAGGATCTACGCGTTCGACCCTGGCGACATGCGCACCGACCTGCATCAGGCCGCGTTCCCGGGCGAGGACATCTCCGACCGGCCCTGGCCCGAGACCGTCGTACCAGCGCTGCTGCGGCTCGCCACCAGCAGCCTTCCCAGCGCGCGTTACCGGGCCGCCGATGTCGGCACCAGGGTGAGCGCGTGACCACGGGGTCGCTGCGCTTCTCGCTGCCCGCCGGTAGCGCGGCCGATGCCCCTCCGGAACAGCGCGGCCTCGCCCGTGACGGGGTGCGTCTGCTCGTTGCCAGCCGGGATCGTCTGGAGCACCACGTCTTTCGTGAACTGCCGGAGCTGCTGACGCCCGGCGACCTCGTCGTCGTCAACACCTCCGCGACACTCCCCGCGGCGGTCGACGTCGTACGACGCGACGGCCGGGCCGCGACCCTGCACGTCTCCACCAGGCTGGACGACGGTGACTGGGTGGTCGAGCTACGCCGCCTCGATGCCACCGGCCCGGCTCTCGACGTGCGCCCGGGCGAAACCCTCACACTCCCCGGCGAGCTGCGCCTCGACATCCACGCGTCCTACCCCGACACCGACGCGCTCGGCAGCCGGCTTTGGCGTGCCACTCCGGCGAGCCCGACGACACCGGCGGACTACCTCCGCCGTCACGGACGGCCGGTCCGTTACGGCTACGTGAAAGGCGCCCGGTCGCTTGCCGACGTGCAGACCATCTTCGCTGACCAGCCGGGCAGCGCCGAGATGCCGAGCGCCGGGCGCCCGTTCACCGAGACGCTGCTGACCCGGCTGGTCGGCCGTGGCATCGTCGTCGCGCCGGTGCTGCTGCACGCCGGCCTCTCCAGTCCGGAGGCGCACGAGCCCCCGACGCCCGAGCGGTTCGCCGTGCCCGACGTGACGGCACGGCTCGTCACCGGCGCGCGCGATTCCGGACGTCGCGTGGTTGCGGTCGGTACGACGGTGGTCCGCGCCCTGGAGAGCGCCGCCGACGCGCACGGGGAGGTGCACCCGGCCGCCGGCTGGACCGATCTCGTGCTCGGGCCTCGGCACCGTGCCCGCGTCGTCGACGGGCTGATCACCGGCCTGCACGCGCCGGAGGCCAGCCACCTGCTGCTCCTGGAGGCCGTCGCCGGATCCGAGCTGGTGACGGCGGCGTACGACGAGGCGGTATCCGCGCGCTACCGCTGGCACGAGTTCGGCGACACGATGCTGTTCCTGCCCGGCGGGACCACGAGGCGCGACAACCTACGGTGGCGTAACCTACGATACCGTAGGTAGCCGATCCGAAGGGAACGTCGTCATGACCACCGCCGCGCTCAACCAGACCACGCTGCTGCTCGAGCTCGAGCAGGTGGTGGAGCAGAACCTCGAACGCCACATCACGGTGGCGAAGGAGTGGTTCCCCCATGAGTACATCCCGTGGAGCGAGGGCCGCACCTTCGACGGCGTACTCGGCGGTGATCCCTGGACGGTCGAGGACTCCCCGCTCTCCGACGTGGCACGGTCGGCGCTGATCGTCAACCTGCTCACCGAGGACAACCTGCCCAGCTACCACCACGAGGTCGCCGCGCTCTTCGGGCGCGAGGCGGCCTGGGGGGAGTGGGTGCACCGCTGGACTGCCGAGGAAGGCCGGCACGGCGCCGCCATCCGCGACTACCTCCTGGTCAAGCGGGCGGTGGACCCGATTGCGCTGGAGCGGGCGCGGATGGACCACATGGCCAACGGCTACGTGTCGGCGCACCAGTCGGACCTGCTGCGCTCGCTGGCGTACGTGTCGTTCCAGGAGCTGGCGACCAGGGTGTCGCACCGCAACACCGGCCGGATGACCGGCGACCCCGTGTGCGACCAGCTGCTCGCCCGGGTCGCCGCCGACGAGAACCTGCACATGATCTTCTACCGCAACCTGCTCGGCGCCGCGCTGCAGCTGGCGCCCGACCAGACGATGCGTGCGATCACCGACGTGGTCGCCACCTTCGAGATGCCTGGCGCTGACATCGCCGGCTTCCAGCGCAAGGCCGTCGAGATGGCAGTCGCCGGTGTCTACGACCTGCGCCAGCACCGTGACGACGTGGTGATGCCGGTGCTGAAGTACTGGAAGGTGTTCGATGTCGAGGGTCTGAGCGAGCAGGGGGAGTCGGCCCGCCAGGAGCTCGCCGTACTGCTCGACAAGCTGGACTCGGATGCGACACGCTTCGAGGACAAGCGCGACGCGCTCAAGGCAAGGATGCAGCGGCGCGCCGGCTAGTCGAGGAGGATCGGCGATGACGCCCGGCGACGACGGCGCGGCGACGCGGCTGACGGTCGCCGTGAGGGACGACACCGACTCTGCGCCACGGACCTGGACCCTCAGCTGCGACCCACCCGGCGGGGACCATCCCGACCCGGGCGGGGCATGCCGCGCGTTGACACGGACCGCTGACGCGTTTGCTCCGGTTCCGCCGGACCGGATGTGCACCCAGCAGTACGGCGGGCCCGCGACCGCCACCGTCGAGGGCGTGTGGAAGGGCCGGCCGGTGAGCGCCCGCTACAACCGCACGGACGGGTGCGAGATCGCCCGCTGGAAGGCGATAGCGGCCGTACTCAGCCCGCCGGAGACACGGTCATGAGTGGGGCGGACACCCACATGGAGCCGTTCGTGCACCTGGTCGACGTCTCCTCCGATCGAGCTCTGGTCGCCTGGGGCGCGTTCTGGTTCCGCCGTCTCGACGAGGATCAGCGGTGGGAGATCGTCGACGACGAGCAGCTCGAGGAGGTTGCTGGCCGGCGTACCTGCATCGGCAGCGGCGCCGAGCCCTTCGGCGACGCGCGGGTCGAGGTGCTCGACTCCCGCGGCGACGTGGTCGCGAGTGCCGAGACGGGGGAGCGCACCTGGGTGTGGGTCGAAGGTCTCGCCCCCGACACGGAGTACCGCTACCGCGTGCTCGTCGAGGGTGCGCAATGGGCCGCGGGCGAACGTTGGGACTGGGTGCCTGCCGACCGCGGTGGTTACGACCTCGCCCCGGCCGGACGGTCTTACGACCTGCGCTTTCGTACGGCGCCCGCACCGACGGCGCCTACACCGCTGCTCCGGTTCATCGCGCTCGGCGACTACGGCGTCGGCATCTGCTCCGACTCCGAGTCGAGCCGACGTCAGCGGCGGATAGCCGAGACACTGGACCGGTTCGTCGACGACCTGGGCGTGCGCTTCGTGATCTCACTCGGGGACAACATCTACCGCGGCGAGCAGGGCCAGGTCGGCGACGAGAGCGGCGGGGAGGACGACGACTGGTACTCCAGCTTCTTCCAGCCCTACCGGTATGTGATCAGCCGGGTCCCGGTGTATCCCGCGATCGGCAACCACGACACCACCGACACCGAGGGCAGCGACGACCGCGCGCAGATGGAGGACAACTTCCACACGCACGAGCGGTTCGGTCAGCAGCAGGACCGCGCCTCGGTCGGACCGGGGCTCTTCTACCGCCTTCGGTACGGCCGTGACGTCGAGCTCGTCTGCATCGACACGTCGATGGCCGACGCCGACGAGCACGTCGACCGCTTCTTCCAGGACCCCGAGCACCTGGAGTGGCTGAAGTCGACGTTCGCCGACGACTCGGTGCGCTGGCGGATCCCGTTCTCGCACCACCCCGTCTACTGCGCCGGCCCGTCTCACACCAATGACACGCAGATGCTCGAGGCGCTGGTACCGCTGTTCGAGCAGGGCGGCGTGCGGCTCGTTCTCGCCGGGCACGAGCACAACTTCCAGCTGTCCGAGGCCGCCGGACGGACCTACGTCGTGTCCGGCGCGGGCGCCAAGCTCCGCGAAGGCGTGCCTCAGCAGTTCGGCGAAGCCAGCACGCGCGCCTGGTCAGAGCAGGCACACCTGCTCGTCGTCGAGCTGGACACCGCGCAGGCACGACTGACGCCCGTGTCCGGGTTGTTGCCCGACGGGCGGCCACATCTGATGACGGCGCTCACGCCGAACAACGAGATCGTCTACCCGCCGATCGTCGTGGACCACGACTGACGGCGTGCAGCTTCCACTGCGTGGGTACGGTGATCTGTACGACAACGGCAGAAGGAGCCAACTTCATGGTCAGCGTAGGACTGCTCGTAACACTGGTCGCCAAGCCAGGCAAGGAGGACGAGCTGGCGGCGTTCCTCGAGAGTGCCTTGCCGCTCGCTCAGGACGAGGACGACACGATCGCCTGGTTCGCGCACAAGGTGGACGACTCGACCTTCGGCATCTACGACGTCTTCCCCGGTCAGGAGGGTCGCCAGGCGCACCTCGACGGCCCCATCGCCGCGGCGCTGATGGACAAGGCCGACGAGCTGTTGAGCGCACCTCCGCAGATCAAGCCGATCGACGTGCTGGCTGCCAAGCTTCCCGGCTGACAGCCGACCGCTGGCTCGCCACGACCCAGGGAAGGTGAACGCGGCCGGCATGAGTTCCTCGTGAGCACCGGTGCGCCGCAGCACGTCGTCGTCATGGGCGTCTCGGGCATCGGCAAGACCACGGTTGCGCGGCGGCTGGCTGACCGGCTGGGCTGGCAGTTCGGTGAAGGGGACGACTTCCACCCGAAGGAGAACGTCGACAAGATGGCGGCCGGCTTGCCGCTCACCGACGAGGACCGGATGCCGTGGCTGCGCTCGCTGGCGGGCTGGAGCCTCGAGCAGCACGGCGCCGGGCAGAGCACGGTGCTGACCTGCTCGGCGCTGAAGCGGCGCTACCGCGAGATCCTGCGCTCCGGCGTGCCCGGCACGGTGTTCGTGCACCTGGTCGGTGACAAGGGGTTGTTGCTGCAGCGCATGCGGGGCCGCGAGCACTTCATGCCGCCGGAGCTGCTCGAGTCGCAGCTGGACGACCTGCAGCCACTGGAGGGCGACGAGCCGGGTGTCGTCGTGGACGTGGCCGAGGCGCCCGAGCAGATCGTGGACCGCGCGGTGGCCGAGCTGGGTCTGCGGTCAGCGGACGTCGAAACCTGACTCGCCCGCCGGTGGTTCGTCGTACACCTCCACATCGCTCACCCGCGCCTGCGACGGTCCCTGCTCGGCCCAGCGCACCAGCTGCTCGACCGCGCTCGGATCACCCTCGAAGACCGCCTCGACCGAGCCGTCGTCCAGGTTGCGCACCCAGCCCGACAGCGCGCGCGACGTGGCCTCGCGGTGGCAGGTGTCGCGGAAGAAGACGCCCTGCACCTCGCCGTGCACGACCACCCGCCGACGGATGCTCACGGGACGTCTCGCGCGAGCGCACGATCGGGGCTCAGGAACAAGGCGACCGCCCGGGCGTGTCCCCTGGTCGCCGCATCGAGCGCCTCGACATAGGCGGCGAGCTGCGGAGCGTAGTAGGCGACGCGGGCGTCCAGAGCGGCCGTCGGCACCGCGTCGGTCTTGTAGTCGACCACCACCAGGGCGCCGTCATCGTCGCGATAGATCAGGTCGACGAAACCCTCGAGCACCGTCCCGTCGGCACGCACGGTGCCGACGTAGGACTCGCGCCAGTGCTCGCGAGCGGCGGCGCGGCGGACGACATCGGAGTCGAGTGCCGAGCCCGCCAGCGCGCGCACCACTGCGGCGTAGTCCACCACGCCCTCGGCGACGCACTGGGCGGCGACCGCGTCGTCGAGGCCGGCGCCGGAGACGAGGTCCACCGACTGGAGCACCCCGTGCACCGCCCGCCCGACGGCCGAGCCGTAGCGGCCCTTGCTCCACGGCGGCAGCTCGACGTCGCGGGCGCCCTTGGCGGCTCCGGGCGGCTCCTTCGTTTCGTTCAGCGCCACCGCCGGCTCGCTGCCCTCCAGCCCGGACGCGCTGAGCGCCGACACCCAGCGGCTCGCGGCCCGCGACGCCTGCACCCCGGCCAGCCACGAGGCCCACTCCGGCGGCGGCTCGACGGGCTCGGCGACGACGGTGTCAGGGGTGGCGATGGCACCGGTGAACGCGACCGCACCCGCGACCGCTGCGCCGGCGTCGGCGAGCAGCTCGGCATTGGTCGCCTTCGTGCTGTCGCGGCTGCGCTGGCTTCGGTGCAGCGAGACCACCAGATGGTCGCGGGCCCGCGTGCTGGCGACGTAGAGGAGCCGACGGCGCTCGAAGGCGTCCATCTGCTCGTCGACCGGCTTGACCGCCTCGAAGTCGTTGGTCTGGACCTGCTTGTTCAACCCGACCGCATAACCGCCCCCCGGCGGCCAGAGCAGCTGGACGCCGTGCGCCGAGCGGGGTTGCGAGGACATGCCGGAGAGGATCACCAGCGGGAACTCCAGACCCTTCGCGGCGTGCACGGTCATCACCCGGACCGCGTCGGTGTCGGTCTCCGGCAGCACCGCCTCAGCCACCCGGGAGGTCTCCTCACCTTGGCGTGCCGCCCAGTCCAGGTAGGCCCGCAGGCCGCCGTGCTCCACCTCGGACCAGGCGCGTGCCTGGTCGACCACGAACCGCAGCCGGCGCCACTGGTCGCGTGCCCGCGGACCACCGGCCGCGACCTCGAGCATCCGTCGGTCGTCGACCAGGGCACCGAGCAGCTCACTGGGGGTCAGCCATCGCGCCCGCCGGTGCAACCGCGCGAGGTAGTCAAGCGCCTGCGCGACCGGGTGCGCCTCGAGAGCGTCGGGGGCGGGCGCCAGCAGGTTGAAGGCCCCCCGGGCCTGCTTCCAGCTCCACAGGTCGTCGTCGCCGCAGCCGAACAGCGGCGAGCGCAGCGCGGTCACCAGCGACAGCGCGTCGCTCGGGTCGGCCACCGCACGCGCCGACGCCAGCAGGTCACGCACCTCGCCGGCCTGGTAGACCAGCGAGCTGGACTCTGCCCGGTAGGGCACCTCCGCGGTGTCGAGCGCATCTTCGAGGAACGGCAGCGAAGTGCGCGCCGGGACCAGCACCGCGATGTCACCGAGGCGCACCGGCCGCCAGGAGCCCTGTGCCCGGCCGCAGACCGACCACTGCTCGTCCAGCGCCTGCCGGATCACCGCCGCCACGTCGACGGCCTCCCGCCCCCGCAGGGTCGCGGCGCTGGGCTTGTCCGCATGGGCGTCGGCACCGAGGACGACCACCGCGGGTCCGTGCGGCGGGCGGTCGCGGAACCGGTCGAGACGCTGGTACGACGGCTGGGCACCGGCCACCGGCTGGATCAGCTCCGCGAAAACGGAGTTGACCCAGTCGAGCACCGGGGCGACCGTGCGGAAGTTGGTGCTGAGCGCCACCCGCTCGCCGATGCGGTCCTGGGCGCACAGGTACATCGCGATGTCGGCCCGGCGGAAACGGTAGATCGATTGCTTGGGGTCGCCCACGACGAACAGCGAGCCCGGTGGAACCGCGACGTCCTCCCATCGCGGCTGCTCGGCCTGCGCGCCGCCGGCGATACGGACCGCGAGCTCGATCTGGATCGGGTCGGTGTCCTGGAACTCGTCGAGCAACAGCCGCCGGTAGCGCTGCTGCAGGGTCGCGCGGACGTCCTTGTCGTGGCGCAGAAGGTTGCGGGCGAGCACCAGCAGGTCGTGGAACTCCAGCCTGCCCTCCGCCCGCCGCGCGTCGGCCGCCACCCGCACCTGACCTGCGATCCGGTGCGCGAGCACCCGCAGTGCCGCGTCGTTGGCCCGGGCGACGAGGCCGGCGGCGCGTTGCTGCAGCTCTTTGCACTCGGCCTTCAGCCCGGCCAGGTCGCAGCCCCAGTTGGCGATCCTGCCGCCCCCTCCCCACTTCAGGTCACGCGCCTGCACCAGCACCTCGAGCTGCTGACCGGCATCACCGGCAACGGCCAGCCGCCGACCCCAGGCACCGAGCCTCAACAGCGGGTCGATGAACAGGTCGGCATCGTCGCGGCAGTGCTCCCGCTGCGCCAGCAGCCGCGCCGCGTCCTCGACCAGCGGCTGCAGGTCGGGCAGCACGGGTGCCGCGGGCGCCGGAGCACTCAGCACCCGGTCGTCGATAAGGTCCCAGTCGGCGCCGAACGCGCGGGCCAGCGAGCGCAGGTGGTCCAGGGTGATCCCCGCCGACAGGGCGACCAGCAGTGTGTCGGCGAGGTCGTCGTCGTCGAGCAGCTGCACCCGCAGTGCCTGCCAGCGCTCCTCGAACGACACCGACGAGGCCACCTCGTCGAGGACCTCGATCAGGGGGGGCAGTGCGGCCTCGATCGGATGCCCGGTGAGAAGGCGCTGGGCGAAGGCGTGCAGGGTGCCGATCGCCGCCGCGTCGAGGTCCTCGAGCGCGGTCCGAGCGCGGACGCTGCGGGCCGAGCCGTCCCTGGCCCGCCGCGCCTTCTCGAAAGCCTCCCGGAGCCGGTCACGAAGCTCTGCGCCGGCTTTCTCGGTGAACGTGACTGCCGCGATGTCGTGCAGGGGCACATCGTCGCGCAGCACCAGCGTGGTCACCCGCTCGACCAGCGCGCTGGTCTTGCCCGACCCGGCGCCCGCCTCGACGAACAACGTGGAGGCGGTGTCGGTGCGAATGCGGTCACGGTGCTCCTGGTCGGCCAGCGGGCTCACGACTGCTCCTCCCCGCCGGTCAGCGCGTCCGGTTCGACCAGCCCGACGTATCCCGCGAGCACGGGGGCCCCCCGCTTGCGTTCCCAGCGGGACCGGGCGTCGCCATGACCGACGCCGTCGGGGTTGCAGTAGTCGCACTGCCTCCAAGCGGCGAAGTCGGGCTTGTCGGGAGGGCGTTGGGGAAAGAGCCCGGTGGCAATGGACGACACGATCACGTCGAGCGTCTCGGCGTACGTCGTCTCGACACCTGCCAGGTCGACCGGGATCCGCTCGCCCCGGCTGAGCCCCCGCACGAACCAGTAGGCCGCCTGCACGTCGGTGGCCGGGGTGCCGAGCCGTTGGCGGGCGGCGTGCGCATAGACCGGCAGCTGCAGCTTGGTCCCACCGGCGACCGGGTCCTTCTTGAGCCCGCTGAACCGCTTCGCCGAACCGGTCTTGATGTCGGTCACCACGATGGCGCCGGCGCGGGTCCGGTCGACCTTGTCCGCGCTGCCGCGCATCAGCACCCGACCACCTGGGACGACGATCTCGACCGGATCCTTGCCGTCCATCCCGAACGCCATCTCGCTCAGCTCGACCCGGGCGTCGATGCAGTGCCGGTGCTCGAAGTCGTCGTCGAGCATCCAGTCGAGGTCGGCCAGGATGCGCGCCCGCTCCCGCCGCCACAACCGCGGGTGACCGGTGATGCCGCGGGCCTCGAACTCGTCGGCCTTGGCCTCGGCGATCGCCCGCAGCCGCTGCTTCTGCCGGGGGGTCCACTCCGCGCCGTACGACGGGAGGCTGCCAGCGCACTCGCGGACCAGGTCATCCATCGACTCGTGCATCAGGTTGCCGATGTCGAGCGGGCTGATCGTCAGAACCTCCTCCGGCTGCTCCAGCGGCTGGACCCTGAGCAGGCGCTGCACGAAGTAGGCATGGGGACAGGTCGCGTAGGACTCGAGCGCCGTCGGGGAGACGATCAGCTGGCCGGCGGCGTGGTCGGGCAGTTCGCCGGCGCCGCTGAGGTTGCCGTCGAAGCGGGTCAGGTCCGAGCCGAACCGGGCCCGCAGCATCGCGGTCGCCGCGTCGACGACTGGGTCGGCCAGCGGGTGCCTCGCACTCGACGCGCGGACTCGCCATTCGTGCTCGCTGGCCGGTGCCGGTGTGGTCGTGATCGTGCCGGCGTACGACGGCGACGTGGTCACCGCCGGCCCGCCGGCCCGGGACCACTCGGTGGCCATCAGGCCGCTGTTCCCGGAGAGCTGTCGCAACGTCGGTAGCAACCACCGGCTCGGCAGCCGTCCGGTGCTGCGGCGCAGGTCGCCGCGCGGGAACGATCCCACCACCCGAGGGGCCGAGGTGAAAGCGGCGAGCAGGTGGCCGTGGCGGGCGTCGAGGCGGTCGCGGTAGGACGGGAGCTCGCCGGCACTGGCCTCGCGGACCCGCTGGGGGAGCAGAGGGTCCTCATGCAGGCGCCCGGGGCAGATGTCCTCGGCGAGACCCACGACGTAGGTGACGTCGGCATCGAGGCCGATCGCCGTCGACAGCGGCGCGACCAGCACACCCTCACCGAACCGACCGATCCGTGGCAGCGCGGCGGACAGCTCGATCTCGACCACGTCGCTCAGGAGCTGCACGTCGGCGCCGGACTCGAGGCTGTCGAGCGTGGCCAGGCCGGCCAAGGTTCGCTGGACGGCGACGGCGGCATGCTGCTCCTCGAGCGGGAGCTTGGCCAGCGCGGCGTCGTCGCCGACCAGGTCGGAGAAGAGCCCGAGCGCCCAGGTCCCGAGCTCGCCCCATCCGGTGAGCTCCGCGGCTACGGCGAGCCGCTGCTGCAGCCAGGTGGCGAACCTGCGCAGCGCGTCGGCGGCCTCGATGTTGCGACCGCAGCGGTCGACGACCCCTTGTCGCGGTGCGTCGGAACCCTCTTCGCGGTCGATGACGCGCTGCTCCTCCTCGCCGTAGCCGAGCAACCGGCGCTGCCAGCCCTCGCCGGACACGACACTGGCGCTGCGGGAGATGCGCTCCCAGCGGGAGACCGGGATGAGCGCGCCGTCGCGATCGTGGGTCGGGACCTCGGCGAGCATCCGGAAGACCTCGGCGCGTGGCATCATCTGCTCCGGCCGGTGCTCCTGCGCCAGCGCGAGCAGCGCCAGCAGGCAGCGGGCCACGGCTCGCTCGTGCACGGCCAGGGTGCCGGCGCCGTTGACTGCGATGTCTGCGGCGCGGAAGTGCTCGTGCAGGAGCCGGGAGTAGGGCGTGGCGCTGGCGTAGAGGACCGCGACCCGGTGTGCCGGGGTGTGTCGCAGCGCGTGGACGACGTCGCGTACGACGCAGCGGACCTCGTCGTCACAATCGGAGGCGTTGAGCACCTCGTGCGCCGTCGGTCGCACCGGTGAATCGCAGACGGGATCCTCGAGACCCAGCCGATGCAGGGACTGGAGCACCACCCGGTCGGCGCGGTCGACCCCGGTCAGCCCGACGACCACGCTCACCTCGGCCCGCTCGGCGAGCGCGGTCACGAACGACGCCTCGGCCCGGGTGAGGGCCTGCGGGAGGTACAGCACGACGCTGCCGAGCACGGCGGCGGCACCGTCGGCACCGGAGACGGCCCCGGCGCGACGCAGCAGCTCGGTCACGTCGTACCACTGCGGCGTCAGGCTGTCGGTCACCCGGCGATGCAACCGGACCAGGTCGGCGGCCAGCGTCGAGGCGCCGGCCACCGCGTCGAGTGCGCCACCGCTGAGGTCACGCAGCTCGGTGTGCGCCTGGGTCAGCGCCCGAATCGTCGCCGGATGCTCCGCCACCGGGGCGAACACTCCAGCGTTGCCGCGCAGAGCGCTGCGCCAGGCGGCGGCGACCACCGACCGGGTGGCCGGGCGGCGGGGATGCAACGCCGCGGCCGCGAGCTGCTCGGCGAGTCGGGGAATCGTCGTGACGGCCAGCCCCGCGACGCCGGGACGTCCGCCCAGCCCGGTGCGGGCGAGGAAGCGACGGGCCACGATGCCGGCGATGTTCGTGGGCACCAGCACGGTCACCTGCGCCAGCGGATCGGCTGCCTTGGGCCCGGCAACCACGTCGCGCAACGCGTGCAGCGCCTCAGGGCCGTAGCCCGACCCGATGATGTGAAACGGCACGGGAACCCCCCTTCGACCTGCAGCGCTGTCCAATGTTCGGCGGCGATCCTGAGACCCTAATCGCTGGCACCGACAACCGGCAGGTCAACGTACGTCGCCTGGCCCGAGGATGGCAGCGTCGCGAGCACGCGACCCGAGTGAGGAGCGCGAGTGGCAGAGGGACGTGAGGAGCTCGCCTCCGGGTTCGACCGCGTCGCCGAGCT
>JALZMX010000189.1 GCA_030857985.1 Actinomycetota bacterium | reverse complement strand
AGACGTCATCTTCGCCGGCACCGCGGTCCGTGCTCCGCTGGGTCGCGCCGAGGTGGTGCTCACCATCGACAACGCCGACGGCGCCCTGCCGATCGACTACACCGAGGTGACGATCGCGCGGACTATGTTTCGCAACGGTGGTTCCGAGTACGCCATCAACGGTCACGGCTGCCGGTTGCTCGACGTACAGGACCTGCTCAGCGACTCCGGCATCGGCCGCGAGATGCACGTGGTCGTCGGGCAGGGCCAGCTCGACGCGGTGCTGCACGCCTCGCCTGAGGAACGGCGAGGCTTCATCGAGGAGGCGGCCGGCGTCCTCAAGCACCGCAAGCGCAAGGAGAAGGCGCTGCGCAAGCTCGACGCCACCGACGCCAACCTGCACCGTCTGACCGACCTGGTGGGGGAGATCCGCCGCCAGCTCAAGCCGTTGGGTCGCCAGGCCGAGGTAGCCCGCCGGGCCGCGTTCGTGCAGGCAGAGGTGCGTGATTCACGGGCGAGGCTGCTCGCCGACGACCTCGTCCGGGCCCGGAGCACGCTCGAGCAGGAGATTGCCGACGAGTCCGCGCTTCGCGAGCGGCGTACGGCGGTGGAGAGCGAGGTGGCGCAGATCCGGGAGCAGGAGACCCGGCTCGAGCAGACGGTGCGCGCCGATGCACCGCGCCTCACCCGTGCGCAGGAGACGTGGTACCACCTGTCCGGCCTGCGTGAGCGGATCCATGGCACCCAGAGTCTGGCCGCCGAGCGGATACGCAACCTCGCGGCCGAGCCCGAGGAGGACGGCCGGGAGGGCCGTGACCCGACGCAGCTCGAGGCCGAGGCCGACCACGTCCGCGCCCAGGAGGCGCAGATCGCCGCCGAGGTCGAGGCGGACCGGGTCACGCTCGGGGCGGCAATCGGCGCCCGCCGGCAGGCGGAAGCCGCGCACGCCGGGGAGGAGCGCCGGCTCGCCGGGCTGCTCCGTGCCACCGGGGACCGCAGGGAAGGGCTTGCCCGGCTCACCGGCCAGGTCAACGCGCTCGAGAGCCGCGCCGCGGCCGCGGAGGCCGAGATCGGCCGGTTGAGCGCCGCCCGCGAGGCGGCTGTGGGCCGCGCGGAGCGGTCGCAGCGGGACTTCACCGCGCTCGAGACCCGGGTCGCCGGCCTCGATGCCGGTGAGCACGGCCTCGACGCCGAGCACGAGGGTGCCCAGTCGTTGCTCGACGACCTGACCGAGCGGCTGGCCAAGACTCGCGAGGAAACCCAGACCGCCGAACGCGAACGGGCGGCGCTGGCTGCCCGCAAGGAGGCGCTGGAGCTGGGCTTGACGCGCAGGGACGGAGCCGGAGCGCTGCTTGCCGCGACCGACCAGGTGTCGGGCCTGCTGGGCTCCGTGGCGGCGCTGATCTCGGTGCGCGCCGGTTACGAGACCGCTGTCGCGGCGGCGCTCGGATCGGCTGCCGATGCGGTCGCGCTCACCTCCATCGACACCGCCCTGGAGGCGATCGCACGTCTGAAGGCCGACGACCTCGGCCGAGCCGGGATACTTCTCGCCGGTGCTCCGCTCGACGAGTCCGGGTGGGCCGAGCTGCCCGCCGGAGCCTGCTATGCCGTCGACGTGGTCGACGCGCCGGAGCCGATCGAGCCGGCCCTGCGCCGGCTGCTGCACAAGGTCGCCGTCGCACCCGACCTGATGACCGCCCGGCAGCTGGTGGCCGCCGTACCCGACGTGGTCGCGGTCTCCCGCGACGGTGACGTCCTGGGTGCACACTTCGCGTTCGGGGGTTCGTCGTCGACGCCCTCGTTGATCGAGGTTCAGGCCGCGGTCGACGATGCGGCCGAGCGTCTCGGCTCCGCGGTGCACGGCTGCGAGCGCCTACGCTTCGAGACCGGTCGGCTCGAGGAGGAACGGGCGCAGGCGCAGCGGGGGGTCGACGTCACCCTCGCCAAGCTGCACGAGTCCGATGCGGCTCTGGCTGCCATCGCGGAGGAGCTCGGGCAGCGGGGTTCGGCGACTCGATCGGCTCGGGCTGAGGCCCAGCGCCTCGCGCACGCGATCGACGAGGCACGGGCCGCGCACGAGCGTGACCTGGCCGGTCTGTCCGAGCTCGAGCAACGACTTCGGGTTGCTCAGGAAACTCCCGACGTCGAGCCCGAGACCGGTGACCTTGAACAGCTCGCCGATCTCGCCGGCCGAGCCCGGGAGGGCGAGATGGAAGCGCGGCTGTTGCTGCGCACCGCTGAGGAGCGGGCCCGAGCTCTGCACGGCCGGGCCGACGGGTTGTTGGCGGCTGCCGGTCGAGAGCGCGAGCTGCGGGCGCGGGCGGTGGCGCGTCGTGCGAGTCGGGTCCATGAGGCTGCCGTGGCCGAGGAGGTGCGGCGCGCCACCGTCGTCGTACTCGCCAGGCTCGAGGACTCGCTGCGCGCCGCGGCGCAGACCCGCTCGACCGTCGAGCGCGACCGCAGCGGGCACGAGCAGCAGCTGTCCGAGGCGCGCGGCCGGCTGCGCGAGCTCGACGCCGAGCTGGCCCGCCTGACCGACACCGTGCATCGCGACGAGGTGGCCAGGACCGAGCAACGGTTGCGCGTCGAAGCGCTGCAGGAACGTGCGGTCGACGAGCTCGGGCTAGACGTGCGGACGCTGATCGGCGACTACGGTCCCGACGCCCTCGTGCCCGCCTCGCCGGCGCCACCAGGTGAGCGACGGGAGACCGAGCCCGCCCCGGTGCCGTTCCAACGTGCGGAGCAGGAGAAGCGGCTGCGGGCCGCCGAGCGACAGCTGGCACTGTTGGGCCGGGTCAACCCGCTGGCGCTGGAGGAGTTCAGTGCGCTCGAGGAGCGGCACAAGTTCCTGACCGAGCAGCTGGAGGACCTGAGAAGGACCCGCCGCGACTTGCTCGACATCGTCCGCGAGGTCGACGAGCGGGTGCTCGAGGTCTTCGCCTCGGCCTACGCCGACGTGGAGCGGGAGTTCCGGGTCGTCTTCGCTCGGCTGTTCCCCGGTGGGGAGGGCCGGTTGGTGCTGATCGACCCCACCGACATGCTCGCTACCGGTATCGAGGTCGAGGCCCGCCCGGCGGGCAAGAAGGTCAAGCGGTTGTCGCTGCTGTCCGGCGGTGAGCGCTCGCTGGTCGCGGTGGCGTTCCTCGTCGCGCTGTTCAAGGCCCGGCCGAGCCCGTTCTACATCCTCGACGAGGTGGAGGCAGCGCTCGACGACACCAACCTGGGCCGACTGCTCGAGATCTACGAGGAGCTGCGCCAGAGCAGCCAGCTGGTCGTGGTCACCCATCAGAAACGCACGATGGAGGTGGCCGACGCGTTGTACGGCGTGAGCATGCGCGACGACGGGGTCACCACGGTGATCAGCCAGCGGCTGCGCGAGGCCGAGTCGGCCTGATCTCAGCGCCGCCGTACCTGGTTCGGGCGCGACCACTCGAGCCGGTGCGCCGTCTGCCGGCCAACCGTGCACCGAGAACCTGCGGTCACTGAGATCAACGTGGCGGCGGTTGCGGACGTATACACCGTTGAACGTCCACACCGCAGGTGCCCGGCTCGAATCGGGCGCACACCACGTAAGGAGTCCGCAGATGAGTTTCTCTCGAACAGCAGTCATGGCCTGCGTGAGTGTCGGAGCACTCGCCGTCGGTGCTACCGGCGCGTTCGCCTCGCATGACGGAGGCGGTCGCGACGATGGCCGTGGCGACGATGACGGCGGTCGGGGAGCGTTCCGCGCCGCGTCGTACATCAACGGCGACGGCGGCGCGAACCCGAACGTCGACCCCGACTCGAGCTGCCGCAACCCCGACCAGTACGACCGCCAGCGCATCAGCAGCAGGGCCAGCGGCAACCCCGGCGACCGCAACGTGCACAACGACGCCTGCTTCCTGGACATGAACGGCAACAAGGCCGACGGGCCGGCGTCGTTCCAGAGCTTCGGTGTCGGTTACATCAGCGCGTGCCCAGACCCCGACGGCACCGGACCGAAGTACGCCATCCTCAGAGACACCAACGGTGACGGCCGCAACGACCTCTGCTTCCAGTCGGGCTACCAGGAGAGCGCCCTGCCGGGCACGGCGGGCGACGAGGAGTTCCACGCGCGGATGAACAAGAACCGGGGCGACGGTCGCCAGCGGGTCGTGTGGTGCTCCGACGCCGACGCTGACGGCTGCGGTGACGAGGACGTCAAGGACTACATCACCATCCGGTGGGTCAAGAAGTCCTACTGACGCTGAGCCCACCCAGCCACCGCGTGACGGCAGCCGGCAACATCGGACGACCGACCCTCGCTTGCAACAACATGGGCGGGGGGTCGGTCGGCTGCTGGGCGCTGGGCGCTTGGGTCGCCTGGGTAGATTCGGCTCTCGCCGCCCTTGACGATGACGACCGCGCGTTCCTCGTCGCAGTGTCATCGCGGTCCACTGCACGCCATGAACGCGTCCTGGGGTTCGTGAGCGTCATTGAGCGCCGTCGCCAATCCAGGACCGACGGGGATAGGTGGCCTCACCTGAGTAGCGCAAAGCGGCGAGCGAACTCGGGGATCGGGAGCCCGAGCCGGTCAGGCCACATCAAGCCGCGCGTGGCGGGCCGCGGGATTCGTCGGGTGGGCGGCTCGCTGATGTCGGGGCGTCGAGGCCGAGTTGTTGGAGCGCGTGTTGCAGAGGTGGGTCGGGGTCGGGCAGGGGCTGGCCGTCGGGGCGGCGGTGAGTCAGCCGGTCGCCGCACTTGGTGACGGTGAAGCCGCCTTCGTGCAGGAAGTGGTGGTGTGCCCAGCAGTAAGGCAGCAGCAGGGGCAGGTCGGTGCCGCCGCCGCGCGACCACCAGTCGAGGTGGTGGATCTCGCAGAACCGCAACGGCACCGTGCAGCCGGGGAACACACAGTGCCGGAACAGGGCCTTGAGCGCCTTGCGTTGGCGGCGGGTAGCGAGTCGGTGGCTGCGCCCGACGTCGAGCGGTAGACCGGTGGCGGTGTCCAGCACCACGCGGGCCAGCGCCCCGTCGCAGCACAGCCGGCGAGCGGTGTCGGTCGGAACCACCCCGTAGTGCGCCAGCAGCGGCTTGGGTCCGCCGAGGCCGGCCAGGGTCTCCAGCGACACGGTCAGCGACACCTGGGGGCGCAGGCGGCTGGCGCCGGGGTCGGTGTCGGCGCCGATGCCGCGCAGCACCAGCTCGGCGAACGCGTCCGCGCGGCGCTGGGCCAGGCTGCGACCATCACCCGCGACCGGCGCGGCACCGGCCTCGACCGCGGTCTTGAGTGCCTCACCGATGCTGGGTTCGACCATTGCGTCCACGTGGATCAGGTCACCGACCCGGCGCAGCGTGAAGAAGCGCTCGCCGTGGGCCTTGACCCGCTGCTCGTCCCGGTCGGGGTCCTCCAGCTCGGCCAACTCCTCCAGGGCCTGGCGCAGCTCCTTGGCCGAGGCGTCGCGACAGAGCTGCAGCAGCGTCTGCTCGTGCCGCACGATCGCCTCGCGTCCGCACCACTTCATCCCTGCGATCAGGGTGTCGACGTGTTCGTCGTTGATCTGGCCGGCGCCGAACGCCGCCGCGACGTTCGGCAACTCGACCAGCATCTTTGCCCGTCGGGCGATGCGGTGCGCACCGGCGTCGCGACGCAGCCGGAGCCGCAGCCACGAACCGACGGTCTTGCAGCCACTGCCATCCAGGCCACCGTCGGCTTCCAGCCGCCGCGCCGCGTCGGCTTGGCGGGCCTGCAACCGGCTGATCATCGCATCCAGGACCGTGATCTGTTCACCGGCTTCGAGCAGCCCCACCTCGCCGACCGTCTGTTCGAAACGGTCCAGCAACGCTGTCTGCGACTGGCTCGACATGGCTTCAGCCAACCAGAGCCCACCGACACTCTCCGCCCCGAAAACCGTTGTCCACAACGGAAACCACAGTTGGTACAGATGAGTCGCATGTGGCCGAACGCAGGCGACCAGAGGTCGGCGGACGGGCCGCACCGAGCGGTCCCGGCGGTCTGAGAGGATGAGACACCGTGGGTGAATATCTCTGGCTGATCGTCGTTCTCGCCGCTCTCACCGTCCTGGGTGGCGTCGGGCTCGTCGCGGGCGCGCTGCGCAGACCCCGTCGTACGCCGCCACCCCTGCCCGGCGCTGTGGAGACTGGGACGCTGGAGCCGGACCTCGCCGAACCCGACCTCGCGGAGCCGGAGGTCGTGGCCCCGTCGCCGGAGGTCGAGCGTCCCGAGCCGGTGCAGGGTCGCCTGATCCGGTTGCGGGCTCGGCTGGCGGGCTCCCAAGGCACGATGGGCGGCGGGTTGTTGGCGCTGCTCACGCGTGACCGGGTGGACGAGGGCACCTGGGAGGAGATCGAGGACACCTTGCTCACCTCGGACCTCGGTGTGGCCCCGACGCAGGAGCTGGTGCAGAGGCTGCGCAACCGGGTGCGGGTGGAGGGTGTGGAATCGGCAGAGGAGGCGCGGCGAATCCTGCGGGACGAGCTGGTCGCGCTGGTCGACCCCTCTCTCGATCGTGAGCTGAAGGTGTCGCGATCCGAGGCCAGACCGGGTGTCGCACTGGTGGTCGGGGTCAACGGGTCGGGCAAGACCACGACCGTCGGCAAGATCGCCCGGGTCCTGGTCGCCCAGGACGCCGATGTGGTGCTGGGTGCGGCGGATACGTTCCGCGCTGCTGCCGCCGACCAGCTGCAGACCTGGGGTGACCGGGTCGGCGTACACACGGTTCGCGGCCCCGAAGGCGGCGACCCCGCGAGCGTGGCCTACGACGCGGTCAGGACCGGGATCGAGCGCGAAGCCGACACCGTGCTGGTCGACACGGCAGGACGGCTGCACACCAAGGCCGGACTGATGGACGAGCTCGGCAAGATCAAGCGGGTCGTGGAGAAGCTGGTCCCGGTGACCGAGGTGCTGCTCGTGCTCGATGCCACCACCGGCCAGAACGGTCTGCGGCAGGCGCGCGTCTTCGGCGAGGTGGTGAACGTGACCGGCATCGTGCTCACCAAGCTCGACGGCACGGCCAAGGGTGGCATCGTGGTTGCGGTGCAGCGCGAGTTGGGCGTGCCGGTCAAGCTCGTCGGTCTGGGAGAGGGCGCAGACGACCTGGCGCCGTTCGAGGCCGACGCCTTCGTCGACGCCCTGCTCGGCCAGAACGCACCCGCCTGAACGACGTTGTCGCCTGCTGCCGAGTTGAGCCCGGCGGATACCCTGGTGCGGATCACCCGTCGGTTCCCCCCGCCAGTGCACTGAGGACCATCGCCTTGTTCGCAACGCTCCAGGACCGTCTCGCCGCGACGTTCAAGAACCTTCGCGGCAAGGGCCGACTCTCCGACGCCGATGTCGATGCCACCTGCCGAGAGATCCGGATCGCGTTGCTCGAGGCGGACGTGGCGTTGCCGGTGGTCAAGGCATTCGTGGCCGCGGTCAAGGAGCGGGCGCGCAGCGCCGAGGTCAGCGACGCCCTCAACCCTGCTCAACAGGTGATCAAGATCGTCAACGAGGAGCTCGTCGACATCCTCGGTGGCGAGACCCGTCGGCTGCGGTTCGCGTCCAAACCGCCGACGGTGATCATGCTGGCCGGACTCCAGGGCTCGGGCAAGACCACGCTGGCCGGCAAGCTCGGCAGATGGCTCAAGGACCAGGGGCACTCGCCGATGCTCGTGGCGGCGGACCTCCAGCGCCCCAACGCCGTCAACCAGCTGCAGATCGTCGGCGACCGGGCCGGCGTTACGGTGTGGGCCCCCGAGCCGGGCAACGGTGTCGGTGACCCGGTCCAGGTGGCCCGCGGCGGTGTCGCCGAGGCCCGACGAGCCCTGTACGACGTGGTGGTCGTCGACACCGCCGGACGCCTCGGCATCGACGAGGAGCTGATGCGCCAGGCGGCCGACATCCGCGACGCTGTGTCACCGGACGAGGTGCTGTTCGTCGTCGACGCGATGATCGGGCAGGACGCGGTCACCACCGCACACGCCTTCCTGGACGGCGTCGGATTCGACGGCGTCGTACTCACCAAGCTCGACGGCGACGCCCGCGGTGGTGCAGCGCTGTCGGTCGCCCAGGTGACCGGGCGCCAGGTGATGTTTGCGTCGTCGGGGGAGAAGCTGACCGACTTCGACGTCTTCCACCCGGACCGGATGGCGTCGCGCATCCTGGGCATGGGCGACATGCTCACGCTGATCGAGCAGGCAGAGAAGACATTCGACGCCGAGCAGGCCACCAAGGCTGCCGACAAGCTGCGTGGCAAGGGCGGGGAGTTCACGCTCGACGACTTCCTGGAGCAGATGCAGGCCGTCCGCAAGATGGGCTCACTGTCGAAGCTGTTCGGGATGCTGCCCGGGATGGCGCAGTTCCGGGACCAGATCGAGAGCATCGACGAGCGCGACATCGACCGCATCGCGGCGATCATCCAGTCCATGACGCCGGGGGAGCGGGCTGAGCCCAAGGTCATCGACGGATCCCGACGGTCCCGGATCGCCCACGGCTCCGGTGTTGCGGTCAGTGAGGTGAACAACCTCGTCGACCGATTCTTCGAGGCGCGCAAGATGATGAGCGCGATCGCCGGTGGCGGCGGCATCCCGGGTATGTCCGGGATGCCAGGGATACCCGGGATGCCCGGGATGCCCGGCAAGCGGGGGAAGTCGCGCCAGCCGGCGAAGAAGGGCAAGCCGAAGCGCGGCTCGGGCAACCCCGCAAAGCGCGCGCAGCAGCAGGCCGCGGTGGGGCAGCGCTCCTCCGGGGCGGGCGTCAACCCCGGTGCCGGTTTCGGACTCGACGAGGCCGAGACGCCGAACCTGCCCGAGGACTTCGAGCTACCCAAGGAGTTCCGCCATCTGATGCCTCCGGGCAGCTGACCTCCGTCGCATCGAGGTCCCGCATCCGCACCCTGGCGCGCTCCGTCCCGACGCCGCCGACTTGAGTCGCACAGCCAGGGATGACCGGCCGCGGTGGTAGGCGGCGAGGTTGGGTGGATCGCCCGTGCAGGGACACGGGAGGCCTCCGAGGGGTGACTCGAAGACCCGGCGCATTAGCGCTTGCGCCGTTGACGCGGCGCAGATGCGCAAGGTCGGCGGGAGGGGGTGGTGCTGATGCGCAAGGTCGGCGGGAGGGAGGGGGCGGGGCGCGGGGGTGGCTGGATAGGGTGCGGTGTCGTGAGCCAGCCGTTCTGTGTCCGTGGCGTCGTACTCCCCGAAGGCGAGCACCGCGACCTCGTTGTCCGGGACGGCCGCATCACCTTCGAAGAGTCGGCCGGTGCCGACGTGGTGGCGCAAGGCTG
>JALZMX010000181.1 GCA_030857985.1 Actinomycetota bacterium | reverse complement strand
GCGGAAGATCAACTGCGGCGACAGCGGTCGCGGCACGGCACCGGGGAAGGCGTCCTCCGCGCTGCGGAAGATCCGCTCCCAACCGTCTCCGGCTGCAGCCACCGTGCTGCGGTTGCCGCACTGCTGGTTGCCCGCGGCTGCGGTGCAGACCTCGACCGCGAACTGGCGCAGTGCCGAGAAGCGGTTCTGGCTGAGGTCCTGCGGGTCGCACTCGTCTCCCTGGTCGCAGGCGTCGGGTGCGTTGGAACGCAGCAGCGCGCTGACCTTGACGACGTCGACCTTGTGCCGACCACGGGCGAGGTCGACGGTGACCTGCCGACCCGGAACCTCTCTCGTCGTCGCGTCACCGTCGGAGCTGGACCCGGGCGGGCCGGACACGTAGTTGGTTGCCTCCGTGTCGTCGATCAGGTTCCGGAAGTTGGCCCCGTCGCCGACAGCCGTCGCCCCGTTGTTCGCCGACGCCCAGTTGGTCAGCAGCAGCAGCCGGTTGCGCCGGTCCTGATTCGCCTCGAAGGTGCGGGTGAACCGAGTGAGGCCGTAGCCGGGCGCCTGCACCACGAAGTCGTAGGTGCCAGGGACGAACTTCGCGGTGTCGTCCAGCGGTGTGGCCGGATCGGTGTCGAAGACCGGCGTGATGCGACCCTCGTAGTCACCGACGTAGGTTTGGGTGCTCTCGACCATCCCGCCGTTCTCGTTGACGTAGCGGAAGCGCCAGGTTGCCTCGTTCGTCTGCAGTGGCGACTCGAAACTCGGGATCGGCTGCGGGTCGTCGGTGCCGGTGGTGCTGGCGAACTGGCCGAAGCCTCGGCGGGCGAACTGCTCCCACAGCAGCTTCTGGTTGTCCGGACCCGGAGCCGTCCCGCCGTAGCGCATGCGGTCGGCGGCGAGAGCGGCGTTGCGAGCGTCGATCATGGTGGCGTTGCCGTTGCTGATCAAGAGGTAGGCGTCGAACACCATCTGCATCCAACGCCGGTTCCCCGGGCACTTGTCCGCAGGCAGGATCCCGGCAGCGCAGCGCTTCTGCAAAGCTTCGTTCCCGGCCGGGAACGAGCCGTTGTAGCGACGGTTCAGGGCCTGGCGGATGTCGAAGTTGACCGCGCTCCAGATCTCGCCGTCGTCGTGCGGGCTGCCGCTGCCGCTGCCGTCATACCCTTGGACGTCGCTGAAGTTGAGCGGGCTGTTGTTCATCCCGTAGTTGCGGATGCCCGCTTCCCTGGCGCCGGTGACGTAGGGCCCGACCGCGAACGGGTTCTCGTTGGCGACCGGCACGTAGTCGTACTCGTTGAGGTACTCGACGGCGGTGAGGTCACTGAAGCTCTCCCCCATCGCCCGAGCCTGCCCGTCGAGGGAGGAGGACAGGCCCTGGTCCGGACCGGCGACCATGCGGTTGGAGATTGCGTGGGTGTACTCGTGGCCGATCACCGACATGTCGTAGTCGCCGTCGGTGCAGGACGCATAGAACGCCCCCGGCAGCGGCTGCCACAGGTACATGTTGGTGATGCCGGGGATGCCGTCGTTCAGCGTGGTCTGGTTGGCGTTGTCCCGGCCGGTGAAGCTCGGGAAGCCACCCTGGATGGCGCCTGCCTGCGACTGGCCGAGCTCTGGGTCGTTCTGCCGGTCCGGTGCGGTGTTGCCGAAGTTGTTGAACTGCATGTTGTAGTTGTTCTCGGTGAAGCCCAGGAAGTACGACCAGTCGTGCATCCGGTTGTGGTTGGCGAACAGGCTGGTCGTCGCGGCGTCGATGTCGTTGCGCTGTGGTGTGGTGAAGACCGTCGGGGCGCACTTCTCGTCACGCCACTGGTCGGTCCACGGGTAGATGTATTCACGCTGTGGGCTGGTCGGCATTTGACCGAACGGTCCCGGGCCGCGGAAGTTCAGCCAGGCCTCGGACGACAGAGCGGCGTTGCCGCGGGTGGTGAACGTCGGCACGCTGGTGTATCCGTCGACGTCCCACGGCTGCCGGGCGGCGACGTTGCCTTCTTCGCGGTCGCAGCCTGCAGGCAGCGTGCCGCCCGCGGTCTGCCCGTCCGCACGGGTGAAACAGCCTACGATCCGCGTGTCGGTGTTGCTGCCGCTCAACGGCGGGTTCTGCAGGAAGTACTTCCACCTCGGCGGGAAGGGGAACGTCGAGACGCCCTGCTCGCTGGTGAAGAAGGAGCCGGCGTAGTCAGAGGGCCCCTGCTCCTGCGGGTTGAACGGGCACACCTCTGCGTTCCACTCGCCCACCGCGAGCTCACCGCCCGGGGAGTACTGGATGACCTCCGGGTTGTCGCCGACGGGGATGTCCGACGATGCCGCCAGGGTCCCGGAGGGGTCGTACAGGTTGAGGATGATGTCCTGCGGCACCGGCGCGGCAGACGCCGCGACGTAGATGCTCCGGATGTCTGCGTCGACCTGGATCGGGTGCATCGAGCCGCACGCCGGAGGCTCGTACCTGCCGGTGAACGCGCCGGCGGTGGGCGCCAGGGCCGGTGCCAGCTGGCCCGCGTCCAGGTGGTTCACCCGGTTGGTGCGGTACCAGATCTTGCCGTCGACGGCATCGACGAAGATGGTGTAGGCGAAGGGGTGGCCGTGGGCGTCTGACGTGCGGGCGTCGTGGACGATCGTCTCGTACGCCGGCCGTACCCCCTCAGTCGGCGTCGGCAGCGCCACCAGGCGGGACCGTTGTGGCTGGCTCAGACCATCGACCGAGAAGACAGTCCAGCTGTTGTCCTTCCGGAAGTTGCTGATCCCGGTGGTCGCGACGCCGATGCTATCGGCGGCGCGCTTCCACGCGTCGACGGGCGCCAGCGACGCCGCCGCCGGCCTGTTGCCGTCACCCACCGCTGAGGAGGAGGCGTAGGCGACCTTGCCGTCCACCACACCGACCGTGATCAGGCCGTCCTGTGCGGTACGCAGGTCGCCGAACGCCTGCCGGAACAACACGGCGTGGCCCCGACTGTCGGCCATCCTGGAGTCGTTGAGCAGCTCAAGGTTGTTCACGCCGGTCGTCGAGAGGCGGAACAGCACCCGATTGTTCGCGATGAACGTGCGGGCGGCCTTGACCGGGTTGCTGCCGAGGCCGGTGGCGAGGTAGCCGCGGAACTTGATCAGCGAGGAAGGAGTGCCGAACTGGTTCCACTGGGCCTCGGCGCCCAGGGCGTCGACCCTGGAGCGCGCGGCGCTGGAAGGCGCCACCTTGCCGGTGCGGTTGTCGAGGTCGTCGAGCCCCTGGTCACCGCCCAGGAACCCGGGGACGACCGAGTCGGCCTCGCCAGCCGTGTCCACGGCCTGAGCCGTGGGAAGTGTGGTGGCGCCGGCGAGCAGCGCGGCGGTGCTGAGCAGGCCGACGCCGGCGAGCCAGAGTCGGCGGGGAGTCGAGGAGCGTGCGGGCATGGGAGGCACCCTTTCGTGTCAGGCCTGGGACGCGGCGGTCCGCCGCGCACACGGGTACGGGACCATTAACGCGGGTCTGAGAGAAAGGTCACGCCTCGACCTTGAACTCCTCGGCGCTGCGCCCCTACGTCGAGGTCGGCGCCGACGGGCTCATCGCTGCAGAAAGTCTCGAAGCGCGGCGTTGTAGGTGCGCGGGTTCGCGTTCCATGCTTCGACGTGGCCGGCATCGGGGACGACCTCGAGCTGCACGAGGTCAGGGCGAGCCGTGGCCAGCCGCCGGCTGGTGGCCAGAGGCACCTTCTGGTCTGCGTCGCCGTGGAAGACGAGCACCGGCATGTCCACCCAGGCAGGGTCGGAGGCGTAGTCCAGGGCGTCCCAGTCCAGGTCGTAGCGCACCGCGGCCAGCTGCTTCGCGGTCCAGGTCAGGGCGTCGGGAACGGGGAGCCCGACCATCGGAAGCGAACGCTGGGAGGCCCCGAGGCTCACGGTCGCGCCCAGGTCGAGCATCGGGGCGTCCAGCACGACCGCGCTGACGTCGCCCTCAAGGGCCGACTGTTGCAGGAACGCCGCCACGATCGCCCCGCCCATGCTGTAACCGAAGAGGACGACCCGATCGGCGCCATGGGCGGTGGCGTAACGAACGGCACCCTCGAGGTCTGGCCACTCGGTCTGCCCGTAACCGTAGAAACCGCTGGTGTCGCCGGCGACACCAGCGTCGTTGCGGTAGGTGATCGCCATCGCCGGGATGCCCAGGTCGGCGGCGAGACGCATCGAGCGCAGCGCCTCGGCCCGGGTGGCCGTCTGTCCGTGCACGAATATTGCCCAGGTGCGACCCTCGCCGGCAGTGAGCCATGCGGGGAACGAGCCGGCGGGCGAGCGATACTGCACCTGGCGGACCGGCGAGCCGAGCGCGACTCTTGGGTCGTCGGGAAACGCATCGCGGTCCAGACCAGCGGGCTGACCCGACGTCGGTGCCGAACCATCGAGCACC
The DNA here is from genome assembly GCA_030857985.1 of Actinomycetota bacterium. GTDB lineage: Bacteria > Actinomycetota > Actinomycetes > Propionibacteriales > Nocardioidaceae > JALZMX01. The sequence continues at coordinate 423 of JALZMX010000181.1, read as the reverse complement.
CTGAGCCGCCTGGTCACCTCAGAGCCGCGCACCTGGACCGGACCTGAGATCTGCCCGTACCCGGTCGGCCAGACGAGGCCGTAGGTCTGCTCGCTGGTCAGAGCCGCCTCGTCGCCACTGGTCTCCTCCAGGGTGATCGCTCCCGGTGTCACCGCAGCGACGCTCAGGCCCATCTCCTGATCCGCTGGATCAACATCGAGCGCTCCGTCGCGGATCTCCCCGGAGAAGAACCAGCCACCACCGGCGAAGAAGACGGCGCCGAGCACGATGAGAGTGACGACCAACCAGCGGACAAGGCGCCGGCCGCCTCTCGAGCGCGACGTGCCGGCGGTGGATCCGTGGCCGTCGGTGGCGACGTGCTCGTTCACGCAGCGAACGTTAGCCCGCAGCAGCACGGCCGGTCCATGTTGGCTCGGTGTGGCG
>JALZMX010000175.1 GCA_030857985.1 Actinomycetota bacterium | reverse complement strand
CGAGCGGCCTCGAGGAACGGCAAGGACTCGATGTCGCCGACGGTGCCGCCGATCTCGGTGATCACGATGTCGACGTCGTCGTCGGCCATCGCCCGGATGCGTTCCTTGATCTCGTTGGTGATGTGCGGGATGACCTGCACCGTGTCGCCGAGGTAGTCGCCCCGACGCTCCTTGGCGATCACCTGCGCGTAGACCTGACCGGTCGTGACGTTAGCGCTGCCGCGCAGGTTCACGTCCAGGAAGCGTTCGTAGTGGCCGATGTCAAGGTCGGTCTCTGCGCCGTCGTCGGTGACGAACACCTCGCCGTGCTGGAAGGGGTTCATCGTCCCCGGGTCGACGTTGAGATAGGGGTCGAGCTTCTGCATCGTGACCCGCAAGCCGCGTGCCTTCAACAGGCTGCCGAGGCTGGAGGCGGTGAGGCCTTTGCCCAGTGACGAGGCGACCCCGCCGGTGACGAACAGGTGTTTGGTCTGCCCTCTGGTCTGCGCTGCGGCGGCCAACACGTCTCCCGTGGTCGAGAAGGGTACGGCGGGGGTGCCCGCCTTCCACGGGGTTTCAGCCTATCAGCGCCGGTCAGGCGGTCGGCGGAAGGACGCCGTCCGGTGCGTCGACGCCGTAGTGTCCGGAGTCACCACGCAGCTGCTCGGCCAGGGCCAGCGCCACCGCGACCCGCCCCGCCGTACGTTCGACCGCGCCGACACTCGAGACGACGTGGGCGCTGGCCGGGTCCGAGCGTACGGCGAGCAGGACATCCGGCTCGGCGGCTGCTCCGGTCGCAGCGGCCACGACCGCGCCGTTGCTGCCGCGGTCGAGCTCTCGGGCCAGGGCGGTGATGATCTGCGCACGCGCGGTCGCGGCGGACTCCTCCACCGGTTCGGCGCCGGTCATCAGCACGGCCAGGTCGGCCCGCTGCCGCGGGAACCGGCCGGTGACCAGCCCGGCGGTGCTGAAGCTCGACAGCACACTGCGCGCAGCCTCGTCGATCGCCGGGCTCGCGCCCTGCTGGCCCACCAAGGTCCGGGCCAGCAGTGCACCGGCGCGGTCGTAGACCGGGGAGGAGGGTGACACGTCGAGAGCGGGGTACTTCGGCATCAGCTGGGCGGAGAGGCTGTCCACGAGGTTGCGGGCAGCTGGGTCGAGCAGCTCGTCCTGCAGCGTCAACCGGGTGGTCACATCCCCGCCGGCCTGCTCGATCCGCGCGGTGAGGTCGTCGACGACGTCTGCATCGACATCGCTGGTCGTCAACAGCAGCACGCGGCGGCCGTCCAGCGTCTCGGAGAGCAGCTGCGGTGCGAGCTGGTCGGCGATGGCGTCGACATAGCCGAGCACTTGGTCGAGCGCAGGATCGGCGTCGGCGGCGTCGGTTGAGCCGGCCTCGGTCGCAGGGGTGTCGGTGGACAACGCCGCACCGATCTCGCCTTGCAGCGGTCCGGCTCCCAGCGCAATCCCGGCCGCCAGCGCGAGCAGCGTCGTCGTGACACTCACAAGGACATAGCGCAGCCGCGTCATGACACCTGATCCAGCAGCCGCTGCCAGAGGTCGGCCACGACCGCGCGCAGGTCGTCGACCCACTGCCCGCCCACCGGAGTGGCGGCGATCGCGAACCCGACCGCGAGCAGTGCGGCCAGCACGAGCAACAGGATCTGCCAGGTCCGGACCGGGCTGCGGTAGAGCGCGGCCACCACCTTGGCGTCCACCAGCGTCGGGCCCACCCGCAGCCTGGTGAGATAGGTGCTGGCCATGCCCGAACGACCCTTGTCGAGGAACTCCACCAGCGTCGCGTGAGAGCCAACGGCCACGATCAGCTCAGCGCCATGGGTATCGGCCAACAGCACTGCGGCGTCCTCACTGGTGCCGGAGGTCTCGAAGATGGTGCCGTCCACGCCGAGCCGCTCCAGCCGGTCGAGACCGACAGCGCGTCCGTCTCGCGGCGCGTGCACGACGACCTCCTTCGCCCCCCGCAGCGCCGCGTCGCTGATCGTCCGCACGTCACCCACGACGAGGTCGAGGGGGTGCCCCGTCTCGACCAGGACATCGGCACCGGCGTCCACGCCGATCAGGATCGGGCGGCGTTCACGAAGATAGGGGCGCAGCCCGGCCAGGTCGGCCCGGTAGTCGTAGTCGCGCGACACGATGACGACGTGGCGGCCCTCGATCACCGAAGCGGTCGCGGGCACCCCCAGCCCGTCGAGCAGCAGGTCACGCTCGCGGCGGATGAACTCGACGGTGTTCGCGCTGAAGGCCTCCAGCTGCGATGCCATGCCGGCGCGGGCAGCGTCGCGGTTGGCGGCCACCGCGTCCAGATCAAGGACCCGCCCGGTCGCCAGCGCCGTGTCTCGGGAGTAGATCACCCCGTCGTCGATGCGCACTGCGCTACCCTCGCTCACCCGGGTGAAGAGGTCGGCTCCGTCCACCTCGACGAGCAAGACACCGGCATCGACGAGGACCTGTGGGCCGAGGTTCGGGTAACGGCCCGACGTGCACGGTGCCACGTTGATGACCGCCGCGGCACCTGCACGCACCAGCGCCAGCGCACTGCTCCGGTCGAGGTCGACGTGGTCAATGATCGCGACGTCACCGGGCCGCAAACGGCGGGCGAGCCGGTTCGTGCGCCGGTCCAGCCGGGCCGGACCGGTGAGGCCCGGTCGCCCGGCGGCCCGTCGTCGTCGCAGAGCTGGCATCCTCATCGCTGAGCCATCCTTCCACGTCGGCCGGGGGCATCGGTGGACCGTTCAGCCCGAGTGCGCCGAACGCTCCTCGACAGCCAGGGCGAGCAGCTCGGCGGCGTGCAACCGACCCGCCTGCGAGCCCTCGAGCCCGGCGAGCATCCGGGAGAGCTCGATCACCCGTGCCTGCGCGTCGAGGTCGTGCAACCCGCTGGTGGTGATCGTGCCGTCGCTGCTCTTGACGACCACGTAGTGACGATCGGCGAACGCCGCGACCTGGGGAAGGTGGGTCACCGCGAGCACCTGCGCACGTCGAGCCAGGAGTGCCAGGCGTCGTCCGATCTCGACCGCAGCCTTCCCGCCGACACCGGCGTCGACCTCGTCGAAGACGAGTGTGGGCACCGGGCTGCGGCCCGCGAGGACCACCTCGAGCCCCAGCATGACCCGGGACAGCTCTCCCCCCGAGGCAACCCGGTCGAGCGGTCTCGGGTCGGAGCCGAGATTGCCGGCCAGCAGCAGCTCCACATCGTCGAGGCCGTGCGGGCCATATCCGAGCCGCTTCCCGTGCACCTCCAGCCCGGCCGGGTCGAGCCGCTGCCGCACCGAGACGACGAGCCGTGCGTCCGGCATGGCCAGCACCGCGAGCTCCTCGCTGACCGCGATCGTGAGCCGCTCGGCAGCCTGCACACGCAGCCGGCTCAGCTCGGCGCCGAGCGTCGTGAGCTCGCCGCGCAGTTGCGCGACCGTCTGTCGCAACGTGTCGATTCGCTCGTCGGTGCTGTCGAGCTCCGCCACCCGCTTGGCGGCCTGCGCGGCCCAGTGCAGGAGCTCATCGGCGCTGTCGCCGTACTTGCGCTGCAGGGTGGCGAGGGTGGCCCGGCGCTCCTGCACCCAGGCCAACCGGCCGGGGTCGGCATCGATCGAGGCGGCATAGGCGGCGACGTCATGTCCGACGTCCGCGGCCAAGTAGCACAGTTCGGCGACCCGGTCCGCAAGCTCGGCAACCTGAGGATCGTGGTCGCGGACCAGCTCGAGGCAGCGCTTGACGGCGTCCAGCCGTGCTGTCGCGTCACCGCCGGAGCCCTCGTCGTCGCCCGACAGCGCGAGCCTTGCCTCGTGCGCCGCGGTGCGCAGCGCGTCGGCGTGCGCGAGGCGATCCTCCTGCGCCCGCAGGGCGGCGTCCTCGCCGGGAACCGGCTCCGTCGCCTCGATCTCGGCCAACCCAGCCCGTAGCATCTCGGCTTCACCGGCGCGCTCGCGCACATTGGCCACCAGCTCCGCAAGGCTTCGCTCGGCGCCGCGCAGCGCCGAATAGCAGTGCCCGAATCGCTCGAGCAGCGACACCGCCGGCGCGCCGACGTAGCGGTCGAGCGCCTCACGCTGGTGTGCGGGGCGCAGCAAGCGCCGTTGGTCAGCCTGGCCGTGCACCGCGACGAGCGTGTCGGTGATCTCGCCCAGACGTCCGACGGGTACGGCGGTCCCACCGATCACCGCTCGGGAACGCCCCTCGGCCGACAACACCCGCGACAGGATCAGCGAGTCGTCGTCCACGTCGGCGTCGAGCTCTGCCAGCCTGGCGCGCAGCGCCTCGGAGCGGCCGAGCCTGACCCGGCCCTCGACCCTGGCGCGGTCCGTGCCCGAGCGCACCAGCCCGGAGTCGGCTCGCGCCCCGAGCAGGAGCTGCAGCGCCGTGACCACCATGGTCTTGCCGGCACCGGTCTCACCGGTGATCACGGTGAAGCCTGGACCCAGCTCCAACACCGCCTCATCGATGACGCCGAGCGAGGCCAGGCGCAGCTCCTCAAGCATCGCCGTCCGCGGCCCGCCGCCGGCGCTCCGCCGCACCACGCCACCCGTGCACCGGAAGGTCGAACTTGGCGACCAACCGATCGGTGAACGGGGCACGGTGCAGCCGGGCCAGCCGCACCGGCGTGGACGCACGACGGACTTCGATCCGGGCACCGGGTGACAGCTCGACCGTGCGGCGTCCGTCGCACCACAGCACACCGGCGCCGTCGTTCTCGGTCAGCACCTCCACCGCGACCGTGGATGCAGGTGACACCACCAGCGGGCGGCCGAACAACGCGTGCGCGCTGATCGGGACGAGCAGCAGCGCTTCCACCTCCGGCCACACCACTGGTCCTCCCGCGCTGAACGCGTAGGCGGTCGAGCCGGTGGGGGTCGCACACACCACGCCGTCGCAGCCCCAGCGCGACAGCGGGCGGCCATCGATCTCGACGACCACCTCGAGCATCCGCTCACGGGCGGCCTTCTCGACGCTGGCTTCGTTGAGTGCCCAGTGCGCGGCCACCACGTCGCCGTCGCGACGCACGAGCACCTCAACGGTCAGTCGCTCCTCGACGTGGTAGCGCCGCCGCACCACGTGGTCGATGGTGACCTCCAAGTCGTCGTGCTCGGCCTCGGCGAGGAAGCCGACGTGACCGAGGTTGACCCCGAGCATTGGGGTGCCACAGTCCCGGGACAGTTCTGCGCCCCGCAGGATGCTGCCGTCGCCGCCGAGGACGACGACGAGCTCGCACCCGGCGGCGGCCGTCGGACCGGGTTGCACCACCTCGAGCCGCGGGCTCGGGCCCATGCCGACGGCCAGGTCGAGGTCATCGGCTTCGGCCGTGAGCAGGCGTACGACGATGCCTGCCGCCTGGAGCCGGGTCACGGTTTCGCGAGCGATGCCCACCGCACTCGACCGACCGGTGTGCGCGACCACGAGCACCCTCCTCGGGTCGGTCCCGCGGTTCACTTGGACGCCCTCTGGCCGGTCGGGCGGGAGGCGATCGCACGAGTGACCAGGCGCCGCCGTACCTCCCGGGCCCCTTGCTGGGCCGCCTCCAGAGCCTCGTCGGCGTCGACGCCGTGGCGCAGCCAGACGAAGTACTCGATGTTGCCCGCTGGACCCGGCAGCGGGCTCGCGGCCACGTCGACCGCGTCCCACCCCCGCGCCACCGCAGCAGCGATCACGTCGGTCACCGCGGCGGCGTGCAGGGCTGGGTCGCGCACGACGCCGCCCTTGCCCAGGCGGTCGCGACCGACCTCGAACTGTGGCTTGACCATGAGCACCAGGTCACCGTCGGGTCGGGTCACCTCGACGAGCACCGGAAGCACGGTGCGCAGCGAGATGAACGACAGGTCGGCGACGAGCAGGTCCACCGGTCCGCCGACCAGCTCCGGGGTGAGGGCGCGCACGTTGGTGCGGTCGAGCACGACCGTGCGCGGGTCCTGCCGCACGGACCAGGCCAGTTGGCCGTATCCGACGTCCACGCAGACCACCTGCCGGGCACCAGCACGCAGCAGCACGTCGGTGAAGCCGCCGGTGGATGCGCCCACGTCCAGGCAGCGGCGATCGGCCACGGCCAGGCCGGCCGCACCGAATACGGTCAAGGCTCCAGCCAGCTTGTGACCGCCGCGGGAAACGTAGTCCGCGCCGCCCTGCGCGGCGCGCACCACGATCGCTGCGTCTGCGCTCACACCGGTCGTGGCCTTGGCTGCGGTGATGCCGCCGACGTCCACCCGCCCGGCATGGACGAGTGCGCCCGCCTGCTCGCGCGAGCGCGCCAGGCCTCGCCGTACGAGCTCGGCGTCCAGCCGCAGTCGCCGCGACACCTCAACCTTCGCCGGCGGTGCTGAGCACGTCGCGCAGGCTCTGGTGGATCTCGTCGTAGACCAGGACGTGCTCCTCGACCGGTCGCTGCCCCAGCCTGCCCACGCGGGCGACGGCATCGGCAACCCGCGGGTCGGTGAAGGGGCCCCCGGCCGGGTCGTACTCCGCAGTGGCTGAGGCGTCGTGATGCTCAACTCGCACCGCGTCTCCTTGCTGAGTCGGACGTCGGGTCAGTGGTTCTCGATGCCTGGCCCACAGTATCCGGCTACGGCAACAATGCGGTGGAGCCGACGCCGCGCCAGGCAGCTTCGATGTGCTGCGGGTGCAGGTCGTGCTCCCAGCAGAGGCTGACCAGCGCCCGCAGCCCGTCCTCGGGGTCGCCATGGCCGTCGAGTCGCAGACCTTCGGCCTCGTCCAGCCGCACCGTCCAACCGCCACAGCACCAGCGCGGCCCGCTTCGGCGCGGTGCAGCATGGGGGTGAAACAGCCCGGCCAGGTCTCCCGAGATGTACGACGGCCGCTGGCCCGGCTTCGCCGCAGCCAGCGCGAGGACGTCGGTCACCCCGGTGAGCACCAGCAGCGATTCGACGCCGCAGCGCACCGCACCGGCGATGTCGGTGTCGAGCCGGTCACCCACCACCAGCGGTCTGCGGCCACCGACTCGTAGCAGCGTCTCCTCGAAGAGCGCCGGCTCGGGCTTGCCGGCGACCTCCGGCCGCGCGCCGGTGGTGCGTGCGATCACCTCCACGAGCAGGCCGTTGCCGGGCGCCGGTCCACGCGGGGTGGGGACCGTCTCGTCGGTATTGGTCGCGATCCAGGGCAGGCCCCGGCTCACCGCGACGGCGCCTTCGCGCAGCTGTCGCCAGCCCACATCGGCGGCGAAGCCCTGCACCACCGCGGCCGGGTGGTGCTCGGCGCTCCACACCGGTTCCAAGCCGTGCTCCAGCAGTGCGCAGCGCAGCCCCTCGCCACCGACGACGAGGACCCGCGCGCCCGGTGCCACCCGATGCGCCACGAGCCGCGCCGCCGCCTGTGCCGAGGTGACGATGTCCGTGGCGTCGGCTGCGATGCCGAGATCGCGGAGGTGCTGAGCGACCTGGGCGGGCGTTCGGGACGCGTTGTTTGTGACGAACGCGACCCGCACGCCCTGGGCGCGCGCGGCCAGCAGCCGGTCGGCTACCTCCGGCAGCGCCTGCCCCCCGATGTAGACGACGCCGTCGAGGTCGCACATCGCCACGTCGTAGCGGGCCAGCAGTGGCTCGGCGCAGGCGACGAGTTGGTTGCCGAGGGTCACGGACGCTCCTTGACCGAAGCTGCGGTGGGCAGGCTGATCTAGGATGCCGCGGGTGCCGACTCCGCCGAACGCTGCCCCCGACCACGGCCTGGTGCTGCGGCCGTTCCGTGCCGTCCGCTACGGTCCCGGGGCAGGAGCCGATCTGGGTGCGCTGACGTCACCGCCGTACGACGTGCTCGACCCGGCGACCGTCGACTCCTTGCAGGCGGGCAACCCCCACAACGTGGTGCGGTTGATCCTGCCGACCGCCGGCGACTACGACCACGTCGCGCACACCCTGAGCCGGTGGGCCTCGAGCGGCGTCCTCGTCCGAGACGCCCAGCCGGCGCTCTATGTCTATGAGTACACCGAGCACGGACACGTGGTGCGGGGCCTGGTCGGGGAGCTGGGACTGCGGAGTCTCGCCGCGCGTGTGGTGCTGCCACACGAAGACGTCATGCCCGGCCCTGTAGACGACCGGGCCGCACTGATGCGGCGCACCGCGGCCCACCTCGAGCCGATCCTCCTTGTCTACGACGGCGGCGGCCGCGCCAGCGACGTCGTGCACCGAGTCACCGCGGCGCCACCGTTGGTGTCCGCGGTGGCGCCCGACGGATCGACGCACCGGCTGTGGGCGGTGCCCGACGTGGCTGCCCAGACGAGCATCGCCGAGGATCTGCGTGCACGCCAGGCGCTGATCGCCGATGGGCATCACCGGTATGCGGCCTACCGCCGCTGTCAGCACGAGCACGACACTGCCGTGGCTGGATCCGTTGCCGGGCAGTCTCGGCCCGACAGCGCGTGGGACTTCGGTCTGGCGATGCTGGTGGACCAGCGCCGATACCCGCTCTCGTTGGGAGCCATCCATCGCGTCGTGAGCGGTGTGCCGCTGGCCGCCATTGTCGAGTCGTGGGCCGGAGACCTGCGCCACTTCGGCAGTGACAAGGGCGCCGCGCTGCGCAGCTGGGAGGACTCGGTCGGTCGGCTCGACTTCGGCCGTGTCGACCACGAGGGCACCAACGCGGTGTTCCTGCTCACCGACGGTCGAGCCTGGGTGCGGGCGTCGGTGCCGCGCAACGGGAGCGCCGTCGACGCCGCTGTTCTGCACGAGCGGTTGTTGCCTGCGTGGCGGGCAGCGGAGGCACAGATCGCATATCTGCACGACGCCGGTGCCGCGGTCGAACAGGCGGTGGCGCAAGGCGGCACCGCGGTCCTGCTCCGTCCTCCGGACATCGCTCAGGTCACGTCAGCGGCGGCCCGAGGCGTGCTGTTGCCGCGTAAGTCCACCTCTTTCGGTCCCAAGCCCCGGATGGGGCTGCTGATGCGTCAGCTGGACGCGTGATGCAGGCGCCGTGCCCGCCGTACCTCGACCTCCACTCGACTGAGCGGTCCTTGATCGGAACGCCGAAAGCGGCGCCGCACCGCCCCCTCGACGCTCACCAGGTCGCCGGCGGCCCAGCCGCGCACCGAGCGTTGCGTCCTGGCCGACCAGGCGACACAGTCGATCGTGTCGACCCGACGGGGAACGTCGGTGCGATCGCGTTCCCGATCGACGATGATCCGAAAGGACAGCAGCTGATCACCGCTCGGGAGCTCGCGGTGCTCGGCGGCGGCCGCCAGCCGGCCCTGCAGGACCACCTCGTTGCGATGCTTCGTCGCCACTGCATCGTCGGGCTCGGGCGCCTTCATGAGTCACCACCTCCACAACCGAGGCTGGCAGCCGCCGAAGCCCTCCGAAGCCTTGTGGGCGGATCTGTGGAAAGCCGCGGCATCAACCCTTGATGTGGACGTTGAGCGGTCAGGAGCAACCCGGGGTGCGGAGGTCTTCGTCGCAATCACGATCATCGACGTCGGGGTGATCGCCCTCGACGTCGATGAGGTTCAGACCCTCGAGCTGGCTGAGCCGCTCGGCGGCGTCGGTCACCTGCTCGCCGTCGACCGCAGCAGCCCGGTGGAACCACTCCAGCGCGTCCTGCTCCCGCTGGCCGGCCAGCAGCGCCTCTGCGTAGGCGTAACGCAGCCGAGCGACCCACGGGGCGCGCTCGCGACTGTTCAGGTCGTTGACCTCCAACAGCCGGGCCGCCATCTCCGGCTGCCCCAGGTCCAGCCGCGCCCCGGCGGCCACGATCAACATCTCGACCCGTCCGCTTTGGTCGAGCAGCCTCGTCCCCGGCTCCTTGGCCAGCGCCAGCGCGCGCGTCGGCTTGCCGAGTGCGCGCTCGCAGTCGGCCATCAACGGCAGGTAGTCCACCGCGCCGTTCATCCTTCGCGCCGCCCGCAGCTCCGCAAGCGCCTCGGCGTAGTGACCCGCCAGGTAGGCCGCTTCCCCGCACGCCTCCCGGATGACCGCGAGCCGGCTGGCGCGCAGCTGGGCGGCACGGGTGTGCTGGTAGGCGGTCTCCGGATCCGCGTCCAGCAAGCGCCCCGCCGCCACCAGGTGGCGTGCCACCCGGGTCGCCACCTTGTCCGGCAGCGACCGCAGCTGCTGACGCACGCTGCGGTCGAGCTCACGGCCCGAGATGTCCGCGGGCAGCTCCGGGCCGTCGTAGCGCTGCTGCTCGGGGCTGCGGCCAACGGCTGGGCGCGCCCGGACCGGCTTTCTGCGCTCGGCCGCCACTGCGTCGCCTCCTGCCTTGCCTAGCTGTCGTTGCCCGCATCTGGGTAGGGGCAAGCCGGGACACGGCCCCGACATGGCTCAAGGCCGCCCGGAAGCCGGGCGGCCTTGAGCGAAACCTGTCCGGCGACGTCCTACTCTCCCACGTGGTCCCCCACGCAGTACCATCGGCGCTGAAGAGCTTAACTTCCGGGTTCGGAATGGAGCCGGGTGTTTCCCCTTCGCCATGGTCGCCGAAACTCTGTGGAGATGTGGTGGGTCGTCCGACCGCATCTCGGGAACCGCATAGTGGACGCAACGCAAAACACAAACCTTGGTGGTGAGAGACAAGCCCTCGGCCTATTAGTACCGGTCGGCTCCGTGCATCTCTGCCTTCGACCTCCGGCCTATGTACCCAGTGATCTGCTGGGGGCCTTACCTGGTTGAACCAGTGGGAAACCTCATCTTGAAGCGCGCTTCCCGCTTAGATGCTTTCAGCGGTTATCACTTCCGAACGTAGCCAACCAGCCGTGCTCCTGGCGGAACAACTGGCACACCAGAGGTTCGTCCATCCCGGTCCTCTCGTACTAGGGACAGGCCTTCTCAAGTTTCCTGCGCGCGCGGCGGATAGGGACCGAACTGTCTCACGACGTTCTAAACCCAGCTCGCGTGCCGCTTTAATGGGCGAACAGCCCAACCCTTGGGACCTACTCCAGCCCCAGGATGCGACGAGCCG
>JALZMX010000161.1 GCA_030857985.1 Actinomycetota bacterium | reverse complement strand
GCTGGTCTTCGTGGTCGCGGTCGGCACGTCGGTCGGGACCGTCTTCTTCAACCCGGCAGCGGGATCGTTGCTGCCGGCCCTGGTGCGTCCCGACGCGCTGGTCGCGGCGAACAGCGGGATCTGGAGCGCCGCCGTCCTGTCGCAGGTGCTGTTCGCCCCGCTGGCCGGGCTACTCGTCGTGACCGGCGGCTTCTCGCTCGGCTTCGGCGTCAACGCCGCGTCGTACGTGCTCAGCGCGCTGGTGCTGCTCGGGCTGCGGGTACCGCGGCCAGCGGCACCGCTGGCGCGGCGACATCTGCTCCGGGACGCCGCTGACGGCGTGTCGTACCTCGTCCACCACCGGCTGCTGCGGGCGCTGGCGACCGCGCAGCTGCTCGCCGCGCTGTCGGCCGGCGCCACCAGCGCGCTGCTGGTCGTCTACGCCAGGGAGCGGCTCGACGTCACGGGGAGCGGCTACGGCACGCTGCTGCCGCTATCGGCGTGGGGGCCGCTCTCGGGCCGCTCGTGCTGCTGCGTCTGGTCCGGTCACCGGGGCGGCCGGTCTTCGTCTTCGGACCGTTCGCGGTGCGCGGCGCGGTCGACCTGGTCCTGGCCGCGACCACCCGGCTGCCGGTGGCGGCCATCGCGCTGGTGGGCTACGGCGTCGCGACCTCGACCGGGGCGGTCACCTTCACCTCGCTGCTGCAGACACACACCCCGGACCGCCTGCGCGGGCGGGTCTTCGCCTCGATGGACGTGCTGTGGCAGACCGGGCGACTGGTCAGCCTCGGCCTCGGCGCCGTGCTGGCCGAGGCGGTGGGGATCTCCGCCGTCTACCTGTTCGGCGGCGTGCTGCTGCTGCTGGCCGCAGCCGTCGGGTTCGCCGGCAGCGGCCTCAGGTCTGAGTGAGAACCGCCCTGCCGACCCGGTCGGCCACGGTGCGGGCGTCCCGGTCGACGCCGTCGATGATCGAGCTGTTCAGCCGGGTCTGCCACGGCAGCCCCATCAAGTGCAGCCCGGCGACGGGAGATGCGCCGCCGGTGTGCAGCGGGCCGCCGGAGTCGTCGAGCGCCTCCGGGACGTCCACCCACGAGGTGTCCGGCCGGAAGCCGGTGCACCACAGCACGCTCGACACCTCCAGGCGGGTGCCGTCGGCGAGCTCCGCGCTGCAATCTGCGGCGCCGACGACGCGGTGCGGCAACAGCCGGACGCGACCGGTGCGGACGAGCTCGCGCAGCTGACGACCCACGACGGCGTCGCCGCGCCGGCGCACGTAGCGGAAGGCGCGGCTGTCGCGGTCCGCGTTGAGAACGCCGGTCAGGTAGGACCACCAGTACATGTCGATCCGGAGCAGCGACACCGGCAGGTACCAGGGCGGCCCCGGGGCGGCGACGGTGACCGCGTGCGTTGCGGCGAGCTCCGCGGCGAGCTGCGCGGCGGAGTTGCCGCCTCCGACGACCCGCACGTCCCCGTCGGGGATGTGCCCCGGCGAGCGGTAGTCGTAGGAGTGCAGCTGGACGATCTCGGGCGACAGTCCGTCGGCGGCGTCCGGGACGTACCGGCGGTGAAACGGCCCCGTCGCGACGACCACCTGCGCCGCGCACATGCTGCTGGCGGAGGTCTCGACGATGAAAGCGTCTCCTGCGCGGGTCAGCCGCTGCACGTCGACGCCGGTGCGGACCGGCAGGTCGGGGTGGGCGGCGTAGCGGCGCAGGTAGTCGGCCATCTCCAGCCGCGTCGGGCAGCGCGTCGGCCCGGACGGGAAACGCAGTCCGGGCAGGCCGCTGAAGCGACGCGGGGTGAACAGCACCAGGCTGTCCCAACGGTCGACCCAGCTCCGGCCGACCGGCGCGCGGTCGACGACCAGGACCCGCAGCCCCGGCCGCCGGGTCAGCCAGTACGCGGCCCCCAGGCCCGCCTGGCCAGCACCGACGACCAGCACGTCCACCTCGATCGGCAGCGGCTCACACATGGGGAACCGACCGGTCGCGGACGGCCAGCAGCGCGCCGGTGCTGGAGGTCAGGAACGGGATCGCGTAGTTCGCGATGACTTTGAGCCCGACGGTCAGCCCGGCCATGCCCTGTGCGACGACGTCCCCCTGGTTCACCACGCTGAGCACCGTCCCGACGACCAGGGCGACCAGCAGGCAGGGGCGCACGGTCGCGCCCGACAGCAGCAGGCCCAGGGCCTCTGTCGGGCGCGACCACGGTCGCAGCCGCGGGAAGGAGTCGGCCACGGCCGCGCTCGTCTCAGATCGCCGGGGCGGCCGGCAGGTCCAGGTCGGTCTGGACCAGGTGGTTGAAGTAGTTGGTGAACAGGTTCAGTGCCACGACCGCCGACGTCTCGGTCAGCTCGGCGTCGCTCCAGCCCGCCTCGAGCGCCGCCTGCCACGTGCTGTCCTGCACGTGCCCGACGTTGCCGGCCTGCTCGCGGACCAGCGCCACCAGCGCAGCGGTCTTCGCGTCGTCCACCTGCCCGCGGCGGATGGCGATGGTCCCCTGCTCGGTGAGGCCGGCCGCCTTCCCGCCCAGTGTGTGCGCCGCCTGGCAGTAGTCGCACTGGTCAACGTTGGCGACAGCGAGCGCGACCACCTCGCGGTCTCGCTTGTCGAGCGCGCCCTTGTCGGCGAGGACCGACTGGATCGCGACGTAGGTCTCGAGCACGGCGGGCGAGTGCGCCATCGCGCCGTGGATGTTCAGGACCTTGCCGAACTGCGCCTCGAGCGCCTTGAGCGCGTCGCGGCTGCCCTCGGGGGCGGAGTCGACGGAGTGGACGGGGATGCGGGTCATGTCGTCACCTCAGGGTTGGGGGTGGCCCTTCGTACCTCTGCTGAAACCGCGCAGCGCCGACGCTCTGCCCAGACGGCAGCCTGGGTGACCATCTCGCCGTCGACGGGACGTCACGGAAGCGGACTCGGGCTCATGACGGCGGCCAGACCGTCGAGGTCCAGCAGCTCGACCACGCCGTACCCCGGTCTGGATCAGCCCCCTGTCCCGCAGCTCTCGGACGACCCGGGTCACCGACTGCCGGCGAGCGCCGAGCAGGTGGGCGATGGTCGTGTGGCTCAGCCGGCGACGCGCCGTTCACCGACGTCCCCTTCCTGCAGGTCGAGCAGCAGGTAGGCCACCTGGGCGATCAGCGGTCGCGACGTCACGACGACCAGCCGCCGGCGGTCGTCGTCCAGACGCCGCGCGATCGACGTCATCCAGCGCAGGGCGAGTGTGGCGTTCGTCGTCAGCAGCTCGTTCCACCGCTGCTTCGACAACGCGATGCACTGGGTCTCGCGACTGGCGACGGCGTCGAACGGCATGGGGGCGCCGAGCAGCAGCGGGATGTCGGCGATCACCCCGCCGGAGCGGACGACCGCCATCGTCGCGCGGCCCGACTCGCTGCGGGTCATCAGCTCCAGCTCTCCGTCGACCACGATCTGCACGGTCGTCACATGCGCGCCGGCGGCGGCGACGACCGTCCCGGCCGAGGCGTAGCGGACGTCCGCGAAGCGCCGCAGGTTCGCGATCTCCGCCCGGTTGAACATTCCCAGGTTCCGCTGAGCCGAGGACTGGCTGATCCAACGTCCGGTCACAGCACGAGCATCGGGTGGCTGCACCTGAACATCATGACGGGGGCGTCTGACCGAGCGATCATCGCGGCTCTGCAACCTCCCCGAGCGAACTTCAGACTGGGCTTTCCGGCCGAACCCGCAGCAAGGCGACGAGCGCGGCACGATCCCCGCCTGACTCCGTCATCCGGTCAAGGTACGGGCTGCGGCTCGGCGCGACGCGCATTGGACCCTCGGGGCGCCCTCTGGACACGCCAGGAACCCTAGATCTGAGGTCCGAAGCTTCGAGATCGAGCGGTCTTCAGGCCTGGACCGCGTTCCGCGTTGCGGACGCATTGCGGACGAGGTCGAACAGCAATCAGGGCCCTGATCGGTGATCAAGGCCCTGACCTGCACTTTCCGGGTGGAGCTGAGGGGACTCGAACCCCTGACCCCCACACTGCCAGTGTGGTGCGCTACCAGCTGCGCCACAGCCCCGCGGACGTGCGGTCCGCAACTCTACAAGGATCACCGCCCGGGCCGGGCGATCCGGCGGGCCCTACCGCCCCGGCTCGATCGACAGGTCGCCGACGGTGAAGCCCAT
>JALZMX010000145.1 GCA_030857985.1 Actinomycetota bacterium | reverse complement strand
ACGTTGCTGCCCTGCCTGCTCGCGCCACTCTGGGAATTCATCGCGGAAGTCGGCTACCCAAACCTCCGGGCCTGGTACGTGACCGTCCCCGCGCTGCTCGGGCTAGCCGGTCACTCCTGGGCGCTTCGGAGCCTGCTTCGACGCCGGCTTCAGGCCAGCGACTCGGCAGCCGCACACCTCGACATGGTGACGCGCTCTTTGACCGCCCGCCGGAATGCCACGTCCGCAGCAGCTCTCGGGTTTGTGCTCCTCGCCGCACTGAACACAGGATCGGCCGAGCGGTGGGGTCCCGACGTGTTCAACCCGGCGGGGTGGGCGGCACTGGTGCTTGCACTGGCGCTCGTCCCCATTGGCGAGATCACTCGCTTTCCCCGGCGCCTCGGTATTCCATCCCCCCAGCGCAGTGTCCTTTCGCGGAGGGTGTCTGCGTGAACGTCGCCATTGACACCTCCTCGCCGGTGCCCGTCTTCGAGCAACTGCGCGCGCAGATCTCGGCTCTGGTGGAAGACGGCGCGATCCCGGCGGGCACGCGTCTTCCGTCAGTGCGCCAACTGGCCAATGACCTCGATCTTGCACCGGGAACCGTGGCGCGGGCCTATCAGCGGCTGGAGGAAGCCGGCGTGACCACCGCTCACCGACGGCTGGGGACCAGGATCGCCGCACGGTCTCCGATCAGTGAGGCGGAGCGATCTCGTCGCCTCGCACAGCTGGCGCACGAGTACGTCTCAGCGGCAGCACGGCTCAACATCGACGCCGAGATGGCAAGGCAAGTGGCCCTGGACGCGTTCGCTGCCGCGACGAGTCGTTCTAGTGGTGTCAGCCGCAGCCAGCACGGAGGAACATGATCATGGCTCGACGGGTGCCGTTCACCGGCGATGAGAAGGAAAGCCTGCACGTCGCCCTCGACCGGCACCGTGATGCGGTCTTGTGGAAGCTCGAAGGCCTCGACGACGCGGCCCTGCGTACTGCGATGACACCCTCGGGCACCACCCTCCTGGGTCTCGTCAAGCACTTGGCGGCGGTGGAGTACGGCTGGTTCTGTCACCCCTTCAGCCGCGCGACCGAGCCACTGCCTTTCGACGAGGAGGACGAGGACGCCGACCTGCGAGTCGACCCCGACGAGACGGCCGAAGGCATCCTGGCCTTCTAGGTCGGGCGCGAGCAGCGGCCGATCAGGTCATCGGCGAGCTGGGCATGGACGACACCGGCACCGCCTGGTTCGGTGACGCCGTGTCACTGCGGTGGGTGCTGATCCACATGGTCGAGGAGACTGCCCGGCATGCCGGGCACATCGACATCCTGCGCGAGCTCACTGACGGAATGGCCGGCGACCACCGCGGGCCGTTCCTTGACGCCTACACCCAAGCCCAGGGATACGGCTCGCGCTCCGCAGTCGTGCACAAGGCAGTCGCACTGCTACGAGCTGGCGAACTCGCCGGCGGCTACGAGGACGCCTGGCGGTCCTGGGCTTCGTCCGATGATGCCAAGGTTTGGGACATGGGCACAGCCGATGGTCTCGAGGCCTGAGTGCGGCGCGGCGAGATCCGTTTCGTGGACCTCGATCCTGGTTCGTGGGTCCGAGGCCGGCAAGAGCCGTCCCGCGGTCGTGGTGAGCAACGACATCGCCACCGAGACGGCGACGCGTCTGGGGCGCGGCGTCGTCACGGTCGTGCCCGTCACCTCGAACGTGGAGCGGATCTACCCGTTCCAAGTCCTGCTTCCGGCCGCGGTGACTGGACTTCCGCACGATTTGAAGGCCCAGGTCGAACAGGTTCGCTGCGTCGCCGTCGAACGAGTCGGTGAGCCGCGTGGGTCGTTGCCCCCGCGATTGGTGCACGCCCTGGACGAAGCCCTTCGCGTCCACCTCGGCCTGTAGTCGCCAGCGCCAACGCTCATTGACAAGAAGCGGTTAAGTCCCCGCCGACTGCACTTCTCCACAAGAGTCAGCGCGAGCGGAGCCACTCCCAGGTGATCCGACCGGTGCGGGCCAGCTGAGCCCGGCGTACGACGCCAGGAACGTCGGCGGCGCTGTGATAGGCGGCGTACGGCGTGCTCCCCAGCCGCGCCGCGAGCATCCCCTCCTTCTCGAACGACCAGTGGTCGCTTGACTGGTTGTCGTCGCAGCGCCGCACCGGCACGTCGACCCGGCGGGCAGCGCGGGTCAGCTGGTTCTGCACGGTGGGCGGCGACACACCTCCGGTACAGATCGGCACCACCCGGCCGACTCCCACCCGGTCCAGCGAGACCATCCCCCTCAACGCCGAGCGCTGCTGCACCGTCATCCTGCCGGCGTAGGCCTGGGAGCCGAAGTGGTGCAGCTGGTCGCCCTCGCCGCGCGGCTCCTCGGCACCGAACGCGACGAAGACCACGGGCAGCCGGGTGTCCCCCCGCACGGCCATCCGGGCGACCTCCAGCAGCACCGCGACCCCGGAGGCGTTGTCCTCCGCGCCGGGCGCCTGCGGCACGGTGTCGAGATGCGCACCGAGCAGCAGGTGCGGCTGCTCGGTGTGGAAGGCAGCCGGGAGGGCGACGACGTTCCAGGTGGTCCCGGACCGCACCGGCACCCCCCACGACACTCCTGCCGGGACCTGCAAGCGCTGCCGCGCCACCCGATAGCCGAGGCCTCGCAGCCGGTCCTCCACCAAGCCCGCGGCACGCCGGTACGCCGGTGAGGTGGCCTCACGCGGCCCGATGTCAGCAGCGAGCGCGCGGACCGTAGCCAAGGCCGACTGGGCACGGAAGCGCACCGGTGCAGCCGGTGAGCCCGGCGGATCGTCGGGCGGTCGAGGGGATCGCGACGGCATCAGTGAGGCACTCGGCCGCGGTGCGGTGCGCGGCGCCTCGGACAGCTCGTCGGACGGCGTCACCGAACCGGACTGCGGCGTCGGCGCGGCATCACCATCGGGGGAACGGTCGGCGGGCCCGAGCTGACAGCCGACCAGCAGTGCCGCCGACGCCATCAGGCAGCAGGCCACCACGTGCATGCGTTCCAGGGTGTCACGAGCGATCCGATCACCCGTCGGTTGACCGCGATCCGCCTATCCTCGGTCCTCATGAACCAGCCCTCGACCCCTCGGGCCTATCTCCACATCGGGGCACCTAAGACCGGCACGACGTACCTGCAGGCTGTGCTCAGCGCCAACCGCGACGCCTTGGCGACCGCCGGAGTCCTGTATCCGGGCCGGCTGGACGCGGCGCACTTCCTGGCCGCGCAGGACCTGCGCGGTCTCACGTTCGCCGGTCACACCGACGCCCGGGTGCCCGGGGCGTGGGACCGGACCGCGGATCGGGTACGGCGCTGGCGCGGTCCGTCAGCGATCGTGTCCCATGAGCTGTTGGCCGGCTGTGACCGCGAGGCGATCACCACGGCGGTGGAGTCGCTGAGTCCGCGCGAGGTGCACGTCGTGTTCACCGCACGCGACCTCGCCCGCCAGATCCCGGCGATGTGGCAGGAGTCGGTCAAGAACGGCCGCACCGCGGCCCTCGACGCCTACACCCGCCGACTCACCCGCGACGGGACCGGGCGGGTGGGCGCGATGCTCGAGCAGTCGCTGGACGCGGCCCGGGTGCTCAGCCGCTGGTCCGACGTGGTCACGCCCGAGCGGATCCATGTCGTCACCGTGTCGGGCACGCCAGCCCCTCCCGCGCAGCTGTGGACTCGCTTCTGCCGCGCGGCCGGTCTCGACCCTGCCTGCTGCGACACCGACGTCGAGCAGCGCAACGCCTCGATGGGGCTGGCCGAGACCGAGCTGGTGCGTCAGCTCAACCAGCGCCTCGGCGACCGGTTCGACTGGCCGACGTACGAGCGGCTGGTCAAGCAGTGGCTCGCCAAGCAGGTGTTGGCCGCTCGCCGCCCTTCCGCACCGTCGCAGCTGCCGGCCGACCTGCGTCCGTGGGTCGACGCCCGGTCGGCGGAGATCACCGCGACCCTGTCCGCCGCCGGGTACGACGTCGTCGGCTCCCTGGACGACCTGGTGCCGAGCTGGGACGACCACCAGGATCGCCGTACGTCGGCCACGCCGCCACCCGGTGACGCACTCGACGCCTCGCTCGACGCGATGGTGGCACTGCTCGACGAGGTCGCCCGGCTGCAGGCGCGGGCGGACCGGTCGCCGGTCCGGCAGCTGCGCCGAGTGGTGCGCGCCCGGCTCACCCGGTGACTCGTCACTGCGGCGGTGAACCCCGCACCGGCTGCTCAGCCGCCGCCCCGCCGCTGAGCCACCTCGCCACCGGCACGTCGGTCGAGCTGTGCACCAGCACCGACACCGCGACGCAGGCGGCGATGATGGCGAACTCCTTGGAGGCGCCCGGAGCACCGCTCTCGAGGACCAGCAGGCCGTAGACGACCGAGGCGAAGCCCTTCGGCCCGAACCACGCGGCCACCAGCCGCTCGCGTCGGGGCAGTCGTGACGCGGCCAGCGATACCAGCATCGACGCCGGACGCACCAGCACCAGGGCGAGCAGCGCCAGCACCCACCCGCCCAGCGACACCGCGCCGAGCAACGTCGGTGTGAGCAGCATGCCGAAGACCAATAGCGCGAGCAGCTTGGCGGCCTCGGACAGCTGCTCGCCCAGCTCGTCGAACTCGCTCTCGAGGCCGGGCAGCGCGGTGGCGTAGGTAATGCCACCCACGAACATCGCGAGGTAGGGGTTGGCGTGGGTAATCTCCGCGACGCCGAAGAGGGCGATCCCGGTGGCGAGCGCCAGCAACGCAGGTGCGCCGCGCAGGTCGAAGCCGGGCACCCGGGTGACGGCAGCGACGGCGAGCGGCAGCACCAGCCCCAGCACCACACCGCCGAGCAGCTCGGCGGCGAGAAGGAGTGGCTGGGTCGCCTCCTGGGGCGTGCCCTCCTGCGCCAGCAGCACCAGCACCACGGGCAGCGCCAGGCCGTCGTTGATACCGCTCTCCACGTTGAGCAACCGGCGCAGCCTCTCCGGCACGTCGTCGCGCTGTACGACGGCAGCGGCGAAGACCGGGTCGGTCGGCGAGAGCACGGCACCGACCAGCATGGCCTGCACCCAGTCGAGGTCGGTCAGGAGCACCGCCAGCGTCGAGATGCCGAGGAAGGTCAGGGGCATGCCGAGCAGCAACGCGCGACCGGCCAGCCGGGCGGTGCTCCGGACGTAACGCAACGGCAGCCGCTGGCCGTCGGTGAACAACACGACGACCAGCGCCACCTGGGCGAGGGTCGAGACGATCTCGTCCTCGGCCACGATGTCCACGACCCCGAGGCCGCCCGTGCCCAGGGTGACGCCGAGCAGCAGCACCACGAGCGAGGTCGACAGCCAGGTGCGCGCCGCGAGGGCGGACAGCAACGCGGCCAGGACGAGGACGAGGCCGTAGGTCGCGACAAGGGTCACGAGCGCTTGCTACCCGGTCCCGCGATCATCAGTCAAGGCCACCCTCGGCCTATGCCACCGTCTCGACCGTTGAGCGCGCGTCCTGCTCGGGGTCGCCGATGGCGATCGGCCGACGCTTGGAGACATAGACCGCGGCCGCGATGATCAGCGCCGCCGTCACCGCGATGATGATGCGCAGCGTGTCGTTCTGGTCGTCGCCTACCGACATGGCGATGACGGCCGGAGCGATCAGCAGCGCGACGAGGTTCATCACCTTCAGCAGCGGGTTGATCGCCGGGCCGGCCGTGTCCTTGAACGGGTCACCGACCGTGTCGCCGATGATCGTCGCCTCGTGCGCCGGGGAGCCCTTGCCGCCGTGGTGACCGTCCTCGACCAGCTTCTTGGAGTTGTCCCAGGCGCCGCCGGAGTTGGCCAGGAACACCGCCATCAAGGTGCCGGCGCCGATCGCACCGGCGAGGAAGGCGCCGAGCGGGGCGGCTCCGAGGCCGAAGCCGACCGCGACCGGCGCCAGGATCGCGAGCAGCCCCGGCGTCGCGAGCTCGCGCAGTGAGTCGCGGGTGCAGATGTCGACGACCTTGCTGTACTCCGGACGCCCGGTGCCCTCCATGATCCCGGGGATCTCGCGGAACTGCCGGCGTACCTCGAACACCACGGCACCGGCGGCCCGGCCCACGGCGCTGATGGCCAGCCCGGAGAACAGGAAGACCACGGCGGCGCCGATGAGCAGGCCGACGAGGTTGGCGGGGTCGGCCACGTTGAGCACGCCGAGCACGGCGAGCCCCTCGGAGAAGCCCAGGTCACCCGCATTGTCGAGCACGCCGGAGTCGGCGGCCGCCTGGGTCACCGCGTCGGTGAACGACCCGAACAGCGCTGTCGCGGCGAGCACGGCGGTGGCGATCGCGATTCCCTTGGTGATGGCCTTGGTGGTGTTGCCGACCGCGTCGAGTTCGGTGAGGATGCGGGCGCCCTCGCCATCCACCTCGCCGGACATCTCGGCGATACCCTGGGCGTTGTCCGATACCGGGCCGAAGGTGTCCATCGCCACGATGACGCCGACGGTGGTGAGCAGCCCGGTGCCGGCCAGCGCCACCGCGAACAGCGAGACAACGGTGACACCGCCGCCGAGCAGGAACGCGCCGTAGACGGCGCTGGCAATGACGAGCGCGGTGTAGACCGCGGACTCGAAGCCGACGGACAGACCGGAGAGGATGACGGTGGCCGGGCCGGTCAGCGCCGTCTTGCCCACGTCCTTGACCGGGCGGTGCTCGGTGCCGGTGAAGTAGCCGGTGAGTGCGAGGATCAGCGCGGCCAGCACGATACCGATGATCACCGCGACGGCGGCGATCACGCGTGGGTCGCCGGTCGGCTCACCGGCGAGCCCGGCAAGGAACTGGCTCACCACGTCGGTGCCTGGCTCCCCGCGGCTCAGGTCGTCGAACGAGCTGGGCAGGTAGAGGAACGCGGCGATCGTGCAGAGAACCGCCGACACGGCGGCAGAGATGTAGAACGCCCGGTTGATCGTGGTCAGGCCCCCCTCGCTCGGGCGCGGCTTGGTGATGTAGACGCCAAGGATCGCGGTCAGCGCACCGATGGCGGGCACGATCAGCGGGAAGACCAGGCCCTCGGCGCCGAACGCCGACTTGCCGAGGATCAGCGCCGCCACCAGCGTGACCGCATAGGACTCGAAGAGGTCGGCGGCCATGCCGGCGCAGTCGCCCACGTTGTCGCCGACGTTGTCGGCGATGGTCGCGGCGTTGCGCGGGTCGTCCTCGGGGATGTTCTGCTCGACCTTGCCGACCAGGTCTGCGCCCACGTCGGCGGCCTTGGTGAAGATGCCGCCACCGACCCGCATGAACATCGCGAGCAGCGCCGCACCGAAACCGAAGCCCTCGAGCACCTCGGGCGCGTCGCTGCGGTAGATGAGCACGACCGCGGCCGCGCCGAGCAGACCGAGTCCCACGGTGCCCATCCCGACGGTGCCGCCGGTGCGGAACGCGATCCGCATCGCCGGGTCGCGTCCCTCGCTGCGGGCCGCGGCGGTGACGCGCACGTTGGCGCGCACGGCGAGCGACATGCCGAGGTAACCGATGGTCGCGGAGAAGCCGGCTCCGACCAGGAAGAAGAGGGAACGGCCGATGCGCACACCGGCATCGCCGGGCAGCACGAAGAGCAGCGCGAACGCCAGCACCGCGAAGAACGCGAGGGTCTTGAATTGCCGGGTCAGGTAGGCCGAGGCTCCCTCCTGGACGGCGCGCGCGATGGTCTGCATCTTCTCGGTGCCCTCGCCAGCTGCGAGCACCTCCTTGCGGAACACCGCGGCCATGCCGAGCGCCACCAGCGCGACCAGCGCGACGGCGACGACGAACGCGGTGTTCCCGCCGGACAGGGACACGTCCGCGCCGGTGGCAGCGAGGGTGGGCCCGGGCATACGTCCTCCTCAGCTGGGGCCGGAGCAGCCCCGTCCAGTGCAAGTCGGGCGGAGTCTACTGTCCGGCGCGCCAGGTGAGCCGGGGGGGCGCGGACCGGGACCGGGTCAAGCCTGCTGGGCTATTGCGGCGTCCACGGAGTCGTGGATCGGGAAGACCTTGGTCAGGCCGGTGATCGAGAAGATCTTCAGCAGCCGCTCCTGGGTGCAGACCAGCTGCAGGGAGCCCTCGTGGGTGCGCACACGTTTGAGGCCGCCGACGAGGACGCCCAGGCCGGTCGAGTCGAGGAACTCGACCTGCTCCATGTCGATCACCAGGTGGTACTTCCCGGTGTTGACGAGGTCGACCAGACACTCCCTGAGCTTGGGCGCGGTGTAGACGTCGATCTCACCACCGACCTGGACGATCGTGCGGTCGTCCTGCTCTCGAGTGTCCAGGGACAGGTCCACGAAGACTCCCCCTCGGGATCGATCACGGTGCACGGAACAACCACCGCATTCAACCACGCCGGGCAAACGCGGAGCACGGTGCCAGACTGCTGACCCGATGACGTCGCATCCTCCCATCGCTTCCTCCACCTCCCCCGAGGGCGGCGGCACAGGGCTGCCCGCGAGTGAGGCACGACTGCTGCTCGACCGGCTGACCGCCACCCCGCACCGCCGCGACCGGCTCACGCACCTCGAGCTGGTGCCGGCACGGCCGGCCCGTCCCACCGGGTGGCCGTCGTGGGCGCACCCCGCCCTGGTCGCGGCGCTGGGCAGGCGAGGCATCGACGCGCCGTGGACGCACCAGGTCGCCGCCGCCGAGCAGGCCAGGACCGGCCGACACGTGGTGCTGGCGACCGGTACGGCGTCGGGCAAGTCGCTGGGCTACCTGCTGCCGTCGCTGAGCCGGCTCTCGGAGTCGCCCGCGCGGACCTCCACCACGCTGTATCTCGCTCCGACCAAGGCGCTGGCGCACGACCAGCTCACGGCGCTCGGCGCGCTCGGGCTGCCCGGTCTGCGGGCGACGACGTACGACGGGGACAGCACGCGCGAGGAGCGGGACTGGGCCCGCGAGCACGCGGCGTACGTCCTCACCAACCCCGACATGCTGCACCGCACGCTGCTGCCCGGGCACCAACGGTGGGCGAAGTTCCTCGCCGCGCTGGACTTCGTCGTGGTCGACGAGTGCCATCACTACCGCGGGGTGTTCGGCTCCCATGTCGCGCAGATCCTGCGGCGGCTGCGGCGGCTGTGCCGGCACTACGGCGCCGAGCCGACGTTCGTGCTGGCCTCGGCGACCGTCGCCGAGCCCGAGCTGTCCGCGGGCCGGTTGATCGGTGCGCCGGTGACCGCGGTGACCGAGGACGGCTCACCCCACGGCGAGACTGTGCTGGCGCTGTGGGAGCCGCCGCTGACGTCGCTGCGGGGCGAGAACGGTGCGCCGGTACGACGCAGCGCGACCGCCGAGGTCGCCGACCTGCTCGCCGACCTCGTCGCGGAGGGGGTCCGGACGCTCGCGTTCGTCCGCTCCCGGCGGGCGGCCGAGACGGTGGCGATGGCCGCGCGCGACTCCCTCGGCCAGGTGGACACCGCGCTGGGCGGCCGGGTGGCCGCTTACCGCGGCGGCTACCTGCCGGAGGACCGGCGCGAGCTCGAGCGTCGGCTGCGCGACCGCTCGCTGCTCGGCCTGGCGGCGACCAACGCGCTGGAGCTGGGCATCGACATCGCCGGGCTGGACGCGGTGCTGATGGCGGGCTTCCCCGGCACCCGCGCGGCGATGTGGCAGCAGACCGGCCGGGCCGGACGCACCCAGCAGGGCTCGCTCGGTGTCCTGGTGGCCCGCGACGACCCTCTCGACACCTATCTGGTGCACCATCCGCAGGCGCTGCTGGGCGGGCCGGTGGAGGCCACCGTGTTCGACCCGGCCAACCCGTACGTGCTCGGCCCACACCTGTGCGCCGCGGCGGCCGAGCTGCCCCTCACCTCCGACGACTTCGCGCTGTTCGGGAAAGGCACCCAGGACGCGGTGGGCGCGCTGACCGGGGCCGGGCTGCTGCGCCGGCGTCCGCGGGGGTGGTTCTGGACCCGTCGTGACCGCGCCAGCGACCTCGCCGACATCCGCTCCAGCGGAGGGGAGCCGGTGCGGGTGGTGGAGGAGGTCACAGGCCGGCTGCTGGGCACGGTCGACGCCGCTGCCGCGCACACCACCGTGCACAGCGGCGCCGTCTACCTGCACCAGGGCGAGACGTACCTCGTGTCGGAGCTCGACCTGGAGGACAGCTCGGCGCTGGTCACGCCGGCGCGACCCGACTACACCACGGTCGCCCGCGAGCTGACCGACATCCGGGTGCTCGGCACCGAACGGCAGACGGCGTGGGGCGAGGCGGTGCTCGCGTTCGGCTCGGTCCAGGTCAGCAGCCACGTGGTCGCGTTCCTGCGCCGGCGCCACGGCACCGGCGAGGTGCTGAGCGAGGAGCCGCTCGAACTGCCACCGCGGCGGCTGAGCACCAAGGCGGTGTGGTGGACGTTGAGCCCCGGGCAGGTCGCCGCCAGCGGCGTCTGCCCTGCCGATGTGCCCGGGGCCGCGCACGCCGCCGAGCACGCCTCGATCGGGCTGCTGCCGCTGTTCGCAAGCTGCGACCGGTGGGACATCGGCGGCGTCTCCACCGCGCTGCACGAGGACACCGGCCGGTTCACGGTCTTCGTCCACGACGGGCACCCCGGCGGCGCCGGGTTCGCCGAGCGCGGGTTCGCCGAGGCGCGGGGCTGGCTGTCGACGACCCGGGACGCGGTCGCGGCGTGCGAGTGCGAGGACGGCTGCCCCTCGTGCGTACAGTCACCGAAGTGTGGCAACGGGAACAACCCGCTGGACAAGGCAGGTGCGGTGCTGGTGCTGGACTCGCTGCTCGCCGATAGTGACGGTGAACCAACGCGACCTGAGAAGGTGAGCTCGTGACTGCCCTCGGATTGTTCCTGGTGCTGCTCGCGGTGCTGGTGCTGCTCGCGCTCGTCCTAGGTGGGGACCGTGCCCCGGCGGTGCTGGACCTCGGGCTGTTCGACGTCGACACCACCACGATGGGCATCTTCCTGATCGGGGCTGCGACCGTGCTGGTCTTCGCGGCCGGCCTCGAGCTGTTGCGCTCGGGTCTGCGCCGTGGCCATGAGCGGCGCAAGGAGCTCAAGCACGCACGGGCGGTCGTCGCCAAGCAGGACCAGCGCCGGGACAGCGAGCAACCGGCCCGGGCCGAGCGCCAGGGCGAGACGGCGACCGGGTCAGATCCGGTGGTGGAGCGGCGCACGGCACACGAGCACCAAGACCCCGGCGCGGACGAAGGCGACGACTCGCGCCGCCGCACCTGAGCGCTCGATCCCGTCACCGCTGCACCGCTGAGCTCGGTGCTGGGGCTGCGGTTGTTGCCGGCCCGGCGCGGGCCCGTGCCTCGACGCCGATCTCCGCACGCCACGGGGTTCGCGCCGCGACCCCGACCACCACCTCGACGACCTGCCCCACCACGACACAATCAACCAGGTCGGTGCCGTTGCGCCTTGCCACGTCGGCAGCAATCGCACACGCCTCGGCGGGCACCGACGCCGCAGCCACTGCCGCCAGGTCGGCCGCCGCCGCAGCGCGATGCTTGGCAACGACCAGCCCGCTCAGGCTTGCGACGGCGACCCCGAGCCCGAGCAGCAGCACGACCAGCCCGAGGACGTAAACTGTGCCGCTGCCCCGCTCATCGGCTGGGCGCAGCCGGCTCTCACGTCGTCGCATCATCTTGCTCCACCGGCATCTCGGACGTGGCGACCAGGTCGATGCCGACCACGTCTTCGAGCAGGCCACTGGGTGGGTCGGCGCGGTAGCGCACGCGCACCCTGGCTATCCCGTCGGCGAATTCGATGTCGACCACCGCGCCGGGTGGCGCCACCGCTTCGGCCCGGGCGCGCGCGGCGCCCGCTGAGTCATCGCGCGCAATCATCCGCGCGGCGTCCCGAGCGGCGTCGATGCAGCGCAGCTGGGCCACCCCGACGGCGAGCAGCCAGGCGAGCGCCACCGTGACCAGCAACAGCACCGGCAATGCGACGGCTGTCTCGGCCGTCACCATGCCGCGCCGATCACGGACGCGGCGTGACGCCGAGAACTGCGTTCGCGCGCACGCTGGTCTGGCCATCAGGTCTCCTTTCTGCGCACGGTCCTGCGGGAGCCGTCCCGCCCCGCCCCGGCTCCCGCAGGACCGGGTGGCTCAGAGCACGACGCTGACCGCGAGCTCCCACAGGTCCTTCAGCACGCGCTGGCCGAACTCGGAGTTGAGCAACTGGTAAAGCAGCCCGGCGAAGCCGCAGCTCGCGACCGTCCCGACTGCATATTCGGCGGTGGTCATGCCCCGCTCGTCGCGGGTGCGACGAAGACGTGTCTTGATCATGGGAATGTCTCCTCGATAAGGCCCCGGGAGGGGGCGCGGATCTTGCTTGCACCGCCGACACTGCTCTGGGTACGTCGAGCGAACCAGTGCGGATCGCGGTGCTGGGGAAGAGACGGCCGCATGATCGACGTGGGGACCGAAACCGGCTCACCACAGCTGCATCGAAGCGAAGGCGCCGACGATCGTGGGGACGATGCCGATGAGCACGAAGGCGGGCAGGAAGCACAGACCCAGCGGAGCGGCGGCGCGTACGCCGACACTGCGGGCGCGCTGCTCGACCGCGGCCCGGTGTGTGCGCCGTAGGTCATCGGCCAGTCGGGTCAAACCGTCTGCCAGCGGTGCCCCGGTCTCCAGCGAGCGGGCCATCGCTCTGCCGAGCGGTCCCAGCGGTTCGGTCACCGACACCTCCCTCCACACCGTCACCGGGTCGCTGCCGAGGCGCAACCGGGTCGCGAGCACACCGAGATCGTGAGCCAGTGGCCCGCCGATCGCGGAGGCGACCGCGCGCAGGGCCTCTGAGGGCTGCCTACCGACCAGCAGGCAGGATGCGAGCAGGTCGACCGCGATCGGCAGGTCGTGGACCACCCGCTCGCGCCGCTGGCGAACTGCACGTGGCTCGAGCCGAGCGAGCAGCCGCGCCAGCGCGACCGCAACCACCGCACCCGCCACCACCCCGAGCGGACCGTCGACGAGCAGCAGCACCCCCAGGCCGACGAGGCCAGCGGCAGCGACCGCCGGTGTCACGCTCAACCGGGCCGGGGACCGGCGTGCCGGTTGCGCGGACCGCAGCCCGGCCAACCGGGCGCGGGAGCTCGCCGGCACGAGGAGAGCGGTGGCACTCGCGGTCAGAGCAGCCAGGAGTAGAGCACTCACAACCGCACCCCGGCAGCCAGCCGCTCCACCCACCACACTCCGAGCAGAGCGAGCGCGGAGCCGAGAGCCAGACAGACGTTGCCGAGCGTGCTGGACAACAGAACCGCCACCGGATCACCGCCGACGCCCATGCCGAGCAGCAGTCCGAGCAGGGGCAGCATCGCCAACAGTCGAGCGGTAGCGCGCGGGGGTCCGAGTGAGGCTTCGACCTCGCAGGCGGCAGCGTGCTCACTGCGCAGTGCGGCCGCGATCCGGTCGAGGGTCAGGGCCAGCCCGGCGCCGGAGCGTTCGGCGACCTGCCACGCGGCCGCTACCAGAAGGAGTCCGCCGGCACCGGGGTTCGCCGCCACGGCCCGCAACGCGGCAGGTACGTCGCCGCTCATGTCCGCAGCGCGCGCCGGTGCGGACAGCTCGGCGTAGTGCTCGGCGGTCCGGTGCAGCGCGCGAGGTGCAGGCTGCCCTGCACGCATCTCAGCGGCGAGGGCGTCGCAGATCTCCACCACCTCTCCACGAGTGCGCTCGGCGTCGAGGCGGCGCCGCACGCTGACTCGCATCCGCACGGCCGCCGCCGACACCCCCGCCGCGGTGACCGCCACCAGCAGCCGGCCCGGACCCAGCGCGGCGAACACCACACCCGCGCTGACGACCGCCGCCGCGCCGGAGGTCAGCCGGCCCCTGCCGGTGATCCGGGGACGCCAGTTGGCGGCACCAGTTCCCAGCCGGCGAGCCACCAGATGTGGTGGACCTGCTCCGACCAGCAGCCACGCGGCCACGGCGGCGAGGACCGCCGGCAGGACGAGGGTGATCTGGGCGGCATCAAGATCGCTCATCTCCTGTCGGCATGCAGCAGCCGCTCGAGACGGCGCGCACCCTCCCCCGTCACGATCGAGCCGTCGACGCCGAAGCCGACCGCCGGCACTGCCGCCACCAGCCCGCCGTGGCGCTGCAGGACAGCGACCTCGGCGACCCGCCGCTGGCCATCACGATCGCGGCACAGGTGGATCACGGCATGCACTGCGGCCCCGATCTGCGCATGCGCCGCCTCCCGGCTCAGGCCGGCGGCCACAGCCAGCGCCTCGAGTCGAGTCGGCACATCGGCGGCCGAGTTGGCGTGCACCGTGCCGCAGCCGCCCTGGTGCCCGGTGTTCATCGCGGCGAGGAGGTCAACGACCTCAGCACCGCGAACCTCGCCAACCACCAGCCGGTCGGGGCGCATCCGCAGGGCCTGACGAACCAGGTCGCGCAGCGTCACCTGCCCGGCGCCTTCCACGTTGGCCGGCCGAGCCTCGAGCGAGACCAGGTGCGGGTGTCGGGGGCGCAGCTCGGCCGCGTCCTCGACGATGACCAACCGGTGCGCCGGATCGACCAGCGAGAGCAGCGAGGACAGCAGCGTCGTCTTGCCGGTGCCGGTGCCTTAGCGCATGAAACGGGGTATGTTGGCCACTCGAACGCCCGTGCGAAGGAGCCCCGTCGTGACCAAGACCCGCCGCTGCGTGCTGTACGTCCGCATCTCCAAGGCAACGGAGGAGTCCGTCTCGATCCCCCAGCAGGTGGAGCGGGGGCAGATGTACGCCGACGCCCGGGGCTGGCGGGTCGTCGAGGTCTTCCGCGATGAGGGCGTCTCGGCGACCAACAACAAGCCCGAGGACCGGACGGGATGGCAGGCGCTCCTATCTTCGCCGGAGCGGTCGACGCGGTGGTGATCCTGAA
>JALZMX010000142.1 GCA_030857985.1 Actinomycetota bacterium | reverse complement strand
CACAGCGCCCGCTCCTGCCAGCTCAGCTCCTCGGCCTCGGTTTCGTGCAGTGCGCCGTCGAGCACGTCGAAGTCATGCATGGTGCTCGCCTCCTCGACCCTCGTCCCCAGATGGTGCGTCGCTGGGTAGCCCGGCACGGCTGGTCGGCCGGGACACACCCCGCGCCGTCGCGGAACGGCGAGTGAACGACACACTTGGAATTACATGCCCGTCAATACCGTGTCGTCAAGCCAAAGTCTGGTATCGGTGCCCGACACGCCGTGAGAACGGCTCCGCAGCCGGGCACCGAGGAGACTGCACGCATGCACATCACGGCGCTGAGTGGAGGCATCGGGGGCGCGCGCTTCCTTCTCGGTCTGCTCGCACACCTGGACCGGCTCGAGGGTCGGCATCGACTGGACGTGGTGGCCAACACCGCCGACGACCTGTGGCTGTTCGGCCTGCGGGTCTGCCCCGACCTCGACACGGTGATGTACACGCTCGGTGCTGGCATCGACGACGAGCGTGGCTGGGGTCGCCGGGACGAGACCTGGCACGCCAAGGAGGAGCTGGCGGCGTACGGCGTGCAGCCCACCTGGTTCGGGCTGGGCGACCGCGACCTCGCGACCCACATCGTGCGCACCCAGATGCTCGGTGCCGGCTACCCGTTGTCCGCGGTCACCGATGCGCTGGGGCGGCGATGGCCGGTCGACTCCCGATCCGAGGTCCGGCTGCTGCCGATGTCGGACGACCGGGCCGAGACGCACATCGTGATCGGCGACGCCGACAGCGCGTCGGGGCAGCGGGTCGTGCACTTCCAGGAGTACTGGGTGCGGCTGCACGCGAGCGTGCCGGCGCACGACGTCGTGGTCATCGGGCTGGACGAGGCGACGCCGGGACCCGGCGTCATCGACGCGATCGAGCAGTGCGACGTCCTGCTGCTGCCGCCGTCCAACCCGGTCGTGTCGATCGGCACCATCGTCGGCGTGCCCGGGATCCGCGCGGCGATCCGCGGCCGCCGCGCGCCCGTGGTCGGGTTGTCGCCGATCGTGGCCGATCGGCCGGTGCGCGGCATGGCCGACGCCGTCCTGGCCGCGATCGGTGTCGGCTCGAGCGCGGCCGCGGTCGCCCTGCACTACGGCGCCCGCGGCGGCGCCGGCATCCTGGACGGCTGGCTCGTCGACACCGCCGACACGGGGGCCGTGGACCAGGTGCAGTCGGCCGGGATCCGATGTCGCGCCGTACCGCTGCTGATGTCCGACGTCGACGCCGCGGCGGCGATGGCCGGGCAGGCCCTGCAGCTGGCCGAGGACGTGCGCGCGTGAGCCGACGCCTGCAGGTCTGGGCAGTGTCCGGCCTGCCCGAGATCGAGGCCGGCGACGACCTCGCCGCTCTGCTGTGCACGCACAGCACCGACCTCGCGGACGGCGACGTGCTGGTGGTCACCAGCAAGGTGGTCAGCAAGGCGGAGGGGCGGGTCGTGACCGTGGACCGGGGCACTGCCGTCGCCCGAGAGACCGTGCGGGTGGTCGCACGGCGCGGTGCGACGGTGATCGCACGCACCCGGCACGGCCTCACGCTGGCCGCGGCCGGGGTCGACGCCAGCAACACCGCCGTCGGCACCGTGGTGCTGCTCCCGCTCGACCCGGATGCCTCCGCGCGCCACCTGCGTGAGGCGCTCGCGAAGCGCTGCGGCGTCAACGTTGCGGTGGTGGTGTCGGACACGGCCGGACGCGCCTGGCGGGAGGGTCAGACCGACCTCGCCGTCGGGTGTGCCGGCCTGCTGCCGAGCCTTGACCTGCGCGGTGCGGTCGACCGCTACGGCAACGTGTTGACGGTGACGACTCCGGCGGTCGCCGACGAGCTGGCCGCGGCCGCCGACCTGGTGCTGGGCAAGCTCGACCACGCCCCGGTGGCGGTGTTGCGCGGCCTCGCCGATCTCACGCTGCCGACCGGCCAGCACGGCCCCGGCGCGATCGCCCTCGTGCGCGACGCCGGCTCGGACATGTTCGGACTCGGCGCCCGCGAGGCGGTGGCAGCGGCAGTGTCCCGCGACGACCCGCAGGCCCTGGAGGCGTTCGGTGCCGCCGACCCCGACCCGTCCCTGCTCGAGCAGCTGATCGCCACTGCCACCGCCGGTTCCGGCGTACGCCTGCAGTCCCGACCGCTCGACCACGGCGGCGTCGAGGTGTCCGGGGAGGCCAGCGGCGAGCCGACGGCGCAGACCGCGGTGGCGCTGGAACGCCTGCACGCGCTCGTGGTGGCGCATGGCTGGCGTGCGCACGACCCGGACCGGAACTATGCCCCTCGGCGGATCGTCGTGCGTAGCGAGGGCACCGGTCCGTAGACTCTCACTGCTCACACCGAGGGTCACCGGCCCGTCCCCGATCCCCGACCAGAAGGCCAGGACACGTGGCGAAGTCCAGCAAGTCCAACGACCGTCGCGCGCGGGTCGAGCAGCTCGAGCGGGAGCGCAAGGCCGCCGAGCGCAAGCGCACCCTGGTCTTCGTCGGGGTGATCGGTGCGGTTGCGGCCATCATCATCGGTGCGACCGGGTGGTCGTTGCTGCAGGACCGGGCCCGCGAGCAGCAGTTCGCCGAGGTCGACCTGGCCGACATCGGCGTGCCGGAGGCAGAGGCGGCTTGCGATCCCGTGCAGGAGCTGCCAGCCGACCAGAACGAGCACATCGCAGCCCCGACGCCGATCGGGTACGACGCGGCGCCGCCCTCGTTCGGCGACCACCGGCCGAACTGGGCAGGGTTCGGCCGCAAGTTCTACGAAGTGGGTGACCGGCCCGAGGCCGCCGAGCTGGTCCACAACCTCGAGCACGGCTACAACGTCCTGTGGTACGACGAGACGGTCGCCGACGACGCGGACGCGTTGGCCGCCGTGCAGGGACTGGCCGCGAAGTTCTCCGGCTCCGAGGTGGACCCCTCCCGCGCGTTCATCGCCGCGCCATGGACCTCCGAGGACGGCGGGACGTTCCCCGACGGGATGAACTACGCGCTCACGCACTGGTACGCCGACCCCGAGGACAGCAGCGGCTCTCGGGAGGACGAGATCGGCTACAAGCGCTACTGCGGCGAGCTGTCCGGCGAGGTGGTGGCGAACTGGATGGCCGAGTATCCGCAGAGCGACGCGCCCGAGGGTGGCCCCGGCTTCCTCTGACCGAGGCCGTTCAGAGCCGGCCGGATCAGCGGATCGCGCCGGCACCGACGTGGGCGTCGCACCGCACCCGCGCCCCGGCGATGAGCTCGCAGCGGTCACCGACGACCGCGCCGTCGCCGACGACCGCCTGGTCCAACAACGTCCGCCGGCCCACGGATGCGTGCGAGCCGACGACGCTGCGCCTCACCACCGCGCTCTCGTCGACGACCGCGTGGTCCATCACCACGCTGCCCTCGACGACCGCGTTCGCTGCGATCCGGGCACCGGGCTGCACGACGCTGCCGTCTCGCACCACCGCGGTCGGGTCCACCGTGCAGCCCGGCAGCAGCCGCCGGTCACCGGGCGGAGCGCCGTAGGCCGGCGACGTCGCGACGCCCCGCACCAGGTCTCGAGATGCCCGCACCAGTGCGGACGGCGTGCCCACGTCGAGCCAGTAGCTCGACTCCAGGTGGCCGAGGAAGAAGGCGCCGGCGGCGAGCAGGCCGGGGAACGTCTCCCGCTCGACCGAGACGGCACGGCCGGAGGGGATCGTGGCGAGCAGACCTCGGCGCAGCACGTAGCAACCGGCGTTGACCTGCCGCGACACCGGATCGGGTGACTTCTCGATGAAGGCCTGCACCCGGTCGTCGGTATCGGTGGGCACGTAGCCGAACGCCCGCGCGTCGTCCACCTCGACCAGGTGCAGGGTGGCGTCCGCGCCGCTGGCCCGGTGCCGCGCCAGCTGTGCGGCGATGTCATGGTTGGAGAGGATGTCACCGTTGAGCGCTATCACCGGGTCGTCTGTACCCGCCTCGAGCCGGTCACCGGCGTTGCGCAGCGCGCCCGCCGTACCCCGGGGCTCTGCCTCCCTGACGTACTCCAGCCGCAGCCCGAAGGCCGCGCCGTCGCCGAGGACGGGCCGGAACTCCTCGGCTCGGTAGGAGGTCGCCAGCAGCACCCGCTGGACCCCGCAGCCGGCCAGCTTGGCGATCAGGTGCGCGACGAACGGCACCCCACCCACCGGCAGCAGGTGCTTGGGGCGCCTGTCGGTGAGCGGGCGCAAGCGGGAGCCGACACCACCGGCCACCACGATCGCCTCGAGCACCCGGTCATGGTCGCACGTAGGGTCGGCGGCGTGGACGCGACGACGCTGCCGGATCTGCTGGACCGACTGCTGGCCACCGACCCGTCCCGGCCGCTGGTCACGTTCTACGACGACGCCACCGGCGAACGGGTGGAGCTGTCGGCGACGTCGTTCGACAACTGGGTCGCGAAGACGGCGAACCTGCTGCAGGACGAGCTCGGCGCCGAGCCGGGTGAGCAGATCGCGCTGCTGCTGCCGACGCACTGGCAGAGCGCGGTGTGGGTGTGGGCAGCCGCGGCCTGCGGCCTGGTGATCACCCACGACCACACGCTCGGTCGCGATGCCGCCGTCGTCGTCTGCGGCCCGGACACGCTGGAGACGGCGGCGGCGGTCGATGCCCGCGACGTGGTCGCGCTGTCGCTGCGACCGTTGGGCGGTGCCTGCACCGAGCCGCTGCCCGCGGGCGTGCTCGACTACGCCGTCGAGGTGCCCGGGCAGGCCGACGTCTTCGTCGCGGCGGTCCACCCGAACGCCGGCGATCCGGTGGTCCGGACGGCCGGGCGGACCATCAGCCACGGCGACCTGGTCACGACCGCCCGTGCCGCCGCCGACAGCCAGGGGCTGCGCGCGGCCGCCCGGCTGGCGACCGACCTGAACCCGGCCGACCCGGACGAGCTCAGCTCCGGTGTGCTGGCGGCACTGGTGGCCGAGGCGTCCGTCGTACTCGTGCGCAACCCCGACCCGACGGCACACGCGCGGCGCAACGCCCAGGAGAGGGTGACCACCTCGGTCTGGAGTCGGGGCTGATCCGCAACCTCGGCGGGAAGGGGTCGTCGGCTAGGTTGGGGCGCATGAGCGTTCTGGTCACCGGCGGTGCCGGCTACATCGGCGCGCACGTCGTCCGGCTC
Source organism: Actinomycetota bacterium (assembly GCA_030857985.1). Lineage (GTDB taxonomy): Bacteria > Actinomycetota > Actinomycetes > Propionibacteriales > Nocardioidaceae > JALZMX01. The sequence continues at coordinate 26,583 of JALZMX010000142.1, read as the reverse complement.
CTGCAGCGGCGCGGCGACGATGTCGTCGTGGTCGACGACCTGAGCACCGGTGAGGCAGCCCGGGTCGGTCCCGCGCCGCTGGTGGACATCGACCTGTCCGCCGACGAGTCGGTCGGCAAGCTGGCCGCGGCGCTGCACGAGTACGCCGTCGAGTCGGTGATCCACATCGCCGCGAAGAAGCAGGTCGGGGAGTCCTCGATCCGCCCCGCCTGGTACTACGCGCAGAACGTCGGCGGCACCGCACATCTGCTGCAGGCGATGGAGCAGGCATCCGTCACCAAGATGATGTTCTCCTCCTCCGCCGCCACCTACGGACTGCCCGACGTGCCCGAGGGCGGCTTGATCGACGAGGACGCGGCGCCTCGCCCGATCAGCCCGTACGGCGAGACCAAGCTGGTCTGTGAGTGGATGATCCGCGCGGCCGGGCCGGCGTGGGGGCTGCGCTCGGTCAACCTGCGCTACTTCAACGTGGCCGGCTCCGGGTGGCCCGACCTCGGTGACCCCGGCGTCTTCAACCTGATCCCGATTGCCCTGCGCGCCCTCGCCGACGGTGAGCAGCCGGCCGTCTTCGGCGACGACTACCCGACGCCCGACGGCACCTGTATCCGTGACTACGTGCACGTCGTCGACCTGGCGGACGCGCATCTCGCCGCCCTGGACTACCTCGACCGCGACCACCGCCCCGACGACGTGTTCAACGTCGGCACCGGGACCGGGGCCTCGGTGCAGCAGGTGCTTCGGCAGGTGGCGGCGTCGACCGGTCTCGAGGTCCGCCCGCAGGTCACCGACCGCCGCGTTGGCGACCCCGCCTCCCTGGTGGCCGACGCCTCTCGCATCGACCGGGTGCTGGGGTGGCGCGCGACCCGTCAGCTCCCCGCGATCGTCGACTCGGCGTGGGAGGCGTGGCGGCGCTGACCGCCGCGAGGTCGGCCGCCGATCAGCCGAGCAGGTCGTAGCCCGCCATCGGCGAGGCGACGTGGCTGCGTGCCCCCAGCCCCGTCGTCGTACCCGGGAACAGGTACATCTCACCAGAGCGCGCCTGCCGGGCGAGCAGGTCCGAGTGCCCGTCGCCGTCGAAGTCGCCGACCCCGACAAGGGCGTCGTAGCGACTGAAGTGACGGCGCAGCAGAACTGGGTCCATCAGCCCGCCCGGGCCGTTGATGCGATAGAGCCACAGGGCACCGGTCGCCCGCTCACGCACGATGATGTCGGGTGACCCGTCCTTGTCCCACCGCCCGGCGGCGGCGGTGAGATCGGCGGCCAGCATGGTGCTGCGCATGATCCAGCGGTCGCCGAAGCCACCCCGGCCGTCGTTGGGGTAGAGGTACACCTCGCCGGTGGCGGTGTCCTGGGCGAGCAGGTCCGGGAGGCCGTCGCCGCTGATGTCGCCGGGTGACACGATCGCGCGCCGGTCACCCCAGCCGGCCCACCTGCGCACCGGGTCTCCCAGCCGGCCGCTGCCGTCCCCCAGGTGCAGCCGGAGCCTGCCAGTGCCCGGCAGCCGGGACATCACGTCGGTGTAACCGTCCCCGTCCCAGTCACCGACCACGAGCAGCGTGTCGACGCCGGGCCGCACCTGGCCCGTCGGCAGCGGACCACCGAAGCCCGGGCTGCCGTCACCCGGCAGCACCTGGACGGCACCGGTGCCCGCGTCGCGGGCCAGCAGGTCCGGCCGCCTCGACCCGGCCACGTCATGGGGCACGTCGCGACCCCGGTAGGAGCGTTGATAGCTGGCGGCCGATGACCGGATCTCGGGCAGCCTGGCGTAGAGGTGGGCACCGGGACACAGCGTCTGCCCCGCGTCCCGGTGCCCGTTGATCGCCGGAAAGGTGTCACCGGCGACGAGCTGGGTCGACTTGGGACGGATGCCGTGCAGGCCAAGCTTCCACGCGAACAGCCGGCCGTAGGCGTCCAGCAGAGCATCCGAGGGGTGCACGAGCTCGAAGTTGCCGATCGCCGACATCGCGAACGCGTTCTCGTTGTAGCCGAGCGTGTGCGCGCCGATCACCGGCCGGTCGACGCCGCCGTACCGGCCCTCCCAGATCCGGCCGAACCGGTCGACGAGGAAGTTGTATCCGACGTCGCTCCAACCCCGGCTCTTGGTGTGGTAGGCGTAGATGCCGCGGATGATCGCCGGCACCTCCGCCTCGGTGTAGTCGTTCGCGTTGACCGTGTGGTGCACGAACGCCGCGTGCACCTCGCCGTAGGACGGCGAGCGCGACCGCAGCCGCTCGTCGGCGCCCCACTGCGCCCGGGAGAAGATCGCCGGCAGCGGCGTCGTCCCGGCGGTGCGCTTGGTCGACGTGGCGGTGCTGCTCCCCGCCAGCGCCTCGCTCGGTGACCCCGAAGCACGTGCGGACGACATCGCGTACGCCGGTGCGCCGACCGTGGCGTCGGTCGGGCTCACCCCGGGATCGATCAGTGACAACTCCAGCGCCGCCGGCGCCGCACCGGACTCGCTGCGAGCGCGCAGCTGCACCGCGTCCACTGCACCGATCACCATCGGGTCGGAGCCGGGGCGAGCATTGACGCCCTCGGGTGATCCGGGGTCCGGTGCGTGGTCCTCGTCGACGTCCATCGGCTGCCAGGAGGACCACTGCCCACCGCTTCGGGTCCGCACTGCCATGGACAGCCCGAGGGGTGTCGAGCCCTCGCGCCAGGTGGCCCCGACGACGGCGTAGCCGGACACCTCCTCGACCGCGCTCTGCGCGACCAGCTCGGGCCCGGCGTCGCTCTGGAGGCCGGTGGCGACGCCCGCGCGGTCGTGCCGATCGACGCCGGGGACCGCGACGTGGCGCACGCTCGGACTGACCGCCCCTGACGCGGCCGTCTCCCGGGGGGCCGGCGAGGCCGCAGGCGCGCTGAGCACAGCGGCCGAGGAACAGACGAGGGCCGCCGCGACAACGACAGGCAGCAGAGCGGGGATCGACGACGACATGAGGGGGGCTCCAGGGCCGGGCCGGGGAATCACATGGCCCTCAAGTGTCACATCACCATCAGTAGTCTGCGCAGCACCTCGAGTGAATTACAGTTCGGTAGTTCTCTGCACCGACGTCTCGAAGGTCTTGCTCCAGCGGTCGTCGCTGACCAGGTCCGGCAGCGCCCGCTGGTACTGCTCGACCAGCTCCGGCCACTCCTTCCAGAGCCGGGCATGCACCGCGACCGAGCGTGCGAGCAGAGCACGGAACTTCTCCGGGTCGCGCCGGTACCACGCGGCCGAGCTGCCGTCGGCCGACGACACGAGAGCACTGTCGAACTGCGCCAGCACCCACCACTTGACGTCCACGTGGGGGACGTTGGCTTCCGGGTTGTGCCGGGCACTCTCCCGCAGGGAGGTTGCCTGTCGCACCACGCTGGTCGCCAGGCCCTTGGCCCTGGCCACCCGTCCTCGTGGCGCTTCAGGGTCCCGGCCCTTGCGCGGGGGCTTGTGCAGTCGCGCCGGCGGGAAGGCGTCCAGCCCGCTCTTCATCTGCGAGTCGGGGAACGACTTGCGCAGCTCTCGCAGCTCCGGCAGCCGCTGGAGCACGTCCCGGTGCATCCGGTCCGGTCCGTCCAGCACGTCCTGCAGGGCGATCAACCCCATCTCGGCCGGCCCGTACTGCATCGACAGCAGGTGCCGGATCTGCGTCTCGAAGCTCTCCCGGACGAGCCGCCCGCCATGGTCGTAGGGCGAGTGCAGCAGGGCGGCGATCACGCGGTTGCGGCGATGGAAGTAGGCCTGCCAGTCGATCGTGTCGTCCTTCTCGTGCCACGGCACGTGCCAGACGGCGACGCCGGGAACGGTGGCCGTGGGGTAGCCCGCCTCCTGTGCGCGCAGTCCGAACTCGGCGTCGTCCCACTTGATGAACATCGGCAACGACAGGCCGATCTCGCGGATGACGGCCGTGGGGATCATGCACATCCACCAGCCGTTGTAGTCCACGTCGACGCGGCGGTGCAGCCATTGGGTGGCGGGCAGCGGGGCGTGCGCGAAGTTGTGGCCGTGGTACGTGTTCGGGGCCGGTCCCCAGAACCAGGTGAACTTCTTCACCGTCTCGCCGTACGCGTGCAGGACCGACCGGTCGTACAGGCTGAACATGTGACCGCCGATGATCGTCGGCGTCTTCGCGAAGTCGGCGAACGCGATGGCGCGCAGGATGCCCTCCAGCTCACAGATCACGTCGTCGTCGAGCAGCAGGCAGTAGTCGCTGGTGCCGGTCCGGACGGTCTCCATCATCGCCCGGGAGAATCCGCCAGAGCCGCCGAGGTTGCCCTGCTCGATCACCCGCAACTTGTCGCCGAGCAAGACCTTCGCCTGCTCGAACTCGCCGTGGTCGGAGACGCGGTCGGTGCCCTGGTCGATCACGAAGACCTCGTCGATGCAGCCGAGTACGTCGCGGCGCTCGCCCAGTGCGATCAGCTGATCGACGCAGAAACCAGGTCGGTTGAACGTCGTGATGCCGATCGACACCGTCCCGGAGGCAGACCTGTCGGCGTCGGTGAGCCACTCTGCGGACTCCAGCCTGAGGGTTCCGTCAGTGGTCTCGAGGTCGAACCAGTACCAGCCGCCGTCGATGAACGGTTGCAGCGACAGGGCGATCTCCACCGTCGTGGTGGTGTCGCTGTCCACGACCTCGGTGGCGTCGCGCTGCACATGACCCTTGGAGGTGGAGCGGAAGACGAGGATCCTGCCCTGGCCCGACACCCGGAGACTGAGCGTGACCTTCTCCACCGTCGTCCACCGGCGCCAATAGCTGGCCGGAAAGGCGTTGAAGTAGGTGGCGAACGTGACGTAGCAGTCCGGGAGCACCGACAGGGTGCCCTCGTCGACCTGCGAGGCGAACCCGCTCGCGGCCTTCGAGGTGCTCGACTCCGACTCCTCGCCGGCGACGTCCGTCGTCTTGCCGGAGCCGGACTGACGCGCCGCATCCCGCTGGCCAGGTCGGGCCGCGACCCCGCCCATGTACAGCGGTCGGGTGTCGAGCTCCTGGTCGGCCCGGATGATGGTTCGTTGTACGACGTGCACGAGGATCCCCTCAGTCGACGAAGACATGGCCGGCACCGGATGCAACGGCGGCCAGAGGCGCCGCCGAGGACCCGGGAGACCACCGTACGGGACCCCGCCGCCGGCGGCTGTGCACGGTGCGACACGATGCACACTACGCAGGCACCCTACGCGGGCACCCTCCGCAGCACCCTACGGACCGGGTAAACCCTGCCACCGCCGACGCCTGGACCGGGATCGAGCATTGTCGAGCAGCCAGCAGAGCACCGCACCGTCGCAACCAGGTGGCGACGGGAAGCGGGTGTTCGTGCACATCGGGGCGCCCAAGACCGGCACGACATTCATCCAGAACGTCTTGTGGTCCAACCATGACCGGCTGCGCGAGGCCGGTTTCCTGTACCCCTACGAACGACCCAGCGAGCACCTCGGGGCGATGCTCGACCTGCGCCAGGTGCCGTGGGGCGACTATCCGGACCCCAAGCACTGGCGCCGGCGCTGGGACGCCGTCGCCGAACGGTCGCGAGCCTGGCCCGGTCACACGGTTCTGTTGACCAACGAGATGCTGGGCGGTGCCAGCCGCGAGCAGATCGAGCGCCTGGTCGACTCGGTCCAGCCGGCCGAGGTGCACGTGGTCTTCACCGCGAGGGACCTCGCTCGCCAACTCGTGTCGGACTGGCAGGAGCACATAAAGCACAAGCACACGGTCACTCTCGAGCGGTTCGTGGACGACCTCGTCGAGCTGGGCATCGAGGCACCGCACCCCTTCGGCCAGATGTTCTGGGGACTGCACGATGCGGCGTACGTGCTTCCACGCTGGGCCGACGTAGTACCCGAGCAGCGCATCCACGTGGTCACCGTCCCGCAGCCCGGCAATCTGTCCACCACCTTGTGGCAGCGGTTCTGCGCGGCGGTCGACCTGCCGCCGCAGCTGTGCTCGCTCGAGGTGGAACGCGCCAACGAGTCGCTGGGCATCGCGGAGGCCGAGCTGCTGCGCCGCGCCAACGCCGAGCTGTCGAAACTGCGCAGCGACGAGTACGACGCCCTGGTGCGCCGACGGCTGGTCCGGACACTGGCGGGCCGCAGCGCGCGTCCGGTCCTGCCACCGCAGCACCTGCCGTGGATGGTCGAGCGTTCGGACCGGCTGATCTCGCAGCTTCGGCACAACGGCTATCCCGTGATCGGCGACCTCGAGGAGCTCCGGCCACTACCCGCCGACCACGCCGGGTACGTCGCCACCAGCGCCCTCGATGCCGACCAGATGATGTCGTCGGCGGTGCTCGGGATGGCGGCCGCGCTGCGCATCGCGGCTCGCCAGCGCGCTGGAACCCGCGAACTGAAGGAGGAGTACGGCTTGCTGCCCGAGGAGGCCGCTGCCCAGCGGTCCAGCCGACCGTCCGGAATACGCGGGCTCATCCCCCGGATCCGCGCCGGAGCGCGGTCCGGTCGCATCGTTCTCGGTCGGTCCAGGGCCGGTCGGGCACTTCTCGCCCGGGCCCGGCTCAGGAGGTCGGCCGCGCGCGGTCGGTCGGAGCCTGACGTTCCTCGATGAGGCGGCGGATCACGCCGACCGCGGCGTCCACCAGGTCGGCGTCGCTCAGCTCTTGTGCTGCCGGACCCGCAGACCCGTCGGCGGCGTCAGAGGGCAGCAGGTCGCTGAGGGAACCGACGATGTCGAAGCCCGACGCGTCCAGCGCGGTGACCATGCTGCGGGAGCGCTCGACCAGGGCCATCCGCGCTGTCGCGGGCACACCCGCGGGCGGAGCGTCTGCGCCAGCGTCGGCGAGCACGGGGAGCAGCCGATCCCGAACAAGTCGGCGGTAACGCCTCCACTTCAGGTCGTGGTAGCTCTGAGTGATCCGGCGCAACAGCTCCGTCTGGGCGAACGGCAGCGAGACGTTGGCGGTCGGGACCCGAAGGTCGTAGCCGTCGGGGGCGGCCAGACCCACCACCGCACAGAACCGGTGCCAGAGCTCGGTGGGTTCCGCGCCCGTGCCAGGCACCGTCACGACATGGACGTGAGCGGGCGGGAGGCCGGTGGTCCACCGGCCGAGGACTGCAGGTGCGTCCTGCCCACCCCAGAATGCCCGGCTCATCGTGATGTCGAGTCCTGGGCGCAACAGCCCTTCGACGAAGTCGTCGTAGCTCGTGGTGTGCTGGTTCTTGATCCGTTCCTGCCACACCGCCGGCACCTGCCGGAGAAGGTCGCGTACGGTCAGCACCAGGTGCAGCTCGACCCGGGCAAGCGCTCGCCTGACTCGCTTGACGTGTGCCGGGCGCCCGTAGCAGAAGAGCTCACTGGAGATGACCGAAGTCCCGTCCCAGTCGAGCACCTCGCCCACCAACCGGTCCCAGCTCCCCGCGATGTGCTGATCCCCGGCTCGCTTGGCCGGCACTCCGCGCAGGTCCCAGGCCGCGCGATGGTGAGCCGTCCTGTCACCGGGGTAGAGCATCCCGACGTCACGCAGCCGAGCCCGGTTACGGGCGAGCACGCCTTGCAGGTACGTCGTCCCGGTCTTGGGCAGGCCCACGTGCAGGAAGACCCGCCGGTTGCCGGTCACGCCAGTCGCTTCACTCGTCGCCGGAGGCTCTCGACCGGGCTGGAACGACCTGCTCGGCGCACGAGCCCGACCGGGTGGAAGCGCCCGCGAGCCGGCGGCGGCTCGGGCGGTGGCTCGGGCGGTGGCTCGGACGGCGGCACCCGCCGCGTCCGCTTCTGCAGCCGGTCGTTTGCCACCGCGAGGTGGCCGATGCTCGCTGCCGCGGTCTGCCAGAGGTGCTCGTCCTCGACGTCCTCCGGCATCAGCACGGGCGAGTCGTCCAGGATCGGGCGCAGGTCGGCGAGGTCACCCACCACGTCGTATCCGTCGCCGGCAATGGCCTTGATCATCTCCTGACTACGGTCCTCCAGCCAGGGGTGGTACTGGGCGGGCACCCGCAGGCGAACCGCGTCGTCGACGCCTGCCAGCTGCTTGACCAGCGCGTGCTTGATCGTACGTGCGTAGTCGGGCCACGTGAGCTGCCGGCGCAACGTGGGGTTCAGCCTGCGCAAGAACTCCGTCTGCACCACACCCATTGACGAGTTTGCGTTGACGACGTCCTTCTCGGCGCGGGCCGGATCGACGCCGAGCGCGGCGCAGAAGCGATTCCACAGCAGCTCCTTGGGCGAGCCGGGGGGCGGGACGGTGACGACGTGCACGCGCTTCGACGGGATCGCCGCAGCCCAGCGGCGTGCGGTGTCGGCCACGTCCTGCCCGATCCAGAAGAATCTTCCCTGCGCGGATGGCGGGTCCCGGGAGATCTTGGCGAGCAGGTCTGCGTAGCCGCGGGTGTTGCGGTTCTTCACCATCTCCTGCCAGACGGCCGGGATCTGACGGCTCAGATCTCTCGCCGTGACGACGATGTGCACCTCGGCACCGGACAGCGAGCGCATCGCCCGATCGATCTGTTCGGGCGTCGCCCGGGCCAGCGTCTCGTGGGAGATCAGAGCGCGATCCGGCGCCGAGCGCGCCGGCGAGGCGACGGCGTTCCACGCCCCAGGCACCAGGGTCGACTCCTCACCGGCGAACGGCGTCTCCCGGAGCTCGATCGACGCCTTGAAGTGGTCGCCGCGGTGACCGCCGGGATACAACAACCCCGCGCGAGCCAGCAGGCGGCGGTTCGCCCACATGCGGTTCTGCAGGTAGGTGGTCCCGGTCTTGGCCATCCCGACGTGGAGGTACACGATCGTCCGTCGGCCCGCCATTTGTGCAGCTCCTTGTTGAGGGGACCAGCCGTCGCAGGCACCTTACCGTGCGCAGGTGCTCTCCGGTCACCTCCCGGCCTGAGCCTGCGACGCTGGTAGCCTCACTCTGCATTCCAGGGGGCGCCCGAGGGGCCCGTTCGGCCCTACCTGCCCGCCGCTGCGTCACCTGACCCGCGCGCAACCGGAGGTGCCCTGTGGCTCGACGCGTATTCCTGCACGTCGGGACGCCCAAGAGTGGCACCAGCTTCCTGCAGGGCGTCGTGCACGGCGAGAAGCAGACGCTGTCCGAGCAGGGCCTGCTGGTCCCGCTCGGTCCCGCCGAGCACTTCCGGGCCACGCAGGCGGTCCGCGAGGTAGCCGATCCGGAGAGCGGCTCGCGGTCCTTGGGCACCAGGGCTTGGCGAGCGCTCGTCGACGCGACTCGGGCCTGGCCAGGCGATGTCCTGATCACCCACGAGCTGCTCGCCGGTGCCGATGCCGGGCAGGTCGGCCGGGCGGTCTCGGCGCTGCATCCGGCCGACGTACACGTGATCATCACCGCCCGCGATCTGCTCCGGCAGATCCCGGCAGAGTGGCAGGAGCACGTGAAGCACGGAGCCACCACCGGCCTCGACGACTTCGTCCGGGCGGTGACCACCGGTGGAGCCGGCGCGGCGTGGTTCTGGCGAGTCCAGGACGTCGCCGACCTCGCCGGGCGTTGGGCGCGCCAGGTCGACCGCGCCAACGTGCACATCGTCACGGTGCCACCCCGCGGCGCGGCGCCGGACGTGCTCTGGAAGCGGTTCGCCTCCGTGGTCGGCATCGACCCTGACTCGTGCCGCGTCGAGGCGGAGCGGTCGAACGAGTCACTGGGCGCGGTGGAGGTCGAGTTCCTGCGTCGCGTGCACCTCAACCGCGGCAAGCGCTTCCGAACCACCGGCCAGCACAACCTGTTCAAAGACCGCCTCGCACATCGGGTGCTGAGCCAGCACGAGGACTTGCGCAGGTTCGGCATCAACCAGGAGGCGCAGCGGTGGGCGGTCGAACGGTCCACCGCCATGGTGGAGGAGCTGTCGGGTGCCGGATACAGCCTCGTCGGCAATCTGGACGACCTGATTCCGCCCGGATTCGACCTCGCTGCCGACCCGGGTGAAGTTACCGCGGACGAGCTGGCCGCAGTCGGCGTGGACACCACCGTGGCCCTGCTGGCCATGCTGCGCGACGAGCTGGCCAGAGTCGATCGGCTCAGAGGTCAGCTGGATGGCGCGAGAGCGCAGGCGGACGACGCGGGTGCGCGGGCCCGGGATGCGGAAGCGCGAGCGCAGGAGGCGAGCACCCGGGCCGCCGATACGGCGCAGGAGCTGCAGCGCTGGGCGAGGCGACCGATCCGCGAGAAGCTGATCGCGTCGAGCGCCGAACGACGTCAGCTGATGCGGCTGCGGACGACGTACTGGAAGGCAGCAAACGGCGCGCGCCGGATCCGCCGATGGCTGGGCTCCGCCGGCTGACCCCCGGCGTCGGGCAACTGGTCTCGGGCAGGGCTAGAAGTCGTCGCCCTCGATGTCCTCGTCATATTCCCCGGCCAGATACTTGCTGGCGTCGTCGGGGCTGCCGTCGAGCGCCAACCGGCCCTGGTCGAGCACGAGCGCCCGGTCGCACATCTTGGCCACCTGCTTGATGTTGTGGCTGACGAGGAACAGCGTTCGGCCCTCGTCGTGCAGCTCCTTGATCTTGCGGACGCACTTGCGCTTGAACGGCGCATCACCGACCGCGAGCCCCTCGTCGACCAGGAAGACCTCACAGTCGGCGTGCACCGACACCGCGAAGCCCAGCCGCATGAACATTCCCGACGAGTAGTGCCGGACCTCGGTGTCGATGAAGCGGCCGATCTGCGCGAAGTCGACGATCGCCTCCATCTTGCCGTCGATCTCGGCCTGACTCATGCCCAGGATCGCCGCGTTGAGGTAGATGTTGTCCCGTCCGGACAAATCTGGGTGGAAACCCGCGCCGACCTCGAGCAGGCCGGCGATCCGGCCGGCGACCCGGACGGAGCCCGAGTCTGGCCGCATCACCCCGGAGACCAGCTTGAGCAACGTGCTCTTGCCGGAACCGTTGTGGCCCATCAGCCCGATCGACTGCCCCTGCTCCACCTCGAAGGAGACGTCGTCGAGGGCGTAGTAACTGCCCTTCAACGGCTTGCGGTGGGCGACCTGGGTCACCATCCGTCTCAGCGTCTTGGCGTGCCGCAGCGTGAACTGCTTGCTGACATGCTCGACCCGGATCGACGTGGCCATCTAGAGCTGCTCGGCAAAGCTGGGCTCGAGCCGGGTGAAGACCTTCTGGGCGACGAAGACGAGCAGCACACTGACCGCCAGGATGATCAGCCCACGCGTGTAGAGGTCCGGGGCCAGCGTGACCTGGGTCTGGTCCACCGTCGGGTCGTTGGCGACGGTGGGCACCCAGAAGGCGCGCTGGAAGAGCATCACCGAGATAGCGAGCGGGTTGGCCAGGTAGAGCTCGCCGGCCCAGCGCAGGTCGGGGTCGGCGAAGAAGAGGTCCGAGATCCGGTCGAAGGAGTAGATCATCGGACAGGACCAGAACGTGAGCATCGTCAAGATCTCCACCACCTTGGAGAAGTCGCGGTAGTAGACGTTCAACGCGCTGAACAGCAGCCCGACGGCCATGCCAAAGGCCGTGATGATGGCGAACCCGAGCAGGGCGGCGGGGATCATCACCCATTCGAAGTACCAGCCGGTGAGCACGGCCGCGCCGAACAGGATCACCAGCCCGGGCACGATGTTGACCGCGGACACGAGCAGCGAGGCGACGGGGAACATCTCGCGCGGCAGGTAGATCTTGCGCACCAGGGCGCGGTTCTTGATCACGGACTTCGTGGCAGAGCCGAACGTCTCGGTGAAGTAGTGGACCATCGCCATGCCGGCAACGATGTGGACGGCGAAGTTGGGCACCCGGCGGACGATCCCGAACACGAGGCCGATGACGAGGAAGTAGACCAGGAACCGGACCAGCGGCTTCACATAGCTCCAGGCGAAGCCGAAGACGGTGCCCTGGTAGCGGACCCGCACCTCCTTGCGCACCAGCAGGCTCAGCAGGTAGCGATGTCTGAACACGTCGCGCAACCCGCCGCCCTGGCCGGGCTCCTCCAGCCTCGGGTGCCGCGGGGCGGCCGGTGTCTCGGCGGTCGTCATGGTTGCCTCCTGACGGAGTCCAGGGTCTGCTCCCACGCCCGGCGGGAGGTGATGTCGGCCAGGGCGGCGCGGTAGCCCTCGGCCAGCTCCGGCCACTCGCGGTAGAGCCTGTGGTGCAGCACCAGGCCGCGCCGCAGCATCGTGAGGAACATTTGACGGTCGCGCCGGTGCCACGTCGAGCCCCCGCCGTCCGCGGCCTCGACGACCACCGAGTCGTGGGACAGCAGCCGCCACCACGTCGCTTCTGAGGCGCTCAGGACCGCCTCGGGCGCTCGATCGCCGCCCGGTGCCGTGGGCAGCGCCTGCCGCAGCATCCCCCACACCGCCGCGGCCATCCAGACCGGCTTGCTCGGTCTGCTGGCCAGGGTACGGCGGCCCCTGCCGCCTGCTGCTGGCGACGTCGCGCTGTCGCGGCGAGCCACCCCGTCGGTGAACCGGGATCGGACCTCGGCGATCTCCGCCAGCTTCGTCGCCAGTGCGGGATGCAAGACCGCCGGGCCGGCGAAGACGTCCTCGACCGCGCACAGCCTGGTCGCGGCGGTGGCGTACTGCATGGAGACGAGGTTCTTCAGCAGGTGTGCCAGCAGCGACCTGACCATGGTGCCGCCGTGCGCGTGCGGCGAGTGCAGCAGCGCCGTGACGACCCGGTTGCGGTGGTGGAAGAAGGCATGCCAGTCCACCACGTCGTCCTTTGCGCTCCAAGGCATGTGCCACACGGCCGCGCCCGGCAGCGAGACCGTCGGGCAGCCGGCTCGGCCGGCCCTCAGCCCGAACTCCGCGTCGTCCCACTTGATGAACAGCGGCAAGGTCAACCCGACCTCGGCGAGCACCGCGCACGGGATCAGACACATCCACCAGCCGTTGTAGTCGACGTCCGTGCGCCGGTGCATCCAGACCGCCTCGCGCAGGTTGCGCACGGCGAGGTCGTGATCGCGGTGCTCCTCGTCGACCGGGCGCCACCAGAAGTCGCGTCGGTCGACCACCTCGCCCATGGCGTGCAGCCGGGTGCGGTGACGCATGGAGAACATCTGCCCGCCGACGATGGTCGGCCAACGACACAGACCGGAGTAGACCACGGCTCGGCGGATGCTCTCGGGGTCGACGGCGACGTCGTCGTCGAGCAGCAGCACCGCGTCACTGCGACCGGCCCGGAGGGTCTCGAGCTGCGCTCTGGCGAACCCACCGGAGCCGCCGACGTTGCCCTGCTCGAGCACCTGAACCGGGACAGCGGCCGCATCCTGCACCGCCCGGAACCGCGGCGAGTCCGCCACCGTGTCCTCGCCCTGGTCCACGATGATGATCCGGTCGACGACGGCCGAGAGCTCGTCGGTCGCGGTGAGCTGCGCGAGCAGAGCGGTGCATCCCTCGACCCGGTCGAAGGTCGTGATCCCGATGGTCACCGAGTGCTCCGGGCCGGCGCCGGCGGGCGGCACCGCCGTCCAGTCGGCACCGAGCAGGTGAGCGTCGACGTCCGGCGCCGCCAGCTCGAACCAGAGCCAGCCTCCGTCGTCGAAGCCCTTCAGCGGCACCGGCACGCTGAGCTGGCCATCGGCCGGGACGACCACAGTGGTCAGCGAGCTCACCGCTGCGTCGGCGTCGCTGCGAAGCACCTCGACCCGGATACCGGGCGTGGTGGTGACGACGAGGTCGACCACCTCGACCGCGGTCCAGTGCTGCCAATACCCCGCCGGGAAGGCATTGAAGTACGTCGCGAAGGACAGCCGCTGCCCGGCCGGGATCCGGCAGCCGCGGCGGGAGGTGATCCACTCGGGTGGCGGCTCCCCCTCGACGTACAGGGGAAGAACGGCCTCGTCGACAACGCCTCCACCGAACGGGAGAACGACTCGCTGCAGCACTCGGTGTTGTTGTCCGTGGCGCCCGTCGCCGCGCCTGCCACCGCGCCCGCCACTGCACCCGTCACTGGGGGCAGGGCTCACGCGTCGACTCCCCCGCTGACCAGCGCGGTGGTGCCGGTGAAGTGCGGCTCGAGCTTGTTGTCGAACATCGAGAGCGCCGACCCGATGGCCATGTGCATGTCGAGGTACTTGTAGGTGCCCAGACGTCCCCCGAACAGCACGTTCGGCTCGCCCTTGGCCAGGTCACGGTAGGTCAGCAGCTTGGCCCGGTCCTCGGCGGTGTTGATCGGGTAGTAGGGCTCATCACCCTTGTCGGCGAACCGGGAGAACTCGCGCATGATCACGGTCTTGTCGCTGGGGTACCAGTCGCGTTCGGGATGGAAGTGCCGGAACTCGTGGATCCGGGTGTAGGGGACGTCCTCGGCCGCGTAGTTCATCACCGACGTCCCCTGGAAGTCGCCGACCGGCTTCACCTCGAGCTCGAAGTCGAGCGTGCGCCAGGACAGCTCGCCCGCCTGGCTGTCGAAGTACGCGTCGACGGGGCCTGTGTAGACGACCGGCACGTTGCCGCGGATGTCGTCGCGCAGGTCGAAGAAGTCCGTCTCGAGCCGGACCTCGATCTTCGGGTGGTCGGCCATCCTCTCCAGCCAGGCGGTGTAGCCGTTGACGGGAAGTCCCTCGTAGGTGTCGCTGAAGTAGCGGTTGTCGAAGTTGTAACGCACCGGCAACCGGGACACGATGGCCGCCGGCAGCTCCTTCGGATCGGTCTGCCACTGCTTGGCGGTGTAACCCCGGAAGAACGCCTCGTAGAGCGGCCGCCCGACCAGGGAGATGCCCTTCTCCTCGAAGTTGCGGGCCCGCGCCGAGTCGATCTCACCGGCCTGCTCCGCCACCAGCGCACGCGCCTGCTCCGGCGTCATGTACCGGCCGAAGTATTCGCAGATGGTGGCCAGGTTGACCGGCATCGGAAAGACCCGGCCCTGATAGATCGTGAACACCCGGTGCTGATAGCCGGTGAACTTCGTGAACCGGTTGACGTAGTCCCACACCCGCTTGTTGGACGTGTGGAAGAGGTGAGCTCCGTACTGATGCACCTCGATTCCGGTCTCCGGCTCGGGTGCGCTGTAGGCGTTGCCACCGATGTGGTTGCGGCGATCGAGCACCAGGACGTCCAAGTTCAGCTCGTCGGCGCAGCGTTCGGCGATGGTCAGCCCGAAGAAGCCGGAGCCGACGACCACGAGGTCGTGTTTCACGAGGAGTATCTCCTCAGCACGGGGTGTCTCCTGAGCACGAAGGGGTCTCCTGAGTTGCTGGTGGCCGGGCAAGTCTAATCGTGGTCCGGCGCCGGGCGTGCGCGACGCTCGCCGTACGACGCGATGAAACGTCGATAGGCGAACCGGCGCATGCCCTCGGGCACCATCCGGTAGGCCCCGCGGACCACGACGTTGCGGACGTACTGCGGGCCGGTGACGAAGCCCAGCTCGCGGAAGCGGCGCTGGATGCGGATCTCCGAGAGCAGCAACCCCATGCCACCGCGCCGGGCGTAGGCGCCGGCCCCGACACGGTAGGCCACCAGCGGCTCGGCGACATTGGCAACCCGCGCGCCACCGGCGATCATCTTCGCGAACAGCAGGTAGTCCTCCATCAGCGGGAGGTCCTGGTAGCCGCCGACCGCGAGCACCGCCGAGCGCCGGTAGACCACGGTGGGATGGTTGAACGGATCATGGAAGCGTGAGTAGCGCACGATCTGCTCCCGCTCCAGCGGAGGTGTCCGTCGCCCGACCACGTCCTTGGCGACATCGCCGAACTCCAGCATCGCCGATCCGACGATGTCGACGCCGCTCTCGATCACCGGCAGCTGCACCGCGAAGCGGTTCGGCATGCTGACGTCGTCGGCGTCCATCCGGGCCACGATGTCGTGGGCGCAGCGGGCCAGGCCGGCGTCGAGGGCGGGGCCGAGCCCGAGGTTGTGCTCGAGCACCACCAGCTCCACCGGGACTGGACTGACGGCGACCAGATCGTCCAGCGCGACCGCGACGGCCGCACTGACCGGACCGTCGCGCACGATCACCACCTGGGACGGTCGACGGGTCTGCCTGTCCACCGTGCTGCGGAACGCGTCGCTCAGGTGGTCGGCCCGGTCACCGGCCCACACCGGCAGCAGCAGTGAGAACGCCTTCCCCACGCCTGCTCCTCGCGCTGACTCGGCCCTGGCGGTGGAGTCGACCCCTAGGCTCCCCTACGTGCGACACCACAGGATAGCGACGGCCAGGGTAGCGAAGGCGCCTCCGGCAGCCGCGCAACCTGGCCTGGTCGTCGCGGTCCTCGTCACGCGCGACCGGCTCGAGACACTGCCACGTGCGCTGGCCGCGCTGGCCGCGCAGTCCCGACGTCCGGATCACCTGCTGGTGGTCGACAACGGGGCCGGCGAGCAGGTCCGTGCGCTGGTCGAGCGCTGTGCCCTCGCGTCGACGTACCTGCCGTCGCGGCGGAACCTGGGCGGTGCGGGCGGCTTCGCGCTCGGCATGCTGCACGCGCTCGCCCTGGGTGCGGACTGGGTGTGGCTGGCCGACGACGACGGCTTCCCCGCCGACGACTCGGTGCTCGCCCAGCTGTTGTCCACGGCACAGGCGCACAGTCTGGGGCTGGTGTCGCCGGTCGTGGTCGACGTCGACGACCCTCAGCGGTTGGCGTTCCCGCTGCGCCGCGCCACGACCTGGGCGCGCACTCGTGACGACGTCGGCACCGGTCTGCTGCCCGGGATTGCGGCCCTGTTCAACGGCGCCCTCTTCTCGGCAGGCGCGCTCGAGCGGGTCGGCGTACCGGATCTGCGGCTCTTCATGCGCGGGGACGAGGTGGACATGCACCGAAGGGTGCTGCGGTCGGGAATCGCGTTCGGCACCGACCCGGCGGCGGTCTATGCGCACCCGGCCGGCCAGCAGGAGTGGCGGCAGATCCTGCGTGGCCGGACACAGGTGCTGGTGCCCGACGACGACGTGAAGCGCTTCTTCACGTTCCGCAACCGGGGCTTCCTCACCGGTCAGCCGGGGATGCGACGCTACGCCGCCTTCGACCTGCTGCGCTACGCCTGGTACTTCACGGTCCAGCAGCGCGCGCCGGCGCGGTTGCGGGAATGGCTGCAACTGACCCGCGCGGGCCGTCGTGAACGCTTCGACCGTCCGCCGCCGGGCCGATCCCCGCTGCCCTGATCCAGCGGAGTGGTGCAGGGTGGACCCGTGCGGTTCGTGGTGTACGGCGCCGGAGCGGTCGGTGGTGTGCTCGGCGCGCAGCTGCACCTGGCTGGGCACGACGTCGTCCTCATCGCCCGCGGCCCGCATCTTGCCGCGATCCAGGCGCACGGGCTGCGGGTCGAGGGCGCCAACCGCACCCAGACGCTGGCGATCCCGGCGGCCTCCGGGCCGGAGGCACTGCGCTGGCGGCCTGACGACGTGCTGCTGCTTGCGGTCAAGAGCAACGACACGGTGGCCGCAGTGCAGCGGGTCTCCGCCGTGGCCGATCCCGGCACACCGGTGGTCTGTGTGCAGAACGGCGTGGTGAACGAGCCGACCGTGCTGCGCTGGTTCGAGCGCGTGTACGGCGTCTGCGTGATGATGCCGACGGGTCATCTCGAACCAGGTGCCGTGCAGGTGCACTGCTCCCCCACTCCCGGGATCCTCGACCTCGGCAGGTACCCGAGCGGTTCCGACGAGCCGTCCACCAGGCTCGCGCAGGCGTTCACCGACGCAGGGTTCGTCTCGCAGTCTCGCGACGACATCATGCGGTGGAAGTACCGCAAGCTGCTGATGAACCTCGGCAACGCCGTACAGGCCGCATGCAGGCCAGGCGCAGCGGCGGACGAACTACGCGAGGTGGTGCGCCAGGAGGGCGAGGTCACACTGGCGGCTGCCGGCGTCGATGTCGTGTCGGCAGAGCACGACCGCGCCCGCCGCGCGGGCATCCTGACGCCGCACGATGGAACCGAGCGGGTCGGCGGGTCGTCGTGGCAGAGCTTGCAGCGCGGCACCGGCTCGATCGAGTCCGACTACCTCAACGGCGAGATCGTCGTCCTCGGACGCCTGCACGACGTCCCGACGCCGGCGAACGAGCTCGTGCGTCGCGTCGCCGGGCGGTTGGCCCGGGAGCGAGCAACACCGGGCAGCGTCGAGGCCGAGGACCTGCTCGCCGAGCTTCGCTGAGCGTGGCTCAGCCGCAGGCGCGGCTCAGGTCACCGGTGTCGTTGGCCTGCTCGTTCAGGGCCCGCCGCTCCCGACGCTCCTTGCGCTCGGCCGCCGTCAGCTCCTCGCTGCCGGCAGCGGGATCGGCCTGCACGCCCTGATCGGCCGCCTCTGCCTTCGCCACCGCCTCGTCGACCATCGCCGCGATGGTGTCGTAGTCAGGGTCATAGGTCTGGATCTTCGGCGGGACGATCGACACCGTCGACACGGGCAGCTCCTTGGCCTTTGCGGCGAGATCCACGAAAGAGCTCAGCTGCGAGGCGGGAATGTCCGTGGTGACCGTGCGCTGGCTCGCCTCGGCGATGTCCTGGAAGTGCACGAGCACGGTCGCCGGGCGCAGCTGGTTGAGCATCGCGCTCATCACGCACTTCTGCCGTGCCATCCTCGAGTAGTCGTCCGAAGTCTCACGGCTGCGGGCGAACCAGAGCGTGTGAAAGCCGTCCAGATGACGGCGTCCAGGCTCGATCCAGCCCGTGATGTCGCTGCTGCCACCACCGATCGGGACTCGCTGCGCGACGTTGACGGTGACGCCGCCGACGGCGTCGACGAGATCCTGGAACCCCCGCAGGTCGACCATCACGTAGTAGTTGATCTTCAGCCCGGTGATCTCCTGGACAGCCAGCTTGGTCGCGTAGGCCCCGACGTCCTCGATGTCAGGGTCGAACCGCCCGCGATTGTCGGCGGCCCAGGTGTAGATCGCGTTGAGCAGGCACTCGCTGCCGCAGTCGAAGCCGTCCGGAAAGGCCTCGGCCATCGGTGTGCCGGCGGGGAACGGCACGTTCTCGAGGTTGCGCGGCAGACCGACCAGCACCGTACGTCCGGTCTCCTCGTCGATGCTGGCCACGGTGAGGCTGTCGGGGCGCATGCCCGAACGCGTCTCGCCGGCGTCACCCCCGAGCAGCAGCACGTTGTAGCGGCCGTTATCCGCGCTGGACTCGACGCCGCTCCCGAACATCTCCACGATCAGCGAGCGGTGCACCTCCACCAGGTGCGAGCCGAACAACAGCGCGCCCGAGACCACGAAGCACAAGGCGCCGTTGAGCGAGAAGACCGCCAGCCGCTGGCGCTGCTGCAGGCCGAGCGGGTCGCCGAGGCGCCAGGCATCGACGAAGAGCACCGCCCAGCCCAGCGCCAGCAGCACGAGGACCGCGCGAAGCAGCCCGAGAGCCACCGGGCTGAAGAGCACGGCGGTGACGAGAGCCGGCCGGACCAGGCCGGCGGCGATCACCAGCACCAGCAGCACGCCTATCGCTGCGCAGGTGCGCAACGCGACCCGACCCGTTCTCGCGTTGCCCGCCACCAGCTGGGCCGATCCCGGCAGCAACAGCGTCATGACCAGCAGACTCAGGGCACGCCGGAACCGGATGCCCGCCGCTGAGGTCTCGAGCTGCGTCGGCATGACGGTCAGTATCACCAGTCACAGAGGCCACGTCCGTCACGGCACGCCGGCGAGCCGGTAGCGTCTGAACCATGTCCGATCGTCCTCAGGATCCCGACCGTCCCAGTGGGCAGAGCTACGACTGGCTCTACGGTCCGTCCGGCGGCGAGGACGACGACGCCACCCAGCGCCTCCCCGTCTCGGGTGACGCCCGGAGGGACCGCCGTGGTGGGCACGACCCCGACGCCACCCGCATCCTGCCGGCCGAGCGGCCCGCGCGCCCCGGGCCACCCGCAGGTACCGCGCCGAGCGCCCCGAACACGCCGGCCGCCCCGCCGCCGGCGAGTCGACCGCCACGGCGGCGCCGCCGTTGGGGTCGGGTGGTCGTGCTGGTGCTGCTGCTGTGGCTGGTGTTCCTGGTCGCCGTGCCGATCTGGGCATGGACCAGGATCGACAACGTCGACGCCGCGCCGGACGGCAGCCGCCCCGAGGAGACACCGGGTACGACGTACCTCCTGGTCGGCTCCGACAGTCGCGAGGACCTGTCCGCCGAGGAGCAGGAGGAGCTCGGCACCGGAGCCGTGAGTGGGGACCGGCCCGACACGATCATGCTGCTGCACGTGCCGCGCTTCAGCGGCCCCACGTTGCTGCTGTCGTTGCCGCGAGACTCCATCGTCACCATCCCGGGGGTCGGCGACGGCCAGAAGATCAACTCCGCGTTCGCGTTCGGCGGACCCGAGCTGCTCGTGCGCACCGTCGAGGAGGAGACCGGGTTGCGGGTCGACAGCTACGTCGAGATCGGCCTCGGTGGCTTCGTCGGTGTCGTCGACGCCGTCGGTGGCATCGAGATCTGCCCCGAGACCGCCATGACCGACCCGCAGGCCGATCTCGACATCGAGGCGGGCTGTCAGGAGGCCGACGGGCCGACGGCACTCGGCTACGTCCGCTCCCGCAAGACGTCCGGGCTCGGCGACATCGACCGGGTCGCCCGTCAGCGCGAGGTGGTGGGCGGGATCACCAGCTCGGCCATCTCACCGTGGACGTTCCTCAACCCGGTGCGCTACGTCCGGCTGGCCGCATCCGGCGCCGCCGCGTTGCGCATCGGCGAGGACGTCGGCCCGTTCGACCTTGCCCGCTTCGCCTGGGGCATGCGGTCGGTGACCGGCGATGACGGGCTCACGTGCACAGTCCCGATCGTCGACCTCGCGGTCACCTGGGACGAGGAAGCGGCGGCGGAGCTGTTCGCACTGATCGTCGAGGACAACACCGAGGAGATCGAGTGCTCGCCCTCCGGGGGTGTGTGACGCTGCCGTGACGACGGTGCGGGTGGGCATCTCCGGGTGGACCTATCCGGCGTGGCGGGGCCGCTTCTACCCGACCGGATTGCCGCAGCGCCGCGAGCTCGAGCACGCCTCTCGGCGGGTGAGCTCCGTCGAGATCAACGGCTCGTTCTACTCGTTGCAACGCCCGACCAGCTATCTGGCCTGGCACGGACAGACGCCGCCCGACTTCGTCTTCGCGGTCAAGGGAGGCCGTTTCATCACGCACTTGAAGAAGCTGGCGGATGTCGAGATCCCGCTGGCCAACTTCTTCGCCTCCGGAGTGCTCGCGCTCGGCGCCAAGCTCGGTCCGTTCCTGTGGCAGCTTCCGCCGAACCTGGGTTTCCATGCCGAGCGGATGGCCACCTTCTTCGACCTGCTCCCGCGCACCACGGCGCAGGCGGCCGAGCTGGCCGCCCGCCACGACTCCCGGCTCGACGGTCGGGCGCTGACCACCACGAGTGTGGACCGGCCGTTGCGGCACGCCGTCGAAGTCCGTCACGCCACCTTCCTCGACCCGGCGTTCCCCGAGCTGCTGCGCGCGCACGACATCGGATCGGTGGTCGCCGACAGCGCCGGGCGCTGGCCGTTGCTCGAGCAGGTGACGTCCGACTTCGTCTACGTGCGCCTGCACGGCGCCGAGGAGCTCTACGTCAGCGGCTACACCGCCGACGCCCTGGACGCATGGGCGCAGCGGGTACGGCGCTGGTACGCGGGCGGGCTCGACGTGTTCGTGTACTTCGACAACGACGCCAAGGTGCATGCACCGTTCGACGCGATCGCGCTGTCCGAGCGGCTCGGCCTGACCACGACCGGCCCGCTGCCCTGACCCGCCGTGGCGACCGCAGCCTGGCCGTCCGGGCGCCCCGTCGCGCCGGTTGCGCAGCGCTGTCGAAACCGGTCAGCTGCGACAAGTGATCTCCCCCCAAACCTGTCGTTGCTGCCCGGTTGTCCGAGTCCGCGCGCGTCGTACACGTCGTACGTCCGGCCGTGAGGACCCAGAAGCGGGGCTGTTGCGCAATCTCGGCGCGAGGTGATGGGTCAGGCGGGCACGGAGGCGCTCAGTGGGGGTCGCGCGGCACCGCTCACGCCCGGGGGAGGGGCGTTTACCCTGGCCGCATGGGCAACCAGGAACGCTGGGGAGACGCGGAGACGGTTCGCTGGATCCTTCAGGAGTGCGAGACGTGGGCCGTCGTGGGGCTGCGTGAGAACCCGTTTCGAGCCGCCTACCGAGTCGCGCAGTTCCTGCAGCAGCACGGCAAGCGGATCGTGCCGGTGCACCCCAGCGCTGAGTCGGTCTTCGGAGAACCGGGCTTCGCCACGCTCGCCGACATCCCCATCCGCGTCGACTGCGTCGACGTCTTCCGCCGCTCGGTGGCAGCCGGTGACTTCGCCGACCAGGCCGTGTCCGTGGGTGCGCGAGCGGTCTGGTTCCAGTTGGACGTGATCGACGAGGCGGCGTACTCGCGCACAGTCGAGGCAGGGCTCGAGATGGTGATGGACCGCTGCCCGGTCATCGAGTGGCCGATGTACGGACCGTCGGCGTGAACGCATCTGTGCCGGTCGGCGAACCCGCCGATTCGCGGGTGCTGCCCGGCGCCGAACCTACCCGCGTCGTCCTGCACGTCGGCCTGTACAAGACCGGCACGACCTATCTGCAGAACCGGATGCGCCACGACCGGCGACGCCTGGGCCGGGCCGGCCTCTACCTGCCGGCGGCCCGGCGGGAGGTGATCTTTGCCGCGCTCGACCTGCTCGGCCGTCAGCTGCGCGGCGTCCGCGACCCGCGGGTCCCTGGGGCCTGGGATCGACTTGTCACGGAGATCAACGCCAGCGGCCTGCCCGGCGCGATCGTGTCCGAGGAACGGCTGAGCGTGGCAACGCCACGCCAGGCGCGTCGAGCGGTGGTGTCGTTCGGCGCCGCGCAGGTGCACGTCGTCGTCACCGTGCGCGACCTGGCCAGGGTGCTCGTCTCGCACTGGCAGGAGGAGGTCAAGAACGGCGCCGTCTGGACCTTCCCCGAGTACGCCGACGCGATCCGGGACCCGCGGGGCGTGGGCGGCAACCCGGCCCGAGGCTTCTGGATGCACGAGGACGTGACCGCGGTGCTGCGTTCGTGGAGCGCCGCGGTCCCCGTCGACCGGATCCATGTCGTCACCGTCCCGCCCCCCGGGTCACCCCCGGGCCTGCTCGCCGAGCGGTTCGGTTCCGTCGTCGGCTTCCGGCCGCGACCACCGCGCAAGGAGCTCGCCAGCAACGAGAACGTCGGTGCGGTCGGCACCGAGCTGCTGCGCCGGCTGAACGAGCGACTCGGTGACCGCCTCGACGGGGTCGAGCACGAGCGCGGCGTCCGGATTCCCCTCACCCCGGCCCTCGCCGCCCTGCCCAGTCGGAGAGCCACCACGATCCCGGCGACGCACCGCGCCTGGACCCAGACGACCGCTGCCCGCTTCGTCGCGGAGATCCGAACCGCCGGCTACCACGTCGTCGGCGACCTGTCCGACCTGCATCCCCGGTGGCCCGAGCCCACCGCCGGCGCGCCGGCGGAAGGGGAGGCCGCCGGGGACATCGAGGACGGCGACCTTCTCGACGCGGCGCTCGAGGCCCTGGCCGCGCTGGCGACCCGGCAGGGACAGGTGCTGGCCGCGGCCGACCGACAGGCGGGTGCGGAGCGCACCGACCTCGCCGGCCGGGGCACCCGCGCCGCCAACGCGATGCGCACGCTCGCGGTCCACGGTCAACGCACCGCCGCCGACGTGGCCACAGGCACCTCGCTGGGGCGACGGCTGACCGCGATGTACCTGCGGCGGCGGGCTGGGCGCTGAGCCCGGTCAGCGGGTGAAGCCGACCGATCCGGTGCCCTCAGCGGCGTTGCGGACGACGGCGCCCTTGGCTCGAGACTCCTCGCCGAGTGATTCCTGGAAGCGCACCATCCGCGCGCGCAACGCCTGGTCGCCCACCGCGAGTATCCGGACCGCGAGCAGACCGGCGTTGCGGGCGTTGCCGACCGCGACGGTGGCCACCGGCACGCCTGCGGGCATCTGCACGATCGACAGCAACGAGTCCATCCCGTCCAGGTAGCGCAGCGCGATCGGCACACCGATCACCGGCAAGGGCGTCACGGCCGCGAGCATCCCGGGAAGATGCGCAGCCCCGCCCGCTCCGGCGATGACCACCTGCAGCCCCCGCTGCGTGGCAGTCGCACCGTAGTCCAGCATCGCGTGCGGCATCCGGTGCGCCGAGACCACGTCAGCCTGATAGCCGACGTCGAACTCGGCCAGCGCCTCCGCGGCGGCCTGCATCGTCGGCCAGTCGGAGTCCGAGCCCATCACCACACCGACCCGCGAGCCGGAACGTTCAGTCATCGAGGTCTCCACGCAGCCATGCTGCCCCATGCCGGGCCCGTGCGCGTACCTCGACGAGATCGACGCCGTACGCCGTGACGTGGCCGACCTTGCGACCCGGGCGAACCTCCTTGCCGTACAGGTGGACACGCAACGCCGGATCGCGGGCGAACACGTGCGGCAGCCCGTCGTACAGGTCGCCGACCTGCGCGCCGAACACGTTGACCATCACCGTCCACGGCGCGCGAGGCCGCGGAGAACCGAGCGGCAGGTCCAGCACGGCCCGCAGATGGTTCTCGAACTGGGAGGTCACCGCGGTGTCGATGGTCCAGTGACCGGTGTTGTGCGGGCGCATCGCCAGCTCGTTGACCAGGAGACGACCATCGACGGTCTCGAACAGCTCGACCGCCAGCAGACCGGTCACGTCCAGCTCGGCGGCGATCCGCAGGGCAATGTGCTGTGCCGCCGCCGAGGTGTGCGCCGACAGACCCGGCGCCGGCGCGACCACCTCGTGGCAGACGCCTTCGCGCTGCACCGACTCGACCACGGGATAGGCCGCGCACTGGCCAGAGGGCGAGCGCGCCACCAGCGCGGCCAGCTCTCGGCGGAAGGTCACCCGCTCCTCGACCAGCAGCTGCGACGGCGAGCCCGACTGCGGTTCCAGCACGCGTCGCGCCTGCTCCGGTGACGAGACGACCCACACACCCTTGCCGTCGTAGCCTCCGCGGGTGGTCTTGAGCACCACCGGCCACCCGCCCTCGGCGGCGAAGTGGGTGACCTCGGCGACGCCGGTGACCAGCCGGTAGCGGGGACAGGGGATGCCGATCGCGGCGAGCCGTTGCCGCATCACCGCCTTGTCCTGGGCGTGTACGAGGGCTGCCGGGCCGGGCCGGCAGGCGACTCCGTCCGCGATCAGCGCGTGCAGATGCTCGGTCGGCACGTGCTCGTGGTCGAACGTCACCACCGCACAGCCGGCGGTCGCCGCGCGCAGGGCGTCCAGGTCGCGGTAGTCACCGACGGTGCAGTCCGGCACCACCCGAGCAGCGGACACGTCCGGGGCCTCGGCCAGCAACCGCAGCGGCACCCCCAGGGCAATCGCGGCCTGCTGCATCATCCGGGCCAGCTGGCCGCCTCCGACGACTCCTACCACCGGCGTCTGCACGCCAGCGAGAGTAACCGGGGCCGCCGCTAGGCTGGCGCCCAGTCACCGCCGTACCGTCACCGCCGTACGCCCCGAGGATGCCCGTGTCGATCTCGCTGGTTGGCCGGCTGCGCCGACTGAGCCCGGAGCTGGTGAGGTTCTCGATGGTGGGGTCGCTCGGTTACGTCGTGGACGTCGGCCTCTTCAACCTGCTGCGGTACGACGGGGGCGGCTGGCCGGGTCCACTGGAGGAGCAGCCGCTGCTGGCGAAGGCGCTGTCCATGGTGGCGGCAACGGTCGTGACCTACCTCGGCAACCGGCACTGGACCTGGGGTCACGGGGTGCGCCGCGGAGCGGCCCGGGAGTACGCGGTCTTCTTCGTGCTCAACGGCATCGGCATGTTGATCGCGCTCGGATGTCTGTTCGTCTCGCACTACGTGCTCGGCTTCACCAGCGCGCTGGCCGACAACATCGCCGCCAACGGCGTCGGGCTCGTGCTCGGGGCGACGTTTCGCTTCTGGTCCTATCGCACGTTCGTCTTCCTACGGTGAGGCGACCGCCTCGTTGACGACGCCGCTTGCGACACCGGGCTCGAAGCGCAGTCCCTGACCCCGCACGGTGGTGATCAACCGCGGCGTGCGGGCGTTGTCGCCGAGTTTGCGACGAAGCCACCCGACGTGCACGTCGATGGTCTTGGTGGACGTCCAGAACGTGGTGTGCCAGACGTCGTGCATGAGCTCTGCTCTGGTGACGACGTGTCCGGCGTTGCGCAGCAGCGCGCCGAGCAGGTCGAACTCCTTGGCGGTCAGACGGAGCTCACGCCCGTCCAGCCATACCTCTCGGGTGACCGGGTCGAGCTCCACCCCTTGTGCCGCCAGCATGAACTCGACGGTACGGCGGTGCCGCGCGCAGCGCGGAGCGTTCGGGGAAACTGCAAGGAATACCTGTCACCCGGCGTTGCCGGGGTGTTACGCAGCGGTCAGCTCAGGGGGTCGAGCCCGCCGCCGGCTCACTCATCGGCGCTCTGTTCCTCGGTCGTCCGCGTCCCGGAGCAGGTCAGTGAGGGTGAGCTGCAGGCGTTCGACCTGGGGTACGTCGGGCAGCACGACCTGCCCCCGCTCGCTGGCCGCGGAGATCACCAGGGTGCCGCAGCCAAACACCCGATCGACGAGACCGTGCTCATAGGAGACGTCGTTGATCCGCTGCAGCGGGATGTCGCGGCCGGTGCGGGTGACCACACCGGTCCGGGTGATCAGACGCCGGTTGGTCACCGTGTACGTCGCCCCGAGCCAGCCGAGGATCGGCCACAGCACCCACCTGGCCAGCACAACGGCGGCGAGCGCAACCGGGATCCAGCCCAACCAGCGGACGTCGTACGGGATCAGGGCGACGAGCA
>JALZMX010000139.1 GCA_030857985.1 Actinomycetota bacterium | reverse complement strand
GCGGCGCAGTGCGACGTGGTCGACGACGAAGCCGCGGGACAGGTTGAGGAAGATGCTGCCGGCGCGCATCCGGGCGAACTGCTCCTCGCCGAACAGGCTGCTGTTGGAGACGCGGCCGTCGACGTGCAGCGTCACCACGTCGGACTCGGCGAGCAGCTCGTCCAGGGTCCCGCAGCGGCGGGCGTTGCCGAGGGTGAGCTTGTCGGCGGTGTCGAAGAACAGCACCGACATCCCGAGCGATTCGGCCAGCACCGACAATTGGCTGCCGATGTTGCCGTAGCCGACGATGCCCAGTCTCCGGCCACGGACCTCGTGGCTGCCGACGGCCGACTTGTCCCAGCGGCCGGCGTGCATATCGGTGTTCTTGACCGTGAGCCGGCGGGTCAGCGCGATGATCTCCGACAGCGCCAGCTCGACGACGCTGCGGGTGTTGGAGAAGGGGGCGTTGAAGACCGCCACCCCGCGCCGTGCGGCAGCGGCCAGGTCGATCTGGTTGGTCCCGATGCAGAACGCCCCGAGGGCAAGCAGGCCCGAAGCGGCGCCCAGGACCCGCGCGCTCACCGCGGTGTTGGACCGGATCCCGAGCAGCGCTACGCCCGGCAGCCGCTCCACCAGCTCGTCCTCGGTCAACGCCCGGTCGAGCCGCTCCACGTCGAAGCCAGCGTCCTTGAGGGTCCAGGCCGCGTCGGAGTGGATGTTCTCGAGCAGCAGGGCGCGGGCGGGGCTGGGCACCTGCTCGAGGCTACCGGCGGGGGTCAGCAGGACTCGGAGTCCGCGGCCACGCCGCGGCTCCCCTCGGGCTCCAGCGCTGCCAGCAGCTGCGTGCAGATCTGGCCGAGGGAGCTCACCTGCGCCCGGGTGAGGACGTCGAGAACCACCCGACCATCACCTTCGTCTCGACCAGCGCGCGGCACAATGGTGACGTGTACGAGATGACCGGTGATCTCACCGTCAGGGGATCACGAAGTCCGTCGCCGTCCCGTTCACCTACGAGGGTGCGGCGACCGATCCGTTCGGCAACCAGCGCGTCGAGGGCAGCGTGACCGTCAACCGCAAGGACTTCGGCCTCGACTTCAACGCCCCGCTCGCGACCGGTGGCGTGCTCGTCGGCGAGAAGGTCGTCCTCGAGTTCGAGATCTCCGCCATCAAGAGCGCCTGAGCCGATGCCATGACCGTCGACGTGCGCCGCGCCGCGGACCGCTTCGTGACCGGCCTGTCCTGGCTGGACTCGAAGCACTCGTTCTCCTTCGGCCGGCACTACGACCCGGGCAACACCTCGCACGGTCTGCTCCTGGTCCACAATGACGACGTCGTACGGGCGGGTGCGGGCTTCGAGACGCACCCGCACCGCGACATGGAGATCCTTACCTGGGTCCTGCAGGGATCGCTCGTGCACCAGGACTCGACCGGCCACTCCGGCGTGATCTACCCCGGGCTGGCGCAGCGGATGAGCGCCGGCTCGGGGATCCTGCACTCGGAGAAGAACGACGCCTGGCGGCTCACCGGGGAGCAGCACGACGATCCGGTGCACTTCGTGCAGATGTGGGTGGTGCCCGACGGCTCGGGCCGCACGCCGGGTTACGACCAGCAGGAGATCGACAGCGTCTCGCTGGCAGGCGCTCTCGTGCCGGTTGCGTCCGGGATGGCCCGCCACGAGGCAGCCATCCGGATCGGTCAGAGGGACGCCGCGCTGCACGCCGCCCGCCTGTCGGCCGGGCAGTCCGTGACCTTGCCGGACGCCCCGTGGCTGCACCTGTTCGTGGCCCGGGGGACGGTCGAGCTCGAGGGAGCCGGGGCGCTGGCGGCTGGCGACTCGGTCCGCTTGAGCGGGACCGGCGGGCAGACGGTCACGGCGAGTGACCCGGCCGAGGTGCTGGTGTGGGAGATGCACGCATCGCTGCCGGCGTGAGCCGTCTCAGGAAACGGCGTCGGCGAGTCGGCGGCCGAAGGCGCCGGGTGTGTGCCGGGTGAGCACCTGTACCGGGTACAGGACAGCGGCACTGCTTTCGGTGCACCCTGTACCGGAAACAGGTCGTTCGACCTGGAAACGAGTCAGAGCCTCAGGGCCCCCAACCCCCCGGGAACCCCACTCCAGGGCGACTCCTCATCCTGCCGCACTTCCACTGGCCGAGGATCTCGACCTCCTGGGCGAGCGGGCGGGTCGCCGTGACGGCCGGCAGCTCCACGGCGCCGATCGCCGCGTCGGCCGGAAGGTAGATCGGCGAAGCGGCCAGGGCCAGGCCCTCGGCCCACATGTCGGGCGTCCACGGCAGGGGCATGACCAGGAGTTGTCCCACAGCATCCCGAACAGCCGGCGGGCGGCGCGGTGTCGGCGAGCGGGATGGGCATCAGGTCAACGTGACAACCGACCGGTCACGTGTCAAGCCCATGGCGGCGTCTCGACGGCACACCTTGTGCGTTCGTGACAACAAAGCCGAGCGTACTTCGTCGTCATCGGCAAGGTCTCCCGGTTCGGATCGGGTAGGTCTAGGGACATGAATCCACTACGTCTGACCCTTCCGGAGATCCTGCTCGAGTTGGAGCCCACCGCGGCGACGAACCTCGACCGGCACCTCAAGATGGCCAAGGAGTGGATGCCGCACGACTACGTACCGTGGAGCCAGGGGCGCGACTTCGACATCGAGCCCTATGAGCCCGGTCAGTCCACGCTCAGCGAGATCGCCCAGATCGCCTTCGAGGTCAACCTGCTCACCGAGGACAACCTGCCCAGCTACCACCGGGAGATCGTCGAGGGCTTCGGCCGCGACGGCGCCTGGGGCACCTGGGTGCACCGCTGGACCGCGGAGGAGGGTCG
>JALZMX010000131.1 GCA_030857985.1 Actinomycetota bacterium | reverse complement strand
CGCGTTCAGCTTCGCCCTCGCCGGCACCCAGCGGCACCAGAACGACAACTGGTTCAACAACGTCGACGATCCCGCGGTCGAGCGCGCGATGAAGTCGTCGACCCGGTCCGGTGGCGCCGGCACGCTCAACATCTGGTCGACCAACACCGACTACCTGGGTTTCGCGACGTTCCCCTCGTGGTACGCCGACGACCCCTCTATGGACGGCGTGGTCATCCAGTGGGGTTCAGTACCCGGTGGCTCCATCAGCAACTACAACCAGGGCAAGACTGCCACCCACGAGGTCGGTCACTGGCTCGGGCTCTACCACACCTTCCAGGGCGGTTGCACCGACCCCGGCGACTACGTGACCGACACCCCGGCGCAGCGTTCGAGCAGCACCGGGTGCCCGGCGGGACGTGACTCGTGCAAAGGTAAGCGAAGCGCAGGTCTCGACCCCATCCACAACTACATGGACTACTCCTACGACAGCTGCTACGACCAGTTCACCGGCGGCCAGTCCCAGCGGATGGACGAACACTGGCTGGCTTACCGCGCCTGAACGTTCTGGCGCGGCAGGTCGTCGTACGGCGTTCCGCGCGACGTGCATAGAATCTGGGCCTCGGGGTAGGGACGCGAAGGAAAGACTGCACCGACTCCCGACTGCGGTCTTGTGTGCAGCATCGACAACGAAGGAGAGCACATCGTGAGCAACTCCTCAGCCGAGGTGAGCAAGTCCAGCAGCGGCTCTGCGCTGGACTCCGGACAAGGTAAGACCGCCATCGCCGACGGCGTGGTGCAGAAGATCGCCGGTATCTCCGCTCGTGAGGTGTCTGGCGTCTACCAGCTCGGCGGAGGTGCGGCTCGCACGTTCGGCGCGATCCGTGAGCGGATCCCCGGCTCCTCACAGTCGGCCGGGCAGGGTGTGGCCGTGGAGGTCGGCGAGCGACAGGCCGCGATCGACTTGGACATCGTCGTGGAGTACGGCGTTGCCATCGCCGACCTCGCCCAGTCGGTCCGCCGCAACGTCATCTCCTCGGTCGAAGGAATGACCGGGCTGGAGGTCACCGAGGTCAACGTCAACGTCAACGACATCCACCTACCTTCGGAGGACGAAGGTCAGGAGCCGGAGCCGGCGCGAGTTCAGTGAACACCGGACGCGCCGAAGGCACGGCGGCTGCCAGGGACGCCGCGGACGCCGACGCGATCGCTGCCGCCGTCCTCGCCTGTCCTGCGGTGGCTGACCTCAGTGGCGGCACCGTCGGGGAGGTCGCGACGTACCTGCCCGGTCGCCGGGTCAAAGGCGTCCGGGTGCGCGAGGACACGATCGACATCCAGGTCGTTGGGGTGTACGGCGTGCCGATCCCGGATCTGGCTCAGCAGGTCCGGGCGGCCGTGGCGCGACCGGCGCGCAGACGTGCGGTCAATGTGCGGGTCGAGGATCTTCGCACCGCCGAGGAGTCGGCTCATGTTGCGCCTGCGCGGCCATGACCGGCCAGGCGCCGCCGCAGCGGCTGGTCGGAGAAGGCGGACGGCGCGCCGCCCGCCGGGCTTTCATCCGCAGGCACCATCCGGATGTCGGCGGTGACCTGGAGACCTACCTGACCGGCCTGGCCGTTCTCGAGCGGTGCAGCGCAGGACCCGAGGTGGTGTTCGTCAGTCGCCCGCGCGGCGCTGCCCGGCTGTCCGGATGGATACGAGCCCTGCACTGTCGACCCCTGCACCGTCGATCCAGTCCACCCCGGGTGCGCTAGCACCCCTGCCCCTTTCGGAGATCTCATGCCTCCCACCACCGTGGGCCTGTTCGTCGGCCTCCTGCTCGGTTTCGCCTGGGCCCTGACCGGCTTCGACGGCTTCCTGATCACCGCCGTGTTCGGCGTTGTCGGCTTCGTTGTCGGCAAGGTCGTCGGCGGGCAGCTCGACCTGACTCCCTACCTCGGCGGTCGCGCCCGATGAGCGAGCCCACCGTTGGTGGTGCCTCCGCCATGGGTGCTTCCGCCATGGGTGCCTCCACCATGGCCCCAGACCCGGCTCGCAGTCAGCGCGAGGCCGCAACCGACGAGGACGATGCACCCCAGCGCGGGCGACTCAGCATCGACAACCGGGTCGTGGAGAAGGTGGCCGCCTACGCAGTCCAGCAAGTCGGCCGTGCCACCGGCGCGCCACGACGGGTCCTCGGTGTGACCGTGGGCGATGCTGCGGGCGACAGCACCGCTCGGGTCAAGGCCCGCGTCGACGGGACGCTCGCCACCGTGACGGTGGCGATGACCGTGCGGTGGCCCGCCTCCGTGGGCGAGGTCACCACCGACGCTCGCCGCCGGGTCCGCGAGGAGGTGCGGCGCATCACCGCCGTCGAAGTCCGCCAGATCGACATCGATGTGGTCAGCATGAGCTCGGCCGCCAGTGACGAGCCGAGGGTGAGGTAGTCACCGTGTCCGTGCTCAACCGCATCCTGGCCGCGTTGACAGCCCTTGCGCTGCTCGCCGCCGCCGTCATCGGCATCGTCGAGATCGCGCTGGCCGCGCTCGATCGGCCTCCCTGGATCGTGCCGGTCGATGACTGGGCCACCTGGCTGCGCGAACAGGTGTGGACCGACATCGTGGTGCGTGCCGTGCTCGCCGGCATCCTGACACTGGGCCTGCTGCTGCTCGTCGTCGGCCTGCGCCGTGGCCGCCCCTCCACACTGCCACTGTCCTCGGCCTCGCCCGGAGTCACCTTCACCGCGTCCCGGCGCAGCGTGGAGAGTGTTCTCGCCGCCACCGCCCGCCGCACGGACGGGGTCACGACCGCCGACGCATCGGCCAAGCGGCGTGACGTGCGCATCGACGCAACTACACAGATGCGTGATCCCGGCGACCTCCAGTCGCGCGTGGCGAGCGCCGTAGAGGACCGGCTGGCCGACATCGGGCTGTCCGACCAGCTCCGGCCCACCGTGCGGGTCCGCGGCAAGGAGGCGTGATGGGCACCGCAGTGGACAAGATCGACCGCGTCCTGCTGACGCTGCTCGGACTGCTGCTGGTCGTAGTCGGCGCCCTCGGCCTGGCGCTGAGTTTCGGCGCCTTCCAGGACCGCCCGGCCAGCCAGCCCGTCCTGCCCGAGCAGGTCTCCGACTTTGCCGACACGACCGGCTGGTTCTGGTGGGCCGCGGCGGCAGCCTGCATCCTGGTCGGGGTGCTGGCTCTGTGGTGGCTGCTCGCGCAGACCCGCACGGACCGGGTCGGGCACATCGACGTCACCGTGGACGAGACCGACGGGACGACTGCCGTGCCTGCCGGGGCGGTCACCAGCGCCGTCGAGGAGGAAGTGGGAAGCTTCCTCGGAGTGCACCGCGCCGCCGCCCGTATCCGCGGCAGGAGCACCCACCGACTGGAGCTCGTCGTCGACCTCGACGAGCGCGCCGATCTCGCTGAGATCCGGCGCCGCCTCGAGCAGGAGACCGCGCCGCGTGCCCGCCAGGCCCTCGACAATCCGGCTCTGCCGGTCGAGGTCGAGCTGCGTCCCGCCACTGGACAGCGGTCAGCCCCGCGTTGAGGTCCCCGAGCGGGGAGAGGGCGCATGACGTCGTACCGGATCGCGATCGTCGGCGGCACCGGCGCGCAGGGCAAGGGGCTGTCACATCGCTTCGTCCGGGCAGGTCACCACGTGGTGCTCGGGTCGAGGTCCGGCGAGCGCGCGGTCGAGGTGGCCCGCGAGGTGTCCGCGCACGCGGGTGCCGGTGTCTCGGGTACGACGAACGACGTGGCCGCCCGAGACTGCGACGTGGTCGTCGTCGCTGTGCCCTACGACGGACACGACGCACTGATCACCGCGCTGGCGGACGAGCTCGCCGACCGGGTCGTCATCAGCTGCGTCAACCCGCTCGGCTTCGACCGGCGTGGCGCCTACGGTCTGCAGCTGCCCGATGGCAGCGCTGCAGAGGAAGCCCAGCGGATCGTGCCGAAGGCCCGGATGACGGCGGCCTTCCACCATGTCTCGGCGGTCTCGCTGTGGCGCCATGACGGACCGCTCACCGACGAGGATGTCCTGGTCTGCGGTGACGACGTCCACGCCAAGCAGGTCGCGATCGACCTCGCCGAGGCGGTCACCGGCCGTCCCGGCATCGACGTCGGCGCGCTGCGCCTCGCGCACCAGCTCGAGTCACTGACCGCGGTGTTGATCGGTGTCAACAAGCTGTACCGGATCCGATCGGGGTTACGCATCAGTGGTCTACCGGAGGCTTGACCTCCCGCAGGCCTTCCCAGGTTCAGCCGAGCGCCTGGGCGATCGCGACGTGCGGGAGGTCGGGCTCGGGGTCGTTGTCCATCCGCCAGAGCAGGTCCTCGACCGCCCGGGTGAGGGTCCAGCGGTACGCCGGTTCCCGGTCGATGCCGGCCGCCTCGCACAGCGCGTCGACGCGTCGCCGTACTC
This sequence comes from Actinomycetota bacterium, assembly GCA_030857985.1. GTDB lineage: Bacteria > Actinomycetota > Actinomycetes > Propionibacteriales > Nocardioidaceae > JALZMX01. Next base: position 4,111 of record JALZMX010000131.1, on the reverse strand, counting down.
CACGCGCGAGGTTCCCCTCGTCGGCGATCTCGTCGAAACGGTTCCACACCACCGGGATGACGTCGTACGCCGGGTGGCCGGCCAGACCCTTGGGATCGATGGCCAGCCACGGTTCCCGGTCGGCGGCGAGCACGTTGCCGTAGTGCAGGTCGCGGTGCAGCAGCGTGTCGTCCCCGGCCGGGCCAAGTTCGCGCAGCGTGGAGAGCGCGGCGTCGAGCAGTCGCCGGTCGGCGTCCGGACGCAACCTGTCCCAGGCCACCGGCAGCTGCTCGAGCCAGCGAACCGACTCGTCCGCCAGCCGTACCACGCCGGGCGGAGCGGCCACGGTGTGCAACCGACGCAGCAGTCCACCGATCACTGATACCGCTTCGCCGACGCCGACGTCGAGCAGGCTGCGGTCGGCATGCACCCGCTCCAGCAACAGCACGAAACCGCTGCGGTCACGGGTCAGCAGACGGACCGCACCGTCGCCGCCCCAGGTTGCGAGGGCGGTGGCCTCGGCGAAGCCTTCGCGGTCGGGAAACGACACCTTCAGCGCCGCCGCCGTACCGTCCGCGCACCGGACCGGCAGCACCACAGCGACGTATCCGGACGCCGCCGCTCCGTCGACCCGGCAGGCCCACTCCTGCAACGCGGACTCGATCAGCGCCGGCAGGCGCGCCAACCAGGCGGTGCCGGCCGCACCCTCGCGACCGGCGATCATCGCCGCGAAGTCGTCCGGGATCAGCGCGTAGGCTGCCCCGCCATTGACGGCCGTCATCAACAACCGTCGTTCACAGCTCGGCGACGCCGGGCAAGGCGTCGGGCCGGCCGCCCCAGGTCAGCTCCCGCACTGCCGCGTCGGTCAACGCCGAGGCCGCGAAGCGACGCTGACCATCAACAGTCCGCGCCACCACCGAGGCATAGACGGCGGCACAGCGCCGCTCGAGCTCGGCCGCGAGCCGGCGCGCCTCCTCGGCGGTGCGCACCGGGAAGGGGAGGGCGTAGAGCGGTTCGGCCGCCACCGCACCCTCCCCGATGATCGCGATCAGTCGGTCCCGGCGCGAGCGGTGCGCGGCCACGCCCGCCCGTGCGTCGAGGTCCTGGTTGCGCCGTCCCTGCCCGAGAACGCCGCCGACTACCCCGTAGCCGAAGACCGCGGCGTGCTCGGCGGCGAGCGCATCCTGCATCGCCTCGCTCACGTCGCCCCCCGCATGTCGCCTCCGGCCAGCAGCGCCACGTGCTGCGCCTCGCTGGCGGCCACCGACGCGAGCAGCCGGGCCAATGCACCGGACTGCGCCCGGCCGGTGTGGACCAGATGCGTGCCGGCCGCGGCGGACTCCGCGTCGCGCAACGACGCCAGTGCCGCGTCCGCTCGACGGGGCACCTCGGGGCTGCCACCACCAGACTGCTCCCAGTCGGCTGGCTCGGAACCGTCGACGGTCGAGCGCAGCACCTCCAGGTGGGTGCGGTGTCGAGCCAACAGCGGTTGCAGGGCGCGTCGCAACCGGGGATGCCGCCGCTGGGTCGAGAGGTACGCCGTGACGAGGTCGTCGACCGTGCTCACCGCGGCCACGACCAGGAGCAGGTCGGGCTCGGGGGCAGGGTCGACTGAATCGGATTCATCGGGTTCGGGTCCACCGACCGGCGAACGACCGTCGCGCGGCTCGGCGACCAAGGTGCACCCGGTGACCGCGCTGAACGGGACCAGCGCCAACGCGGCCAGGACGGTACGTCGCGACGGTTGGGCGGGCATGGCCCAGACGGTACCGCGCTGACCCTGCAGATCCTGACCCCGCTGCGTATAGGGTGTCACCGCACGGTTTCGGCAACTCCGGCCCGTGCGGCCGGACGGCGGGGGTGGGAGCACAACAGCACAGCGAGGAGGGCTCCGGTGAGCACCACTGCTGACCGTGACCGGCTCATCACTGCACTTGGGCCGGCGATGACCGCTGTGGGTCTCGATCTCGAGGAGGTCGAGGTCATGTCCGCCGGACGTCGCCGCCTGGTCCGGGTCGCCGTCGACAAGGTCGACGGCCTCACGCTCGACGATGTCGCCGACGCCACCCAGCTGGTCTCCCAGCGGCTCGACGACGCCGACCTGATGGGCGACGCGTCGTACACGCTCGAGGTCAGCTCCCCGGGCACCGACCGACCGCTGACGTTGCCGCGGCACTGGCACCGCAACCTCGGGCGGCTGGTCACGGTGGCCACCGCGGGCGGCGGCTTCACCGGCCGGATCACGGAGGCTGGGGAGACCGCTGCGAGCGTCGACGTCGACGGCCACTGGCACCAGGTCGCCTACAGCGAGGTGGTCAGGGCTCGGGTCGAGATCGAGTTCAACCGCAAGGAGGACTGAGCGATGGACATCGACATGACCGCGCTGCGTGCCCTCGAGCGTGAGAAGGACATCTCGTTCGAGGTTGTCGTCGACGCCATCGAGCAGGCGCTGCTGGTGGCCTACCAGCGGGCGGAGGGCGCACAGCCGCACGCCCGGGTCCAGCTCGATCACAAGACCGGGCACGTCACCGTGCTCGCGCAGGAGCGCGACGAAGAGGGCAATGTCGCGCACGAGTGGGAGGACACTCCGCAAGGCTTCGGCCGGATCGCCGCCACGACCGCCAAGCAGGTCATTTTGCAGCGGCTGCGTGACGCCGAGGACGAGCGGCGCTTCGGTGAGTTCTCCGGTCGCGAGGGCGACATCGTCTCCGGTGTCGTGCAGCAGGGGCTGTACGCCGACGACGTCATGGTCGACCTGGGCACGCTGGAAGCGCTGCTGCCGCGGGCCGAGCGGGCTGCCGGAGAGCGCTACGAGCACGGCAGCCGCATCCGGTGCCTGGTCGTGAGCGTGCGTCGCGGGATGCGCGGCCCGCAGGTGATGTTGTCGCGCTCACACCCCAACCTGGTGAAGAAGCTGTTCGCGCTGGAGGCGCCGGAGGTGGCCGACGGGACGGTGGAGATCGCTGCCATCGCCCGCGAGGCGGGTCATCGCACCAAGATCGCGGTCCGCTCCACCGTCGCCGGGGTCAACGCCAAGGGCGCCTGTATCGGGCCGATGGGCCAGCGGGTGCGCAACGTGATGAGCGAGCTGCACGGCGAGAAGATCGACATCGTGTCCTGGTCGGAGGACCCGGTCGAGATGGTGGCGCACGCGTTGTCACCGGCCCGCGTGAGCAGCGTGCAGATCATCGATCAGGATGCCCGCGCGGCACGCGTCGTCGTACCCGACTTCCAGCTCTCGCTGGCGATCGGCAAGGAGGGGCAGAACGCCCGGCTCGCGGCCCGGCTGACCGGTTGGCGCATCGACATCCGGCCAGACACGGAGGCCCAGACGGCGCGAGACGACGCCGTGGCCGGCGGCGCGGCCGGCGAGGCGACGCAGCCGACGAGCGCGGGCTGAGCGAACAGGCTAGACTCGACGCAGTGGATCGACCGCTTGCGTCCTCCCGCGTGCCTGACGCTGCGCCACGACCTGTGGTGCGCACCTGCGTGGGGTGTCGTGAGCGGTCAGCCAAGTCCGACCTGCTGCGCCTGGTGGTGCGCGTCTGTGGCCCTCGACGGGCCGTGGTCTGCGACCCGCCCGGCACAGCACCCGGTCGAGGAGCGCACCTGCACCCCTCGACCGCGTGCCTCGACCTCGCCGAACGCCGACGAGCGCTACCTCGTGCCCTGCGCATCGAGGGACCCCTCGACCTGAGCGCGGTTCGGATGTACGTCGAGGCCCGCACCCAAGACCTGACCGACGTGGCACCAGCTGGTGCCTCGACCGAGAGAAAGCGGAGCAGTCGCTCATGAACCTTCGATGAGTTCTTCGCGATGAGTACTTCCGTCAACTAGCGGTCCGGCGTCACACCAGACTCGGACTGAGAAGGAGTCCAGTGGCTAAGGTCCGAGTCCACGAGCTGGCCAAGCAGCTCGGTGTCGAGAGCAAGGTCGTCCTGGCGACCCTCAAGGACATGGGGGAGTTCGTCAAGTCCGCGTCTTCGACCGTCGAGGCGCCGGTCATCCGTAAGCTCAACGAGCAGTACGGCGACACGCTGCGCGCCCAGGGGTCTGGGGGCAACGGCGCTGCCAGCCCCGCACCGGCGAAGAGCGCGGCTCGCGCTGCGCCCGCGCCGGTGGAGGCCGCACC
>JALZMX010000102.1 GCA_030857985.1 Actinomycetota bacterium | reverse complement strand
GTCCTGGCGGAAGCCCTCGGCGATCGGGTAAGCGTCGCTGACCGGGTAGCCGAGCCGGCCGCGCTCCCAACCGGTGCTTGCCCAGCGGTCCCGGATGCCGCCGTCGACGGCGTGGGCGCCCGTGGTGGGGCTCCAGAAGATCGAGCCGCCCTGGAAGTGGATGACCCGGCCGAACGAGTCGGGGGTGACCTGCTGGTGGGTGGTCGGGAAGCCCAGCCGGCCGTTCTCCCAGCCCACCCGGGCCCACGCGTCCCGGATGCCGGGAGTGACCTCACGGGCGCCGGTGGCGGGCGAGTAGAAGATCGAGCCGCCCTGGAAGTGGTTGACCAGGCCGACGCCGTTCGGCGTCGTCAGCTGACCGGTGGTCGGGAAGCCCAGCGGGCCGTTCTCCCAGCCCGTACGGGCCCAGGCGTCCCGGATGCCGATGGTGATCTCATTGGCGCCGGTGGCCGGGGAGTAGAAGATCGAACCGCCCTGGAAGTGATTGACCTTACCGACGCCGTTCGGCGTAGTCAGCTCGTTCGTCGCCGGCAGACCCAGCACCGAGCGGGCACCGCCGATAGCGCGGTAGCGGTCCCGGAGCGCGCCCAGCACGACGCGGCTGCCGGTGTTCGGCCCCCACAGCGCGTCCCCGCCCTGGAAGTCCTGCTCGAGTCCGCCGGGTACGGCGTACTCGGCGGTGACCGGCGCCCCGAGGACACCGGCGTACGCCCCGACCACCGACGACAGGGTCGGGGAGATCGTCAGCACGGCGGGCAGCGGGTTGGCCACGAGCGGCTTGCGGAAGACCTGGGTGACCCAGATCCGGCCGGTAGGCGCGACCCAGGTGCCGATCCCCACCTGCGTATAGGTCGTGTTGACCTGGTTGGCCAGATGCGGGGGGCTGGCGACGAAGGCGTTCTGGATGTCGACCACGGATCCGCCGTAGCCGACGTTCTCCCCGACCGACTGCCAGTTGGTGACCTCTGTCGTGAGGTTGGGGTTGTGGTAGAGCGAGTTCTGCTCGCCCATCCGCTGGGAGTGGGCCCGAGCGATGGAGGTGAGGTCTCCGTAGACCGCCAGGGGGGCCAGTCCTCGTGAGGTGCGCAGGGCGTTGAGGCGGTTCACGAAGTCGCCCTCCTCGCCGGCGGCCGAGGCAGCAGTGCTGGGCACGAGCAGGAGCGCCACGGTGACGGCAAGCAGGCTTAGCAGGCCGACTGCGGAGCGGAGCAGGGGCGGGATGCGCATGAGGAGCCTCCTGGGTCCCGCAGCTGCTGCGGGAGCCGGTTAGTGATGACGTTCAGTCACTGATTTGCTCGGCATCAAACGTGTGCCGCTTGAAGAATCCGTCTATCCGGTCACGCTGGGCTACTCCAGCCCGTTCCTACCGGGTCGTCTCCCGGCGCTGAAGGTAGGCCCGCAGGGCCTCGCGCCAGGGCGGCGGCTCGGGCAGCGCCGCAGCACGCCACGAGCGCAACGACAGCACGCTGTAGGCCGGCCTCGGGGCCCTGCGGGCCAGCGCGTCGCTGGTGGTCGGCAGCACCCGGGCGGGGTCCGCCCCGATCTCCTGGAAGATCGCCTGCGCGAACTCGTGCCAGGTGGCGTCACCCACGTTGGTGCAGTGGTAGACCCCGGCCGGAGCCGGGGAGCGGGCCAGCGCGAGCAGCCCCGCCGCCAGGTTCCGGCTCCAGGTGGGAGCTCCGCGCTGGTCGTCCACCACGTGGACCGTCTCCTGCTCCTGCTCGAGCCGGATCATGGTCTCCACGAAGTTCGACCCGGCCGCTCCGTACATCCACGCTGTCCGCACGAGCGAGCCTCCCTCGGGATGCAGCTCGCGCACCGCCAGCTCCCCCGCGAGCTTGGTCCGCCCGTAGGCGCTCCTCGGCCCGGTCGGGTCGTCGACCTCGTAGGGCGGGCCGTCCACCCGGTCGCCGGGGAAGACGTAGTCGGTGCTGATGTGCATCAGGCGGGCGCCGGCGGCGGCGCAGGCCTGGGCCAGCAGCGCCGGAGCGGTGGCGTTGACGGCGTACGCCGTGTCCTCGTCGCCCTCCGCGGCGTCCACGGCGGTGTACCCCGCCGCGTTGATCACGACGAGCGAGTGCCTGGGGTCGTCCGAGCGCACCAGGCGGGCCCATGTGCCGATCATGTCCTTCACCGCGAACGGGTCGGTGACGTCGAGGTCGTCGATCGTCAGACCGCGGGCGAAGGCGTTGCGCTCGACGCGGACCAGGTCGAGCAGGTCGGTCGACAGCTGCCCGCCGGCACCCGGGACGAGCAGCGCGAGGCTCACGGGCGGACGGTGGGCTTCTCCTTCAGCGGACGCCACCACGCCTCGTTGTCCTGGTACCACCGGACAGTCTCGGCCAGGCCGTCCTCGAAGCTGTGCTGCGGCCGGTAGCCCATCGCGGCCAGCCTCGAGTAGTCGACGCTGTAGCGCAGGTCGTGGCCCTTGCGGTCCTCCACCCGCTCGACGCTGTCCCAACCCGCCCCGAGCGCGGCGAGCAGGTGGCCGGTGAGCTCGACGTTGCTCATCTCCCGGCCCCCACCGATGTTGTAGCTCTGGCCGCGTTCCCCCTGCTCCGCGACCAGCTGCACGCCCCGGCAGTGGTCGTCGACGTGCAGCCAGTCACGGACGTTCGCCCCCGCCCCGTAGAGCGGGACCTTCCTGCCGTCGAGCAGGTTGGTGACGAACAGCGGGATGACCTTCTCGGGGTACTGGTAGGGCCCGTAGTTGTTGCTGCACCGCGTGGTGGAGATGTGCAGCCCGTAGGTGACGGCGTACGCCCTGGCGAGCAGCTCCGCACCGGCCTTGGCGGCGGAGTAGGGGCTGTTGGGCAGCAAGGGTGCGTCCTCGGTCCACGACCCGCTCTCGATCGAGCCGTAGACCTCGTCGGTCCCGATGTGCACCACGCGTGGCGTCCCTGCACGCAGGCAGGCGTCGAACAGCGTCTGCGCACCCAGCACGTTGGTGACCACGAAGTCCTGAGCTCCGGTGATCGACCGGTCCACGTGGGTCTCAGCCGCAAAGTTGATCACGACGTCGTGTCCGGGCAGCACGTCGTCGAGCAGCGCCGCGTCGACCACGTCCCCCTGGAGGAAGCGGTAGCGGGGGCTGTCGCTGACGGCAGCGAGGTTGGCGAGGTTTCCCGCGTAGGTGAGCTTGTCGTAGACCGTCACCTGGGCGCCTTCGTACGCCGGATAGGCGTCGGCGAGCACCGAGCGGACGTAGTGGGACCCGATGAAGCCTGCTCCACCCGTGACGAGCACCCGCATCAGGCGCAACCCCGGGTCACGCGATCGAGACGCGGCTGTGGTCACCCAGCATGAGCCGGTGCGCCCGCGGAAGCGCTGAGGAGGGGGTGACCTCGACCTGCTTGCCGATCAGCGAGTCCTCGATCCGTCCCACTCCGCGGATCGTCGACTCCTCGAGCACGATGGAGTGCTCGATCTCGGTGTCCTCGAGCAGGCAGCCGAAGTAGATCGAGGTGAAGGGGCCGACGTAGCTGTCGCGCAGCACGCTGTCCCGGCCGATGATCGCCGGGCCACGCACGGTGCAGCGCTCGAGAATTGCGCCCTCCTCGATGACCACCCGACCGATCAGCTGCGAGGAGCCGTCCACCGAACCGGAGACCCGCGGCTCGATCGCCTCGAGAACCTTGCGGTTGCACTCGAGCATGTCCTCGAGCCGGCCGGTGTCCTTCCAGTAGCCGGTGACCAGGTGCGGTCGGACGTCTCGGCCGGTGTCTATCAGCCACTGCAGCGCGTCGGTGATCTCGAGCTCCCCACGGCCCGAGGGCTTGATGGATCGCACCGCCTCGTGGACGACCGCGCGGAACATGTAGACGCCGACCAGGGCCAGATCGCTCTTGGGGTGGGCCGGCTTCTCGACCAGCGTCGTGACCCCGCCCTGCGGGCCGAGCTCGGCGACGCCGAACTGGGACGGGTTGTCCACCTTGGTGAGCAGGATCTGGGCGTCGTGGGACCCGGCGGCGAACTCCGCCACCAGGGCCGTGATGCCGCCGATGATGAAGTTGTCACCGAGGTACATGACGAAGTCGTCGTTCCCCAGGAACTCCTGCGCGATGAGCACGCAGTGCGCCAGCCCGAGCGGAAGCTCCTGGCGGATGTAGGTGACCGAGATGCCCAGCTGCGAACCGTCACCCACCGCCGCCTCGATCTCCGCCTGGGTGTCCCCGACGATGATCCCGACGTCCGTCACACCCGCGTCGCGGATCGCTTCGAGGCCGTAGAAGAGCACCGGCTTGTTGGCTACGGGGACGAGCTGCTTGGCGCTGGTGTGGGTGATCGGCCGCAGCCGGGTGCCCGCGCCACCGGCGAGGACCAGAGCCTTCATGCGCTGCAGGCTAGCGTCCTGTCGGCCGGACGCGGCTCAGTCGGTAGTCTGACCGACCGGGGCCTGTGCCGAGGCAGCTCACCCGTAGCCGGCGGCCCGCCAGGAACATCCTGCTCGTGGGGTCGGACACGAGGGGTGACGAGGAGCCGGGAACCCGTACGCAAGGGGTGGGCAAGGGCTTCGTCGCCGGGCAGCGCTCGGACACGATCATCCTCGCCCACCTCTATCTGGGCAACTTCCCCTGTGCGGCCAGCCACGCGGGACTGATCTGCGCCGCTGCATCGCTGCATCGCTGCAGTGAGCATCAGCGTCAAGGACCGCGCTGGCGCTGCACCCGCTGGTGACCACGAAGTACCCCCAGGACTCCAGGCAGGAGGGGCGCGTGGTTGCCTAGGCCCTCGCCGCGCCTGGTCCCACCGTCGGCCAGCACCCGGAGGGAGGCCTACGACATGGACAGCTCCCGGCAGCTCGTCGTCTCGGGAGTCCCCCACCGCGTGACGTCCGTCGCTCGAGAGGACCGGCCGCCCGGCCTGGAGGGGTTCTTGGACCGCGGCCGTACACCACATGGCTGGCCCGACACCCAGGTGCGCTTTCACGAAAAGTCACGGCCTTCTGACCCGGAACCACGCGGCGTACCTCTCGCCACACGCTGATGGGCGTGCACGTCGGCACTTCCGGGTGGAGTTATGCCCACTGGGAGGGCGCGCTGTACCCGCCGGGCACGCCGCCGGCAGCGCGCCTCGAGGTGTACTCCGGGCAGTTCGCCACCGTGGAGCTGAATGCGAGCTTCTACCG
>JALZMX010000180.1 GCA_030857985.1 Actinomycetota bacterium | reverse complement strand
CCAAAGGAGCGATCCGGATGCTCACACGCACCCTCGCTCTTGAGCTCGCACCTCTCAAGGTCAACGTCAACAGCCTGGCCCCCGGCATGGTCCTGACGCCGTTCAACCAGCCAGCGATCGACGATCCGAAACTGCTCGAGGAACAAGCGCAAAGCATCCCATGGAGGCGCGCCGCCGAACCGTCCGAGATCGCACGCCTCGCCGTCTTCCTCGCCTCATCGGAGGCCGACTACGTCACCAGCGCTACGTACGTCATGGACGGCGGACTCATGCACAACCTCGGCCAAGGAGCGTGACGGGGGCGTTGGGCGTTAGCCCCGGTCTTTCATGAGGCGTCGGATCCGTGCGGTGGGCTGCGTGGGCGTCAGCGGGGCTCTGGATTTAGTGGTGGGCACGACGTTGACCGGCGCGCGCTGCCGGGTGCGGTTCTCCGAGGTTCCTGGTTGAGTGCGGGCGACGGGCTGATGTCAGCCGGGTGCCGGGATCGCAGCGATCTTGGCGAAGACGGCCACGATCGCTGTGGCCCACGGCCAGGACTTGGGGAGCCGGAGCCGTCGGCGGCGTCCGCCTCGGGTGAGGCGAGCGGGCACGTGCAGCAACCGGTAACGCAGCTTCTTGGGTTCTGCGGTGGCGAGGTCGCCGGTCAGTCCGAGCAGTCGCAGCCAGGCGATCAGGTCGGCTGAGATGGCGGTGAGGGCCGCCCAGGCGGCGTTGATCTTGAACTCTCGGGACGGGAACCGGCCCAGGCCGGAGTCCTTGGCGTGGCGGATCCGGTCCTCGACTCGGGCGTGGGCACGGTGTCGGGCTTCCAGGAATGCCAGCTGGCCGGTGGTGGTGTTGGTCGCGACGGCCTGGTAGCGCCATCCGTCGGCCTCTTCCAGCAGCGACAGCTGCGCGCCGGGGTGTGGCCGTTCGCGACGGACGATGACCCGCATCCCACTGGGCCACCTGCCCAACTCGAGCAGCCCGGTCAGCTCGACGACGTCGCCACCGTCCCTTGGGTGGCCGTCGGTGTCGATCGCCGGCGTCCACGCATGGGTAGGGATCAGGCCGATCGCGTCGTGGACCTTGCCGGTGATGGCGAACCCCACCGAGTATCCAGGTTCCTGCCCCGGATGGTGTTCTGGGCCGTCAGCCAGTCCAACAACCCGTGCGACGCCCCGGCGCCGTCGGCACGGACCAGCAGCCGCCTGCGATAGGACGCCGGGATCTGGGTGATCGCCCGGCCGAGGACGTCGATGTGGTCAGCGGTGGTGTTGGACCCGGCGTTTGCCCGGCCGCAACGTGACCGCCAGCATCTCGGTGGTGTTGTCGCACCAGACAGCCAACGGGTGATACCCGAAACCGCCTTTGAACGTGGCAGCCGCCTGCTCCTTGTCACTGTGGGCGGTGACCAGGGTCGCGTCCACGTCGAGGACGACGGTGTCGCCGAGGTCGGTGTCGGCGACCTTGCTTACCGGCACGGCCGCAAGCTGTGCCCAGACGTGGCGGCGGACCCGTGCCCGGGCCTGGTCGATGCGTCTCGACGCCGCCGGGGTCAGCTCGTCCAGCGCCCGCCACACCGTCGGTGCCGACGCCACCGGGCCCAGCACCTCGCTCTGGTGGCGCAGCACGTCGATGTCGGCGATCGCCTCGCCGCCGTCGGCGAGCAGCACCGCGACATCCACCAACACCTGGCCCCGGTCATGAACCGGGGTGAAACAACGCCGACTCAGCGCCTTCGACAGCTCCCGCGTCAGCCCAACCCTGTCGGCCAGCAGGCGCACCGCGACCGAGCCGGCATGCGCCACCACACCGGTCCCGTCGCCAGAACAACTTTCTAGACCGACGCGTCGTCAATCGTGCCCGCTTGCTGACAACGAGGAACAACTTGCCCGAGCCCTCGGCTATTGTGGAAGTCAATGGTGCTCGGCACCGAAGCCGTATTGACGCTGCGGTTGCACGAGAAGGGCCACTTGCGGGAACCGAACCGGCTTCTAAGTGGGTCCATGGCAGGCAAGCCATGCCACCGCGCCACCTTCCCGCCTCACCGATTGACGGTGCCGCGCATAACGCTGATTATGCGCCGCTCACCTTCGGTCGCCTGCGGTGAGAAGATCATGGCGAGGTGTGCCAGCATGAAGTCTGCCACCCACAGCCTGTACCGACTGAGACACCAGTCAATCGAATCGTTTTCCCGGCAGCCGCTTATTCGCCGAATCGAGACCCAGAAGTCGGCCCTGATGTCATGGTCCTCACAGAACTGCCGGAACTCGCCATGGCGGACGCCGGAGAATCGGTCCTTGACTAGGTCTTCGATGTCGGCAGTGGCAGAACCGCCCAGAGCAGTCCGCAGCTTGGGAAGTTCGTCAGCTGTCACAGAAGTCGCCAACTCATACTCGCGAACACCCGCACAAAGAACCGTGACAAGTCGCCCAGGTCCTGACCCTCAATGGCAATGCCACCGTCCGTCAGCCGCGACAGCCACACCGTCCGTGTGCTGCCGTCAGCCATCGCTTCGCTATACAGCCCGATGCTTGCCACCTACACAATCTACCCCCGCAGCTGGGCTAAGCCTTGTCCGTCGGGGTGCCGTAGTCGCCAGGTCGGCGAGCCGAGATCCGCCGCCTCTACGACCTCCAGCTCTCCGGGACCGCCCGAGCCATCGCGGCACACTGCCACACCGGGAACCTCATTATGGGCGGCATATGCCTCATCAGGAGCGACTTGATCAGCAGATAGCCACGGTTCCAGCAAAAATGATTGTCATTTGGCGTCCGAAGACAGTTTGTCGGGCCGCAACTCGGCACTAGGCGGTATTGAGAAGCATCAGTTTTCCGCTTGCGAACAGAGGGGCCAGTCCACTAGTATGTTCATTGGCCGAAGAGTGGCAGTGCTAAGTGCCTGACTTGCTGCCCGGCAACCTCGGTTTCCCGCCCAAGGTGCCTCAGGTAAACGCCGACCGTTCGACATGAGTCGACGGTAAGAGCGGGAATCGCTGCAACGGCTGCTGCGGTTCCTTATGGACCGTCCGGAGGTCGCGTGCCCCAGTTACCTAACCCTGATTATCGTCCTTCCGACATTGGCGGTGAAGCGGTACCCCATAAGGGCAATTCTGTCTACACAGGTTCGGGTGCCCAACACGACGTTCAGTCGGCCATCGGTGGCTTCCTGATGGAATACAGGTCGTCAACTGCCGCCGCGTACACCCGCGACCTGGCCTGCTTTCAGCGATGGTGCGGCTTCCATGACCTGGAGCCGCTGACCTGCCGCCGACCCAATATCGCCGCCTACCTGCAAACCCTGCGGTCCACCGGGTACGCCGAGTCCACGATCGGGCGGCGGCTGGCCTGTCTGCGGGCCTTCTACCGGTACACGGTGGAGGAGGAGATCCTGGACCGGTCCCCGGCTGCCGCGGTCCGCTGGCGGCAATCGCAACCGGCCCGGCGTACCGGCCTGGACGCCGCTGAACTGTCCCGCCTGCTGCGGGCCGCCGACGGGCATTCCCCTCGGGTTGCCGCGGCGGTTTGGCTGCTCGCGACGACGGGGGCGAGGATCTCGGAGGTCTGCAACGCGGACGCCTCCACGAACGGGCTCCGCCGGTCCGACCCGTCCTGGTTGCTGCGGATCGTTCGAAAAGGCGGAGCACTCGCGTGGCTGCCGCTGCACCCGGCGGCGGTCGACCGGCTCACCGCATACCTGCAGGGCAGGACTGCTGGGCCGCTGCTGCAGACCGCTACCGGCAAGGCGTGGGACCGGCGGGCCGCGCACCGGACGCTGTCGGGTCTCGGGCGAGGCCTCGGTCTAGACCGCCCGCTAGGTCCGCACACGTTGCGGCACACACTGGTGACGTTGGCCCGGACCCACGGGTGCCCACTGGAGACGATCCAAGATGCCGTCGGACACGCGAACCCGTCGACGACCAGGCGTTATGACCACACCGACCCGGCAGCGTTCGCCCAGCCCGCCGAATACCTGCTCGCCGGGCTTCCAAGCGGGAGCCCCTCATGACGACGACCGCCGCGCCACCCGGCAGGACCGACACGGCGCGTCCCGCTGACCGCCGTCAGGGCACGCCGGCACCGAAGCGGCTACACGCCTCCGAGGGTCACCGCATCCCTCATGGGGTGGAGCATCTGCCGGTCTGGATGACGGTCGAGGAGGTCTGCGCCGAACTACGCATAGCGCGTGCCACCTGGGACAAATGGCGGCAACGCGGATGCGGGCCACGGGCGAAGCGGCTACCGAACCGGCAACTGCGGATCCACCGAGACGACCTGGCCGAGTTCATGGCCGCGCAACCGGAGTGACGATGCAGCGGGCGCACGTCTTCAGCCTCAGCCGGCGACCCGCCTCCGGCCGCCCGTATCAGGTCCGGTGGCGGGTCCACGGGCGAGACCATTCCCGACAGTTCCAGACGAAGGCGAAGGCAGAACAGTTCCGGTCCCAGCTGCTGCTGGCAGCCGACGACACCGACCGGTTCGACCCGCGGACCGGGCTGCTCGACCAGAAGGCGACCACTCCAGTCTCATCGCAGGCGGCCACCTGCTATGCGGTCGCGATCGAGTTTGTCGCCCGGAAATGGGACGGCTGGGCAGGCAAGACCCGCGCCTCAGCGGTCGAAACGCTCACGATCGCCGTCACGTCCCTGATCGACCCGGACGCGCCGCCGCCCCCGGTCGCCGAGGAACATGTCAGGTCCTGGCTGCGGCACATCGCCCTGACACCACCCTTCGACGACAACGGCAGCGACCTGGCCCAGCGGTGCCGGCACCATTTTGATTCCGCCGCCCACGACTGGCTGATCCGGTACTCGCTGCCGGTCAGCCGGGTCGACATGGCCACCGCTGAAGCAACACTGACCAGGTTCGCGACCCGACTCGACGGTGCCGGGTCCACCGCCGCCACCGTGACCCGTCGACGGCGCTCCGTCTTCGGTGCCTACCTGAAGTACGCCGTACGCAGCGGCCAGCTGGCCGCTGACCCGCTTAGTGCAAGCGACTGGAAGCCGCCGCTGGTCGACCGGGAAGTGAGCCCCGACCTGGTCGCGACCCTCAACGAAGCACGCGCCCTTGTCGACGCGACCGAGCACGGCGGTAAGCGGGGACGGCGGCTGACCGCATTCTTCGCGACCCTGTACTTCGCTGGGCTCCGACCGTCCGAAGCGCTCGCCCTGACCGCCGCCGACCTCGACCTCCCCGCGGACGGCTGGGGGACCATCCACGTCCGCCGGTCAAGGACCGCACCAGGGAAGGCGTTCACGGCCACCGGCAACAGCCACGAGCAGCGGCCGCTGAAGTGGCGAGCCAGCCGTGCCACCCGACAGGTCCCGATCCCCCCGGAACTGGTCACCCACCTGCGACGGCATCTGGCGCGGTACCCGGCCACCCCCGACAGCCTCGTCTTCACCAACCAGGCCGGAGGCCCGGTTCACCCGTCGGCCTACAGCCGAGCATTCGGCCAGGCCAAACAGGTCGCGTTTCCAGCATCGTCGCCGCTGCGCCGGTCCATCCCGTACTCGCTGCGGCACGGGAACGCGACCCTGCTGCTGAACAGCGGAGTACCGATCGCCGAGGCGGCCCGGCGGCTCGGCCATTCCCCCGACGTGCTGCTCAGCGTCTACGCCGGCGTCACCACGTCCGACCGCGACACCGCCAACGCCCTGATCGACGCCGCCCTGGATACGTCACCGTGACCGGCCTGGTCGAGACCCCCCACCCTTAGCCGGGCACCTATCCGTAACTGGGCACCCCGGTTTCGAAAACGCCCCACCTTCTCACCACGGCGGACAGTGTCAGCCGCAGACAGCACAGGGCCGCCTCCTGCTGAGGCAGAGACTGCTGAACCGGTTCCTCGCCGTGGGTGTACCGGTCAGCTAGGAGCGCCTCGTACGGCCGTGTTGTCGTCGCAGTTCACTCAGACGTGCTCGCAGCGGGTTCTTCGTCACCTTGTCGAGGTTCATCGGCGGGTCAAGTGCGCGCAGTACGTCGCTCTCAAG
>JALZMX010000179.1 GCA_030857985.1 Actinomycetota bacterium | reverse complement strand
TACCACACCGACGCGGCGATCCTGTTCTCCGACATCGTGCTGCCGCTGCGTGCGGTCGGGGTCGACCTCGACATCGTGCCGGGAGTCGGCCCGGTGCTCGCGAAGCCGGTCGAGACCATGGCCGACGTGGAGCAGATCCCGCCGCTGCAGCCCGACGACGTCGGCTTCGTCGCCGAGGCCGTTCGCGCGCTGACCGCCGAGCTGGGTGGCACGCCGCTGATCGGTTTCGCCGGCGCGCCGTTCACGTTGGCGTCGTACCTGGTCGAGGGCGGTCCGTCGCGCGACCACGCCAGGACCAAGGCGATGATGCACGGCGCGCCCGACGTGTGGCACGCCCTGGCCGCCCGGCTGGCGCAGATCTCCGCGGCGTTCCTCGAGGTGCAGGTGGCAGCCGGGGCGTCGGCCGTACAGCTGTTCGACTCGTGGGCGGGTGCCCTGTCGCCGAAGGACTACGTCGAGTTCGTGCAGCCGCACTCCAGCGCTGTGCTGACGGCGATCGGACGGAGCGGCGTGCCACGCATCCACTTCGGCGTCGGCACCGGTGAGCTGCTGCGGTTGATGGGCGCGGCCGGCGCCGACGTGGTCGGCGTCGACTGGAGGGTGCCGCTGAACGAGGCCAGCCACCGACTCGGCCCTTCGTACGCGGTGCAGGGCAATCTCGACCCTGCGCTGGTGTTCGCACCGTGGCCGGTGGTGGAGTGCAAGGTCCGCGACGTGCTCGTACGCGGCGCCTCGTCCCCCGGACACATCTTCAACCTGGGGCACGGGGTGTTGCCGGCGACCGACCCCGACGTGCTGGCGCGGATCGTGGCGCTGGTGCACGAGGTGTCGGCTCAGCCGGTGGGCTCATGAGCCGGCCGGCGTGCCGTCCAACGTCGTACGACGAGCCACAGCGGCACCCCGAGGAGCAGCGCGAGCACGAGGAACGGCAGCAGTGCACCGAGAACCGTGGCGGTGCCGGTGAGGAAGGTGATCAGCGCTCCCCAGCCGGCGGCCAGACCGGACAGGAAGCCGTCGTCGTGCGGCGGATTCGGCGCCGGCTCGTCCGGGGAGAGCAGCGTCAGCTGGATCGTGCTCAGCGCGGTCTGGTCGGCGAGGTACGCCTGCTGGGCCTGCAGCGCCTCGAGGTCGGCCTGACGCTGCGACAGCTCGCTCTCCAGCGAGATCACGTCGCCGAGGTCGGTGGCCCGGTCGAGCAGGATCCGGATCCGCCGCAGGGTTGCCTCAGCGCTCCTGACCGGGCTGCGGACGTCGACCACCTCGGTGCTCACGTCCTCGCTGCTGCGGCTCAGCGACTCCAGGTCACCCAGCGCGGACAGCTCGGCGATGGCCGAGTCGAACGACCTGGCCGGGACCCGCAGGACCAGGGTCGATCGGGTCGGGTCCCCCTCGTCGTCGGCCTGGGTCGACTCGTCCGCCACGATGCCGTCGGCAGCGAGCACGATCCCGCGCACGTCTTCGAGTGCTGCGCCGACCTCGGCTGCCCGAACCGTGATCGACGCCTTCTGGATGAGGTACGTAGGGGTGAGCTTCAGGTTGCTGACCACCGCGGCGCGCGACGCAGTGACTGCGTCCCCGTCCCTCTCGGCCGGTCCGCTCCTGGGGCCATCCGCGGTATCGGCGGCGAGGGCGCCGTCGTCCCCACCGGCCGCGCGGTCGGCAGTCGAGCCACCGGATGAGCAGCCGGCGAGCAGGCTGAACAGCCCTGCGAGCAGCACCATCACGATCAGCGGAGGTGCGAGGCGGAATCCGATCATGGCCCCTCCTGGGTGCGCCGGTCCGAGTCGGTGGGACGTCGGGCGAGGCCCGCGGGTTCCCTAGGGTGGGAACCGTGTCGGAGCAGCCCTTGCACGTCGCGGTGGTCGGCGGTGGCATCGCCGGGCTCGCCGCGGCGCACGCGCTGAGCCGCCGCCGGCCGGATCTGCGACTGACGCTGCTGGAAGGTTCGGCGGGGCTCGGCGGCAAGCTGCGGGTCTCCACGCTGGCGGGCGTCGACCTCGACGAGGGCGCGGAGGCGCTGCTGAACCGTCGACCCGAGGCTGTCGACCTGGCCCGGGCCGTCGGCCTCGACAACGATCTGGTGCATCCGGCGACGGTCGCGCCCTCGGTGTGGACCCGGAGCGCGATCCGACCGCTAC
>JALZMX010000043.1 GCA_030857985.1 Actinomycetota bacterium | reverse complement strand
CGGTGGTGGCGCGGCCGGGGCGGATGTGTCGACGCAGGACATGGTGCTCGACATCGGCCCGCAGCACCCGGCGACCCATGGCGTCCTCCGCCTCCGGCTCACCCTGGACGGGGAGCGCATCCTCGACTGCGAGCCTATCGTGGGATACATGCACCGCGGAGTGGAGAAGCTGTTAGAGGTCCGCGACTACCGCCAGATCATCGTGCTGGCGAACCGGCACGACTGGCTGTCGGCGTTCTCGTCGGAGCTCGGCGTGGTGCTCGCCGTCGAGCGGATGCTCGGCATGGAGGTCCCCGAGCGCGCCACCTGGACCCGGATGCTGCTGGCCGAGCTCAACCGGGTGCTCAACCACCTGATGTTCCTCGGCTCCTATCCACTCGAGATCGGTGCGATCACGCCTGTCTCCGACGCCTTCCGAGGGCGCGAGACCATCCAAGAGGTGATGGAGGAGATCTCCGGCGGCCGGATGCACTACATGTTCAACCGGGTCGGCGGGCTCAAGGAGGACCTGCCGGCCGGCTGGCTGGACCGCACCGGTGCCGCTGTTGCCGCCGTCCGCCGTCGCCTCCCCGACATCGAGCGGCTGATCTTCGACAACGAGATCTTTCGTGCGCGCACCCAGGGCGTCGGCGCGCTGGCACCGGAGTTGGTCTCGGCGTACGGCGTGTCCGGGCCGATCGCGCGCGCCTCCGGTGTCGACTTCGACCTGCGTCGCGATGACCCCTACCTGGCCTATCCCGAGCTCGCCGCGGACGGTGTGCTCCGGGTGGTGACCGGAGTCGACGGTGACTGCTTTGCGCGTTTCGGCGTCCTGCTGGAGCAGGTCGAGGTCTCCCTCGACCTCGCCGACGCCTGCCTGGACCGGCTGCGTTCGTTGCCGTCGGGACCGATCAACCAGCGGCTGCCCAAGAGCCTCAAGGCGCCCGAGGGTGCGACCTACGCGTGGACCGAGAACCCGCTCGGGATCAACGGCTACTACCTCGTCTCACGCGGCGACAAGACGCCGTGGCGGCTCAAGCTGCGCTCCGCGTCGTTCAACAACATCGCGGTGCTGCCCGAGGTGCTCACCGGCTGCGTGGTCGCCGACATGACCGCGATCCTCGGCTCGATGTTCTTCGTCGTCGGCGACATCGACAAGTGACGCAGGCCCGTGACCAGGGCCGTCACTGCGTGCGGGATCCCTGGGCTGTGCCGCCCTCGTCGTCGTTGCCCTCGTCCTCGTCGTCCGCACCGGCGCCGGGCACCTTGCAGGCCCGCTCGAGCAGCAGTCCCGCGACCATGAGCAGCAGCGCGGCCACCGCGGCCAGTGCCGAGCGCACCACCCGTTGCCGCGGCAGCGGTATCTGCAACTGATCGAGGAACTGCGCGCCGAAGCCGAGATAAGCACCCGCGACGAACACCCCCACGACCGCCGACGCCTTGGCGAGGACGAGGTAGTTCACCGCACGATGCGGGTCGAGATAGCTGCGGCGCCGGTGCAGCGTGTGCCAGGTGCTCCACGCCGTACCCCCGAGGACGGCGGCGGCGAACACCAGCAGCAGCACCGAGGACCACGGCACCGTCGGAGCGGTGCGGTTCGTGCGCTCCAGCAGCGGGACGAGGAACCAGCCGAGCACCGCACCGGCGACGCCGAGTGCCGTCAGCAACGCGAACGACGTGGGCTGGAGCCGGCCCGGCTGGTGGTTCAATGCGGATCCGTCACGGCGCTGGGCACGACACTGGGGTCACGGCAGCTCGAGCTCGAGGTCGTCTCGCCGGCGCACGCCGTCGGCGTCCAGCTTGCCGAGCAGGTCGCTCACGCTGCCGGCGCCCGGGATCTCAGCGTCCGGGTCGAGGTCGGCCCACGGCTGGAGCACAAAGGCCCGGTCGCGCGCGCGAGGGTGCGGCAGCATCAGGTCGGCGTCGTCGGCCCGCCGGTCGCCGAGCACGATCAGGTCGACGTCGAGCGTGCGGGGCGCATGCAGTTCTGCGCGCTCGCGGTCGAAGGCGTCCTCGACCGCCTGGCAGCGTTCGAGCAGGGTGTGCGCGGACAGCATGGTGTCGATCAGGAGTACGGCGTTGAGGAAGTCCGGCGCACCCTCGGGGCTGTCCACCGGCGCGGTCTCGTAGACCGGTGACGCGGCGACGATGTCAACCTCCGGGGTGTCGGCGAGCGCGGTCACGGCTCCCTGCAGATATGCGAGGCGGTCGCCGAGGTTGCTGCCGAGGGCGAGCACCGCGCGGCGGAGGGGATGCACATCCCCGGTGAGGGTGTCGCTGTCGACGATGTGCGGGTTCGGGGTCTCGGTCACGGTCGTCTCCGGTGGATGGTCAGGGTGACGTCGTCGAACGGCACCTCGATCGGGGCCTGCGGCTTGTGCACGGTGACCTCGACCTCACGCACGAGCGGGTCGGCCAGGCACACATCGGCCACACGTTGAGCCAGCGTCTCGATCAGGTCGACCGGGTCGGCCTCGACCACCGTGCAGACCTGCTGGCTCACCCGACCATAGTCGACGGTCTCTGCGAGGTCGTCGGCCCGTCCCGCCGCGCGGGTGTCCAGGCCCAGCACCACGTCGACGCCGAACTCCTGGCCGTCGCGGCGCTCGTGCTCGAACACGCCGTGCTGCCCGCGCGCCCGGATTCCTCGTACGGCGAGCCGGTCGAGCGCTGGATCGATCGACATCCGCGACCCCTTCGCTACTCACCGTCTCGGTCCGACTCCTCTCCCGACAGTACCGGCGAGGCATGGTGGATCCACAACCGCCAGCCGTCGGTGGAACGCCGGAAGACGTTGGTCGTGACCGCTTTCCCGCCCGCGAATCCCTCTGTCGGCGAGCCCTCACCGGCCGCCAGCACGTTCTCCGTGCAGGTGACCGACGCCACGTCCCCCAGCACCGACACCGACACGTCGGTCAGGATGAACTGGATGTAAGGAGTGTTCGCCATCACCACCGCCCAGGATCGGCGGACGGCGGACACGCCGACCACCGGGCTCCAGCCGGGGTGGATGCACACGGCGTGGCCCCGCGAGACCCACACCTCTTCCATCGCGTCGAGGTCACCGGCCTCGAACGCTGCATAGAACCGGCTGTTCACCGACAGCACCGCTCGTTCGGGGTCTGCACCGGCACGGACCGGATCCGTCACCGGCTCGACTCCGCCCAGCGGGCGACCACCCGCACCGCGTCCGCCGTCGCCGCGACCTCGTGCACGCGCACGCACCACGCCCCGGCCGCCGCCGCCAGCGTGGAGACCGCCGCCGACGCATCGTCGCAGCAGGTGGTCGGTCTCGGCTTTCCGGTCACGGGGTCGGCCAGCAGCGCACCGAGGAAGCGCTTGCGCGAAGCAGCGACCAGCAGCGGTTGGCCCAGTGCGTGCAGTGCCTCGAGCCGCGCCAGCAGCGCCCAGTTGTGCGGCGCCTGCTTGGCGAAGCCGAGGCCTGGGTCCAGCACGAGGTGCTGCGGGTCGATGCCGGCGGACACCGCGGCGTCAACCCGCCGCTCGAGCTCGCGCACAACCTCGGCCACCACGTCGTCGTACTCTGCCCGCTGTTCCATCCGCTGGGCGTGGCCGCGCCAGTGCATCAGCACGTACGGCGCCCCCGCCGCCGCCACGGTCGCCAGCATCTCGGGATCGGCGAGGCCGCCGGATACGTCGTTGACGATGCGGGCACCGGCGTCGAGCGCTGCCCGGGCGACACCGGCGCGCATCGTGTCGACCGAGACGGTGGCACCGGCGTTCGCCAGCGCACGTACGACGGGGAGCACGCGTCGCAGCTCATCCTCGACCGGTGGCCGGGCGGCGCCGGGCCGGGTGGACTCACCGCCCACGTCGAGCAGGTCGGCACCGGAGTCCAGCAGCCGCAGACCGTGCTCGATCGCTGGTCCCGGCTCCAGCCAGAGCCCGCCGTCGGAGAAGGAGTCCGGGGTCACATTGACCACGCCCATGACCAGGCAGCGCCCGGGCGTCGGCAACCCGGTCACGGCGCGCGGCGGTCCGGCGTACACGCGCTCACCCTAATGCGGGCGCACTGGTCGGGCTCGCCCCGGGGACTTGACCTGCCTGGGCTCGCCCTGGCGCGGGGGCCCTCGCGCAAAGATCCGCGGTCGGCCGGCGTCAGCCGATGATCAGGCTCATCGCCTCGGCCCGGGTCGCCGCATTGCGCAGCTGGCCACGAACGGCGCTGGTGACCGTCTTGGAGCCGGGTTTGCGCACGCCACGCATCGTCATGCACAAGTGCTCGCACTCGATCACGACGATGGCCCCGCGGGGGGTCAGGATGCGCATCAACGCGTCGGCCACTTGAGTGGTGAGGCGTTCTTGCACCTGCGGGCGGCGCGCGAAGACGTCGACGAGGTGCGCCAGCTTGGAGAGCCCGGTGATGCAGCCGTCCTCGCTCGGGATGTAGCCGACGGAGGCCAGACCGGTGAACGGCACCAGGTGGTGCTCGCAGATCGACCACACCTCGATGTCCTTGACCAGCACGAGCTCGTTGTGACCGAGGTCGAACGTCGTGGCGAGGACGTCGTCGGCGCTGCGCCGCATCCCCGCGGTCATCTCCTCGAAGGCACGCGCCACCCGGGCCGGGGTCTCTCGCAACCCCTCGCGGCTGGGGTCCTCCCCGATCGCCGCGAGCAGCTCACGTACGGCGGCCTGGGCGCGCGTGTGGTCGAACGGCGGGATCGGGTCGCGCGGCCCTTCGCTGATCGGGTCGACCAAGCGGGGCTCAGCTCCCCGGCAGCGGCGGCGGGTCCGTCCCACCGCGAACGCCCGGCGGCGAGACGTCGCCGTGCACGTCACCGTCCGGGCCCGGTGCGACCACCAGCCCGCCTTCGGGCTCGGAGCCGTTGACCGACCCGATCGGTGAGTCGACCGGCGGGACCGAGGAGGGCACCCGCGTCGGTGAGCCGGTCCAGGCGGGCCGGGGCTTGCGCTGGCGCAGCGGCAGGAAGACCTGCGCCACCTCCGCCTTGTCGAGGGTCTCCTTCTCCAGCAGCGCGAGCACCAGGTCGTCGAGGACGTCGCGGTTGTCGTTGAGGATGTCGAAGGCCTCCTGGTGGGCGGTCGAGATCAGCGTCTTGACCTCGCCGTCGACGACGGAGGCAACGTTCTCGGAGTAGTTTCGGGTGTGGCCGATGTCGCGGCCCAGGAACGGCTCGGCGTTGTTCTCGCCGAACTTGATCGCGCCGAGCCGCTCGGTCATGCCAAATTGCGTGACCATCGCGCGGGCCAGCTTGGTCGCCTGGTCGATGTCGTTGGCCGCCCCGGTCGTCGGGTCGTGGAAGACCAGCTCCTCGGCGGCGCGCCCGCCCATCATGTAGGCCAGCTTGTCGAGCATCTCGCTGCGGGTCGTGGAGTACTTGTCCTCCTCGGGCAGCACCATCGTGTAGCCCAGCGCCCTCCCGCGCGGCAGGATCGTGACCTTGTGCACGGGATCGCCTCCCGGCATCGCCGCGGCGACGAGGGCATGGCCACCCTCGTGGTAGGCGGTGATCTTCTTCTCCTTCTCGCTCATCAACCGGGTGCGCTTCTGCGGGCCGGCGATGACCCGGTCGATAGCTTCGTCGAGCGCGTGGTTGTCGATCAGCTTGGCGCTGTTGCGGGCGGTCAGCAGCGCAGCCTCGTTGAGCACGTTGGCCAGGTCCGCACCGGTGAAGCCCGGCGTACGGCGGGCGACCGCGCGCAGATCGACGTCGTCACCCATCGGTTTGCCGCGCGAGTGCACCTCGAGGATCTGGCGGCGCCCGTTGAGGTCCGGGGCGTCGACCGTGATCTGGCGGTCGAAGCGTCCTGGCCGCAGCAACGCGGGGTCGAGTACGTCGGGTCGGTTGGTGGCAGCGATCAGGATGACGCCGCCGCGCACGTCGAAGCCGTCCATCTCGACCAGCAGCTGGTTGAGTGTCTGTTCACGCTCGTCGTGGCCGCCGCCCATGCCGGCACCGCGGTGCCGGCCGACGGCGTCGATCTCGTCGATGAACACGATGGCCGGCGCGTTCTCCTTGGCCTGTTCGAACAGGTCCCTGACCCGCGAGGCTCCGACACCGACGAACATCTCGACGAAGTCCGAGCCGGAGATCGAGTAGAACGGCACCCCAGCCTCACCGGCGACCGCGCGGGCGAGCAGGGTCTTGCCGGTGCCGGGCTGGCCGTAGAGCAGCACACCCTTGGGGATTTTGGCGCCGACCGCCTGGAACTTGGCTGGCTCCTGCAGGAACTCCTTGATCTCCTGCAGCTCCTCGATCGCCTCCTCGCAGCCGGCCACGTCGGTGAACGTCGTCTTGGGCATGTCCTTGCTGATCAGCTTGGCCTTGGACTTGCCGAACTGCATCACCCGACCGCCGCCGCCCGAGACCCGGTTCATCAGGAACAGGAAGACCGCCACGATGAGGATGAAGGGCAGCAGCGTGGTGATCAGGGTGCTGAGCAGCCCGGGCGTGGGCACTTCGACGTCGTACGTCTCCACACCGGAGTCCTGGACCTGCTCCAGCAGGTCGACGCCCTGGGTGCCCAGCCACTGTGCGCTGATCATGGTGTCGTCGTTGAGGGTGGCCTGGATCAGCTGCTCGCCCTCGACGAAGGTGATCTCCGAGACGTTGCCGGCCTCGATCTCGCTCACCAGGTCGGCGGTGTCGACATCCTCGTAACCGCCGCTGGAGGACACCACCTGCAGCACGGAGATGACCAGGATCGTGCCCAGGATGATCCACACCCAGGGTCCACGAAACATGCGCTTGACGTCCATGATCCGGAGCGCGGGGGCTCCGACCTCCTGCCAACGAAGTAGACCGGCGACGCGCCGACGGTCGGAGACTCCAACGGTACACCGACCGCCCCACCTGGCACCGGTCAGGAGTAGACGTGCGGTGCCAGGGTGGCGACGCTGCGCAGGTTGCGGTAGCGCTCCCCGTAGTCCAGGCCGTAGCCGACCACGAACTCATTCGGGATGTCGAAGCCGACGTACCCCACTGCCACCGCCATCCGCATCGCGTCCGGCTTGCGCAGCAGCGCGCAGATCTGCACCGAGGCCGGGCCGCGCGAGGCCAGGTTCGACGCCAGCCACGACAACGTGAGCCCGGTGTCGATGATGTCTTCCACCACCAGGACGTGCCGACCGCTGATGTCGGTGTCGAGGTCCTTGAGGATCCGGACTACGCCGGAGGAGGTGGTGCCCGAGCCGTACGACGAGATCGCCATCCAGTCCATCTCGACGTGCCGCCCGAACGCGCGCGCCAGGTCGGCCATCACCATCACCGCACCCTTGAGCACCCCCACGAGCAGCAGGTCCTTGCCGTCGTAGTCACGCTCGATCTGGTGTGCCAGCTCGGTCAGCCGTTGCTGGATCTGCTGCTCCGAGAGCAGCGTTGTCGCGAGGTCCTTCTCGACGTGCTCGACGTCCACGGGCGTCAGCCTCGCACAGCCGACGGCGCGAGCCGCAACGTACCTCCACAGCGCCGCGCGCACACACCGCCGGGCAGGTCGATGCCCTGCTGGCCGTGCCAGCGCGTCACCAGCTCGTCGAGTGCGTCGACGTGTACGGCGAAGAGCGCGGTGGCGGGCGAGCCCGCGGCCAGTGCCGCCGAGCGGAGCACCCGACGCCGCAGCGCCGGCGGCAGCACCACCAGCGCGGAGACGTCCAAGCCGTCGCCGTCCACACGGCGGCACTCCCGCTCAGCCTCGGCCGCGAGCGCGTCCAGGGCGTCGGCATCGTCGCGCAGCAGCCGGGCGGTGCGGGCCAGCGCCTGCGCACAGCCCGGTCCCAGCGCGGACTCCAGCACCGGCAGCACGTCGTGGCGCACCCGCACCCGGGCGAAGCGGTCGTCGTGGTTGTGCGGGTCCTCCCAGACCGGGGCACCCTCTGCCGCGCAGGCGGCTCGGGTCGTGTCGCGGGTCAGGCTCAGCAGCGGCCGGCGGTAGCGGGCGCTGCGTTCAGCCATCCCGGCCAGTGACCGCGCCCCGGAGCCGCGGGCCAGCCCGAGCAGCACGGTCTCGGCCTGGTCGTCGAGGGTGTGCCCGAGCAGCACCACGTCGGCATGCCGGCGGTGTGCGGCCTCGTCCAGCGCGGCGTAGCGGGCCCGGCGCGCCGCCGCCTCGAGACCCTCCCCGCGCTGGTCGACCGCGACCGCGACCACGTCCACCGGAGCGAGTCCGCGTCCGCGCAACAGCTGCGCCACTTGCGTCGCGACCCGGTCCGAACCTGGTTGCAGGCCGTGGTCGACCACCACCGCGACCACCCGCCATCCCGCGTGCCGGGACTCGAAGGCGGCGCCGAGCGCGAGCGCGGTGGAGTCGGGTCCGCCGGAGCAGGCCACCAGCACGGTCTGGTCGGGACCGAGGTCATCGAGGCCGCGGCGCACCATCCGGCGTACGTCGGCGACCGCTGGGTGCAGACGCCCTCGCGGCGCGTTCATGGAGCCTCAGCCGTGGACGCGTCGCACCCACGCGGCGGGGTCACCGATCTCGGCCGGGCGCGGCAACGTGTCGGGTGACGTCCAGACCCGGTTGAAGCCCTCCATCCCCACGGCGTCGAGGGCGCCGCGCACGAACGTGGCACCGTCGCGGTACTGCCGCATCTTGGCGTCGAGACCGAGCAGCTTGCGCAGCACCTGGTCGAGCGTCCCGGCACCCTTGCGGCGCTCGTTGAACCGGGCTCGGATGACGTCGACGGTCGGGATGACGTCGGGACCGACGCCGTCCATCACCACGTCGGCGTGACCCTCCAGCAGCGACATGGTCGCGGTGATCCGGCCGACGATCTCGCGTTGTGCCGGAGTCTGGACCAGGTCGAGCAGCGACACATCGTCGTCGCCGCGGACCATCCGGACGATCCGCTCCAGTGCGTCGTTGACCATCGAGAGCAGCGCCGACGGGTCGAGCTCGGTCGCGTCGATGAGTGCGGCGAGCTCGCCCTGCAGGTGGTCGCGCAGCCAGGGTACGGCGGTGAACTGCACCCGATGGGTCTCCTCGTGCAGGCACACCCAGAGCCGGAAGTCGTGCGGATCAGCCTCGATCTCGCGCTCGGTGTGCACGATGTTCGGTGCCACCAGCAGCATCCGCCCGACCGGTGTCACCGGCTCCAGCTCGCCGGACCCGGACGGACTCCCAGTCGCGGGCGGCCCCTCCCCTGCGGCGTACCCGGGAAGCTGCCCACGAGGAGGGGCACCAAGAGGCACCGCCCCATCCGGCCAGAACGGGTCGAACTGGCCGAGCACCCGGCCGGAGAGGTAACCCAGCAGCGCGCCGGCCTCGAAACCCGTGACCCGCGAACCGATCGCCCGCGACATCGCGGACGGCGTGCCGCGCTTGTCTGTGAGCTTGGCGATCAGCGGGCGCATGACCGTGCGGAAACCGTCGGCGTTGGCCTGGACCCAGCCCGGCCGGTCGATGACGACCACCGGAGCGGTGGCCGCGGCGGCGGGCAGGCCGGTGTAGGAGCGCACGTGCCCCTCGGAGTCTGCGGCTCCGCGCCGCAGCTCGGCCACCACCTCGTCGGCCTGCGCCCGTGAGATCTCCGGTCCGGGACGTACGAACCGCTGGGCGGTCTGTACGGCGAAGTCCCAGTCGACCATCTCGGGACCGTCGTGTGGCGCAGCACTCATGACGCCAACCGTACGTGGCCCGCTCGACCGCCCCTCCTCAGGAGCAACCGCAGGAGGCCAGGTCGGCCGCAAGCTGGTCGAGCAGCGCGCGTGAGTCGAGTGTGTCGACCAGGTCGACCCCGTTGGCCACCGCGACGAAGATCAACGGTGCCCCGTCTCGGTCGAGGGCGAGCCCGGCCAGCGCGTGCACCCCGGACAATGTCCCGGTCTTGGCCCGCACCACGCCGAAACCCTCGTCGGCGTCGATGGTGAAGCGGTAGGTCAGGCTGCCGGTGAAGCCGGCGACCGGCAGCCCGCTGACCACCCGGCGGAGCTGAGGGTTGGCCGGCGCCGCGGCGACCCGCAGCGTGTCTGCGATCGTCTCCAGCGTGAGCCCGTTGTCACGGGAGAGCCCACTGCCGTCGAAGAGGCGGGAGCGTCGCAGGTCGACGCCGAGCGCTGTCAGGGTCTCCCGCACCGCGTTCACGCCACCGGTGAAGCTGGCCGGTCGTCCTGTCGCCAGGCCGGTGTGGCGCAGCAAGGCCTCTGCCCCCTCGTTGTCGCTGGTCGCGAGCACGTGTTCGACGATCACCTGCAGCGGCGGCGACGAGACGGTGGCCACCGGCTCGGCAGCCCTTCCCGCCCTCGTGGGCGTCGGCCGGCCGGTCAGCCGGATGCCGTCCCGCTCGAGCAGCCGAGCGAACGACGTGGCCGCCGCCAGGGCCGGGTCGTCGTGCCGCAGGGTGGAGTTGGGCCGAACCCGGCCCTCGTCGATCCAGAGCGCGGTGATCGGGGACACGATGTCCTCGGCGATGTAGGAGCGCTTCCAGTGCGGGCTCGCGGCCCAGCCGGTGAAGAGCGTCGCGTCGTAGCCCAGCCGCACCCGTCGGACCCCGTCGTCGCGAAGCGCCGCAGCGGTCCGCTCCGCCAGCTCGGCCAGGGTTGCCGGTTGCCGCAGCGAGCGCTCTGACCGGGTCGGCGTCCCCGTGGTGAGCAGCGGGTCCCCGCCCCCGACGAGGACGATGCCGGCTTCGCTACCCGTGACGTCGGTGGTCCGGACCACCTCGGTGCTGAAGCGGTGCCGCGGCCCCATCACCTGCAGCGCCGCGGTCGTGGTCAGGAGCTTCGTCGTGGACGCGGGGATGAAGCGGTCGGCGCCGCCGACGCGGAACAGGTCGCGGTCGGTGGACAGCGGCTCGACGAGTACGCCGACGTGGTCGCCCAAGTCGTCGTCGGAGAGCACACCGGCCAGCTGCCGACCCAGCGCCGCCGGGCGTGGCGGCGTACCCCTGGCCGGGGACAGGACCGCCGCCGGCGGTGCAGCGTCGGGGAAGTCGAGACTGGCAGGAGGGGGAACGGTGACGGCGGGTGCAAGGATGCCCCGGTCGCTGGAGCCTCGATCGGTGGCCGCGTTGCCGCCGGCCAGCAGGGTGACCCCGAGCGAGAGCCCGACCAACGAGGCGACGAGCCGGCGACGGCCTGCACCACCTGCGTCCACGCGCACCCCTCCGGACAGATCTTCCGTCACCCTTGTAAGCGAGACTAGCGGCGCCAGCCGACACCAGCCGTCGTGGAAGGGCATGCATCGTGGAGTTCGACGTCACCATCGAGATCCCCAAGGGGCAGCGCAACAAGTACGAGGTCGACCACACGACCGGACGGATCCGACTCGACCGGACCCTTTTCACCTCCACGCAATATCCCGCCGACTACGGCTTCATCGAGGGGACACTCGGTCAGGACAGCGACCCGCTCGACGCGCTCGTCGTGCTGCAGGAGCCGACCTTTCCGGGCTGCCTGATCCGCTGCCGGGCGATCGGTATGTTCCGGATGAGCGACGAGGCCGGCCCTGACGACAAGGTGATCTGCGTGCCCGCGACCGACCCGCGGCTGGAGCACCTGCGCGACATCCATCACATGTCTGAGTTCGATCGGCTGGAGATCCAGCACTTCTTCGAGGTCTACAAGGATCTCGAGCCGGGAAAGTCGGTCGAGGGCGCGACGTGGGCCGGTCGGGTCGAGGCGCAGGCAGAGATCCGCGCGTCGTACGAGCGGCACCACCAGGCCAAGCCCCACTGACCCCCTCTCGGGCGTGAGCGGTGCGCTACGACCCCTCTCGGGCGTGAGCGGTGCGCTACGACCCCCCTTCGGGTCAGACCCGGCCGAAGAAGTCCGGTGACTCCCAGTACCAGATGTTCTCGATCTTTACGACGGTGCTGCTGTTGGGCGCATGGATCATCTGGTCGTTGCCGATGTAGAGACCGACGTGGAAGATCGTCTCCGGGTTGCTCGGGTCGGACGCCCAGAAGATCAGGTCACCCGGTTGGAGGTCGGCGTACGACACCCGCTCGGTCGCGTAGTACTGCGCCACGCTGTAGTGCGGCAGCGATTGACCGGCGGCTGCCCAGGCACCCATGGTGAGGCCCGAACAGTCCCAGGCATCCGGTCCCGCGGCGGCCCAGACATAGGGATCGCCAAGCTGGTCCTCGGCGAAGTCGATGGCCGCCGCGCCGCCGCCGCTGGGCAGCGGCGCCACCGGGGGAACAGGCGGTGGAGTCGGCTCCGGTGCCGGCGCTGGATCTGGCTGGGGGACAAAGGGTGGCTGCGCATCCTGCGCATCCTGCGCATCCTGCGCTTCCCGGCGAGCCTCCCGCCGTGCCTCACGCTGAGCCTCGCGCTGAGCCTCCTGCCGGGTTTCCTGCAGAGCCAGTTTGCGAGCCTCCTGCCGGGCTAGCTGGCGCGACGCTTGCCGAGCCGCGCGCTCGGCTTCGCGCTCCGCAGCCAGCTGTGCCGCCACCTCGGCCTGCCGCTGAGCCTCCTGCTCCGCCGCGCGCTCCGCCGCACGCTGCGCTGCACGCTCTTGCGCACGCTGCGCTGCCCGCTCTTGCGCACGCTGTGCGGCAAGTGCAAGCTCCGCCTGGTGTTCGGCCTCTTGCCGAGCTTCGCGCGCCGCTGCTCGCGCCGCTTCCGCCTCCGCCTGTCGCTCGGCTGCCGCCTCGGCGTGTCGATGGGCCGCCCGCTTGGCCATCAGCGCTGCTGCTTCAGCCGTCCGCTGAGCCTTCGCATCGGCCTTCCGCTGAGCTCTCGCCTCGGCCTGCCGCTGCGCCTCCGCCTCAACCGCCCGCTGGACCTCTGCATCGGCGAGTCGCTGAGCCTTCGCGTCGGCCTTCCGCTGAGCCTTCGCCTCGGCCTGCCGCTGCGCCTCGCGCTGGGCGGCGCGCTCCGTTGCCCGCTGGACTTCCGCCGCCTTCCGGGCATCCTGCGCAGCTGCGCGCGCCGCTTCCGCCGCCTCCTGTCGCTCGGCTACCGCCTCCGCCTCCTGCTCGGCTGCCAGCTCTGCCTGCCGCTGCGCCGCCGCCTTGGCCGCCTCCTGTGCCTCCCGCTGGGCTTCCCGCTCCACTGCGGCCGCAGCCCGCTCGGCCTCCGCCCCGGCCTCTCGCTCGGCTGCCGCCTCCGCCTCCTGCTCGGCTGCCAGCTCCGCCTGCCGCTGTGCCGCCGCCTCGGCTGCCGCCTCAGCCGCCTCAGCCGCCTGCTGTGCCTCCAGCTGGGCCTCCCGCTGGGCATCCCGCTGGGCGGCGCGCTCGGCTGTCTGCAGGGCCTCCCGCTGAGCTGCGCGCTCGGCTGCCAGCTCCGCCTGCCGCTGCGCCTCCGCCTCGGCCTCCCTCTGCGCTGCTCGTTGGGCCGCCCGCTGGGCTCGCCGTTGCTCGATTCGCTCCAGCGCCTCCTGGCGCTGCCGCGCCAAGCCAACCGAGATGTCCTGGGCTTCGGCGAGCTCCCGGATCAGCTCGTCCCGGGCGTCCTCCATCGAGGCGACAGCGTCCTGCTGCGCCTCGAACGTGTCGGCGGCTGCCTGCCTGGCCCCGGCGGCCGCAGCCTCCGCGTCGTCTGCGTCCTGCACGGCCCGGGCGGCCTCGTCGCTGAACACATTCGCCAGGGCATCGGAGGCACTGAACCGATCGAGGTCGGACTGCATGGAGTCGGATGCGTCGCTGAACGCCGTGTAGCGCTCGATCAACGCACTCGGATCGTCGGAGGTCAGATAGGCACCGACTTGCGTCAACGAGCCGCCCGACTGGTAGTTCTCGGCGACCAGGCTGCCGACGTCGTCGCGTAGCCGCGCGACCTCGGCCGCAGCCCGCTCAGCCTTTCGGCGTGCGTCACGCGAAGCCACCCTGGCTTGTTGCAGCCGCCACCGCGCGCCGTTGTAGGCCTCCGCCGCCTGAGCGGCCTGCACTACCAGGTCGTCAAGCCGCACGCCCGCGGCGGAAAGGTCGGCTCGGATCGTCGCCACGTCGCGGGCAGCGTCCTCCACCCGGTCCTCGGCCGCCGCCACCTCGTCCTGCGAGGGATAGCCCTCATCGGCCAGCGCCGACGGTACGCCGGCAAGCAGCACCAGACCGATGGTGGTCAACGCCAGACCACTGCGCCGAGTTCCACATGAGGGCAGCCGCACGTCGGTTCCTCTCGCCGGTCCGCGACCCCTGTCGACAGGTGCGCGGACGCTCCTGAGGGAACCGTAGTCACCTCCAGTCACAAAGGGAACACCTTTCACATGATTAACTTGCGCCCCACGCGTGGCCGCTTGACGAACTACATCTGTGTAACTCTTCGCCGCGACCGCCGAACCGCGCGGCGGGCATAGTCTGCCGCGCATGGTCGAGGTCAAGAACTGGCGCCAGATGATCGACTCGTCCGCCGATCTCCTCGCCCGTCGGACCGGCGTCGACCTGCCGACATGGAATGCCCGAGTGCTCGACAGCGACATCGCCGACGAGCCAGCTCTGCGGCGGTGGCTCAGCGACCAGGGCGTCGACGGCTATGCGCAGATGATCGTGGTGATGGAGCGCTTCGGCTATCCCGACTTCATGCTCGCCGACGCTGACGAGCTCATCGATGCGCAGTACGCCGACCGTGTCCACCTGCGACCGATCCTCGACCGGCTGCTCCTCGCCGCCCAGGACGTCGGGTCCGTGACCGCGCAGGCACGCAAGAGCTACGTCGGTCTGCTGACTTCCCGGCGGCAGTTCGCCGTGATCAAGGCGAGCACACGCGCCCGGGTCGACCTCGGTCTGCGTCTGGACGCGATCGAGCCGCACGGGCGACTCCAGCCGGCAACGCGGCTGGCGAACGACACGATCAACCTGCGCATCGAACTCACCACAGCCGATGAAGTCGACAACGATGTCGTCGGGTGGCTGAGCCAGGCCTACGACGGCAGCTGCTGACCCGGTCCGCGCAACAACTGCACGTGCTGCGTGTCGAGCTGATCGAGGGCGGTGACCCCGAGCAGCTGCATGGTCCGGCGTACGTCGTCGTACAAGAGAACACAAAGCCGGTCCACGCCCGCCTCACCGCCGGCCATCAGCGCATAGAGGTAGGCGCGACCGAGCAGCACCGCGCGCGCTCCGAGCGCTACGGCGGCGACGGCGTCGCCCCCCGAGCGCACACCACCATCGAGTAGCACCTCGACGTCTCCACCCACAGCGTCCACGACCTCGGGCAACAGCTCGAGCGGGGTCACCCCACGGTCGAGCTGACGCCCGCCGTGGTTGGAGACCACCACCGCGTCGACACCGATCCCGGCGAGGCGGCGAGCATCGTCGGCGTTCTGGACCCCCTTGACCACCAGTGACGCGGTCCATATCTCCCGCATCCAGGCCACGTCGTCGAACGTCACCGACGGGTCGAACAACGAGGAGATCAGGTCCATCACCCCTTGCGGGGATCCCGGCGCCAGTGAGGCGAACGCCAGCGGCTCGGTGCTCAGCTTGTCGAACCACCACGAGGGGAACCGGGCCATGCCCGCGAGCGTGCGCGGTGAGAGGCGTGGCGGCACGGTGAGGCCGTTGCGGACGTCGCGAAGCCGCGCACCGTGCACGGGTACGTCGACAGTCAGGACCAGTGTGGAGAAGCCGGCCGCCGCGGCGCGCTCGATGAGGTCACGGCTGAGGGCACGGTCTCGCCAGACGTACAGCTGGAACCAGCGGTCGAGTCCCGGTGCGGCGCTCGCCAGGTCCTCGATCGACGTCGTACCCATCGTGGACAGCGCGTAGGGAATGCCCGCGCGCGCCGCGGCCCCGGCGACCGCCGACTCCCCGGCGCCATGCATCATCCGGGTGAACCCGGTCGGGCCAAGGGCGATCGGAAGCGCGACGGGCCGGCCCAGGAGGGTGGTCGAAGGATCGGCGTCGGAGACGTCGCGCAGCACCCGCGGCCGGAACTCCACCCGTTCGAACGCCGCCCTGGCGCGGCGCATCGCCACCTCGTCGCCCGCGCCACCGTCAACGTAGTCGAACACCGCGCGCGGGGTACGGCGGCGTGCGATCCGTCGCAGGTCGCCCACATCGGCAGCCCGGGAGACGCGCGCCCGATCTCCGAGCCTAGGCCGCTCGAGCTGCAGCAGGGGCCGCAGCTCGCGCCAATGCGGGAGGCGCCGATCAGTGCTCATAGGCCCGCACGGTAGCGCCTCCCGAAGTGGCTCAGTGCGGGCTCAGCTGTCGGCCGCGCCGGACTGCTCGCTCGGCTTGATCACCGCGAACACCTCGCCTTGGGGACCACCGAGCACAGCCAGCCGGCCGTACTCGCTGTCGTGTGGCGGGACCTGGATCGATGCACCGCCCGTGACGGCCGCGGCCACGGTCGCGTCGGTGTCGTCCACGGCTGTCGTCCACGGCGAAGTAGCTCAACCAGGAGGGTGCTGCGTCGGCAGGAGTGTCGGCTGCGGGGGCTCCGAGCCCACCGACCGTGTTGCCGCCGAGGTTGAGCAGCGAGTAGTGGAAGCTCTGACCGTCACCGACCTCCTGCAGGTCGTAACCGAAAACCCCGGCGTAGAACCGCTTTGCCGCCTCGTAGTCGCGCGTCGTGCACTCGTTCCAGATGGGGCTCCCTGCTTCGTTCACCCGCCCGGCACCGATGTGCTGCTGGGCCTGCCACATGCCGAACACGGCGCCGGTGGGGTCGGCGGCGACCGCGACGCGTCCCTGGTCCATGACGTCCATCGGGCGCATCATGATCGTGCCCCCGTGTTCGGTGACCCGCGTTGCCGTCGCGTCCAGGTCGTCGACCGCGATGTAGGTCGTCCAGACCGACGGCATGTGGGCACCGGGCGGCACCGATCCGATGCCGGCGACCGCGCGGCCGCCGAGCATCGCAATCCGGTAACCGCCGGTCTCCGGGGAGCCTGCCTCACTCTCCCAGCCGAACAGGTCACCGTAGAAGCGAGCGGCTGCCTCCGCGTCGTCCACCATCAGATCGACCCAGGATGGGGTGCCCTGCGGCCACGGTTCGTCACGTGTCGCCATCTCGTACTCCTTCCTCTTCCCAGGTTGCGCGGGCGCCGACCGCGCTCGCCACTCAGAGCAAAGCACCAGCGACCGACAACCGCCACCGCCGGGCGCGCGGCTCGGGCCATGACCATCGGGCCAGACCTATCTGGCCAGGACAAGCGGCAATGCCCCGAGAAGCAGACCCGCGACCAGCAAAACCGTGTCGGCGCCGGTCCACGGCGCAGGCTCGGCCCAGGTACGGCGAGATGCGCCGGCGAACCCGCGGACGTCCATCGCCAGCGACATCCGCCCCGACATCCGCATTGTCGACACCAACAGCGCCAGCGACATCGCAGCCGTGGCACGTACCCGGTTCAACGGCCCCCCGTCGGCCCCGAGCCCGCGGGCGCGGCGCGCCCGTTCGATCTGGCGCCACTCCTGCCCGATCGCGTCGATGCGTTGCAGCGCCGCGACGGATGCGACCACAACCCGCGGGGGCAGCCGCAGCCGCTGGGCCAGGTGGTCCCCCAGCGCGCTGGGATCGAGGTACGGCGTGAGCACGGCGCCCGGGAGCACCAGGAACAGGATTCGCATCGATGCGCCGACCGCGATGTCGAGATCGCGTCCGCCGTACAACCACGTCGACACCCCGATCGACACCGTGGCGACCAGCCCGAGGGCCAGCCGCAGCAACGTCGAGCGTAGGTCGCGCACCACCAGGGCGGCCGCCGCCATGACCACGCCGACCGACACGACACCGGTGCGCGCGTCATCGATCGCGGCCGCGCCGATGATCGGTGCCAATGACGCGCCCAGCAGGGACAATGGGCCGCAGCGGCTCAACGGCGAGGCGTTCACGCAACTCTCCCGGCACTCAACACGAGCCTGTCGTCGGCGAGCGCACCCGCGGCGGCGAGGTCGTGCGTGGCGAGCGCGCAGGCCGAACCGGCGTCGCGGGCAGCGGCGCAGGCGCCGAGTACGGCCGCCCAGGTGTTGCGGTCCTGTCCGACGGTGGGCTCGTCGAGCAGCACGGCGTACGGCCCGTGCACGAGTGCCGCGGCCAGCATCAGGCGACGCTGCTCACCACCGGACAGGTGGTACGGACTGGTCTGCGCCAGCCGGTCCAGGCCGAGCAGGTCGAGCAGCCCCCGCGCCCGGTTCGCCGCCCAGGTCTCGTCCCGACCGGTGGCCCGGGCAGCCGCCAGCAGCTCACCGAGCACCGTGCCGGTGACGATGCCGTGCTCGGGCTGCTGCGGCACCCAGGACAACCGCGCGGCCAGCGCCGGTGAGCGCCACGCCCAAGGCACCCGGCCCTGCCGAGTCGCGAGCGCGGGTGCCGACAGCACCTCGCCCGAGTCTGGGCGGGCCAGCCCCGCCAGCAGCGCCACCAGCGTCGACTTGCCCGCACCGCTGGGGCCGGTGACCGCGAGCGCACGGCCGCTGACCAGATCAGTGCTCACGTCGTCGAGGGCGAGCGTCGTGGCGCCGCGTCGCCCGGCTCGTCGACCAACGTGGCGTACGACGACCTCGCGGGCGGAGACGAGCGCCTGGCCGCGCTCGACGGTGGCCGATGTCGCCGGCTCGACCAGCGCCGCCGGGAACTCGAGCGGCTTCGGCAGCGACACCCCCGGCAGCCAGACGCCGACCTCGAGCAGGGCCTCGCGGTGCTCCTCGAGCACGCGGCGCGGCTCGCCGTCCGCGATGATCGCACCGGTGGCGTCCATCACCAGGAGCCGGTCGACCTCGTCCAGCCACGGCTCCAGTCGGTGCTCGACGATCACCAGGGTCGACCCTCGCGCCGAGACCACATCCAGCACCGCCCGGCGTACCTCGGCCGCGGCGGCAGGGTCGAGCATCGAGGTTGGCTCGTCGAGCAGGAGCAGACCCGGCTCCATCGCCAACGCCCCGGCCAACGCCAGCCGCTGCATCTCCCCGCCCGAGAGCGCCACGGTGGGGTGCTCCTCGCCGTACGGGAAGCCGACCGCCACCAGCGCAGTGCGCACGCGGACCCATGTCTCGGCCCGCGGCAGCTGCAGGTTCTCCAGCCCGAAGGCGACGTCGCGCCCCACCCGCTCGGCGACAACCGCGGCGCTGGGGTCCTGCAGCAGCAACCCGACCCGTCCCGGAACCCGGTGCGGCTCGTGACCGTCGATGCGCACGTCACCGGACAGGTCACCCACGTCGGCGGTCAGCAGGACCCCGGCGAGAGCCCGCAGCAGCGTGGACTTGCCAGCACCGCTGGGGCCGGCCACCAGGACCCGCTCGCCGGGGGCGATCCGCAGCGCGAGGTCGCTGAGCACCGGCTCCAGCCGGGCAGCCGGACGCCACGTCAACCCGCGGACCTCGACCGAGGATCCGCCCTCGACGAGCAAGCGGGACCGGGTCAGACCGGGCGGCGCTGGTGCGCCTCCCGGCCGGGCGGCATCGCGTTCAGGGCGCCGGTCCGGGCGAGCGCCCGGGTCAGCAGGGTGCCCCCGATGCCGGCGATCACCGCGCCGGAGAGCATGAAGGCGCCGAGGTAGGTCAGCTTCCAGGTCACGTCGAAGCCGCTCCAGTAGTAGTTCCACTCGTAGAACATCTCGAACACCGCTGCCATGGCGCCGGCGAGCATCGCGACCACGATGGTGAACCTGCGGTAGCGGAACAGGGCGAAGACCAGCTCGGCCCCGAGGCCCTGCAGCAGCCCGGAGACCAGCACCAGCCAGCCCCACTGGTTGCCCAGCAGCGCCGACACCGTCGCGGCCAGCACCTCGGCGAAGAGCGCCGCGCCAGGTCGGCGCACGATCAGTCCGCCGAGTACGCCGGCGAGCAGCCAGGTGCCTCCGAACAGGCCCACCAGCGGTGCGAAGCCGGCGGTGAACGGTGCGGACATGACCTCGTAGGCGATGTTCCAGCCCCAGAAGACGACTCCCATGGTGACGCCGACGAGGGCGGCGGTGATGAGATCGATGGTGCGCCAGGCCAGCAGTGGCCGGCTGGCGATGCCGGTGCGGGTGGACGCACCGATGCGCTCGGTAACAGAACGCGACATGACAAAACCTCCCGTGGTTACAGGAGGGGAAACCGCGTCGCCGCGGTCCGAGTCTCGACTCCCTTCGCCGGTGCTAACCGGATCAGGTTCGAGGGTCTGCGGTCTTTGCCGCACTCTCAGCGCCGTACTGGCGCTCCCCTGTCGTTGCCTCCAGGTTACACGCAGGCCGATGAGCGGGTCGGCGCGGTCGCAGCCGGGTGCGTACGCTACGCACCGGTCGTGCGAAGGTAGCCGGACGCGACTGTTGCGTAGCGTCGTACCCGGTCGGCGGGGTCAGACGCCGACGGTCGCTCTCTCGACCGGAGTCTCCGCGGGCGCAGGCTCCACCTCATCCGGGCCGAACGCTTGACCACGGTGGTTGCCGCGCATGCTGTGCCCGGTGACGATCGCGCCCAGCCACACCGAGGCGCCCCCGATGGCGAGGCCAGCGATGTCGTCGGCGATGTAGTGCCAGCCGAAGTAGATCGTCGCCACCATGGTCATGGCGAGATAGGCCCACATGCTCCAGCGCACCCAAACACTCTTGACCGTCAGGTGCGTGATGAGCGCGGCGGCGAAGATGACCGACACGTGCAACGACGCGAACCCGGCGATGCTCTGGACCCCGTTAGTGGCGGCGGGGTTGCTGATGACGTCATGGCGAGATCCCAGCAGCGCCGCCTGGAGTGCCCACGTCTCGGTCGACGGCAAACCGTAGAACAGTGACGGCTCCTCGACGAACGGGCCCTGTGACGGCACCAGGTAGTAGCTGGCCACGCCCAGCACCCAGTTGAGGCACAGTGCGGTGCAGTACCAGAACCCACCGGCCAGGCTGCGCGACCAGACCAACCAGGCGGCCAGGGACGCGGGCACGAACACCAGGTAGGCGATGTAGACAAAGGACAGGACGTACGCCGCGGTCCCGGTGCCGAGGACGGTGTGCAGCAGCGTGGCCGGGTCGTGGCCGAACGTGAGGATGCGGTCGAAGGCCA
This sequence comes from Actinomycetota bacterium, assembly GCA_030857985.1. Classification (GTDB taxonomy): domain Bacteria; phylum Actinomycetota; class Actinomycetes; order Propionibacteriales; family Nocardioidaceae; genus JALZMX01. The sequence goes on along the minus strand of JALZMX010000043.1, from coordinate 8,637 downwards.
GCAGCTCCCCGTCGTACAGGTCGTCGCGGATGAAGGGCAGGAAGCTCTTGAGATTCCGGTAGCCGACGTAGGTGAGGTAGAAGCTGCCCAGCCCCAGCACGATCAGCGTGAGCCGTCCACGGCTCCAGCGTTCCCCGGCGATCTTCTTGATCTCCGGCCAGGCGCCGCGCACGCCGCGGGCGCGGATGAGGGCGCGGGGGATCACGTCGGCGACGAAGCAGATCAGCACGATCCCGGGCAGCCGGACGTACGACGGGCCGAGGGCGCCGTCGGGATCACGCACCGGCAGGTCGAGCGCCCATGCGGTCGCGACCGTGAGCACACCCATGACAACGGCGAGCGCGACCGCCAGTCCGTACGCTCGCCTCGCCATAGGGGCCAACTCTACCCAAACGCGTGGTGAACACTCGCCCGGATTCTGGTCACGCGGTCTGGTGGCTCTGGTGGCCGGCCGCCTTCGTCACCGGGTGGCCCTGATGGCCGGCCGCGTTGGTCACCGGGTGGCCCTGTGACGATAGGTGCGTCACTGTGCCACCCCGTGACAAGCGAGATCCGCGGCAGCGCAAAAATCACGAGATGGCCGACCGAGGGGACCGCGCTGATCCCGTCGACGTCGCTCGCGCACTGGTCGTACGGCGGTTCCCCGACGCTCGTGCCGCCTGGCTGGGCGGCAGCGTCGTACACGGCACCCACACGGCCACGTCGGACCTCGACATCACCGTGCTGCTACCTGGACCTCCGGCGCCGTTTCGCGAGTCGCTGCTGCAGGAGGGCTGGCCGGTGGAGGTGTTCGCACACACCGGGCCCTCGCTCGCCCACTACCGCGCCAAGGACGCCGGCCGGCGCCAGCCGACGATGATGCGACTGATAGCCGATTCCGTCATCCTGCTCGACACCGACGGCTCCGCCGAGCACCTCCAGCGCGAGTGCCGCCGCGAGGTCGAGGACGGCCCCCACCCGCTCACCTCCGCTGAGCTCGCTGCACTGCGCTACGGCATAACCGACCTGCTCGACGACCTCACCGGATCCCGCGACGACGACGAGCGAGCCGTGGTTGCGATGTCGCTGTTCAACGAGACCGCGGAACTGTTGTTGACGGGCGCAGGCTGCTGGACCGGGACCGGCAAGGGGCTGCTAGTGGAGCTGCGCGAGTACGACGGGAGGCGCGGCAGCGACTACGTCTCGGCGTTGGTCGAGGCGGTCCGGGCAGGGGTCGCCGGCGACATCGGGCCGATGACCGCGGTCTGTGACGGGGTTCTCGCCGACCACGGTGGTCGTCTGTTCGAGGGTCACCGCCTGCCCGGGGACAACCCCGAAGACTGCTGAGCTCAGACCTGCGGGGCGACCTCGTGCAGGGAGTCGGCGACCGCGAGCTCGGGCTCGGTCTTGTCGCGGACCTCCTCGACGCTGACGCCGGGTGCGGTCTCGGTCAGCACCAGCCCGTCGGCGGTCACGTCGATGACGGCGAGGTCGGTGATGATCCGCTGCACGACCCCCCTACCGGTGTAGGGCAGCGAGCACTCGCGCACGATCTTGTGAGAGCCGTCCTTGGCGACGTGCCCCATCAGCACCACGACCTTCTTGGCCCCGTGCACCAGATCCATCGCGCCGCCCATCCCCTTGACCATCTTGCCGGGGATCATCCAGTTGGCGATGTCGCCGGCCTCGCTCACCTGCATCGCGCCGAGGATCGCGGCGTCGACCTTGCCACCGCGGATCATCGCGAAGCTGGTCGCGGAGTCGAAGAACGATGCACCCGGGCGCAGCGTCACCGTCTCTTTGCCAGCGTTGATCAGGTCGGGATCCACCTCCTCGTCGTACGGGTAGGCGCCGACGCCGAGGATGCCGTTCTCGGACTGCAACACGATCTCGACGTCGTCGGGCACGTAGTTGGGGACCAGGGTCGGCAGGCCGATGCCGAGGTTGACGTAGGCGCCGTCGGCCAGCTCCGACGCGGCGCGCGCGGCCATCTGCTCACGTGACAGTCCCATCACTGACCAGCCTCCTCGGCGCGCTCGCGCGTGGTGCGCCTCTCGACCCGCTTGTCGGCGGCCTGCTCGGGGGTCAGCGGCAACACCCGCTGCACGAAGACACCGGGCAGGTGGATCTCGTCGGCCGCGAGCTCACCGGGCTGGTAGAGCTCCTCGACCTCGGCGATCGTGACCCGACCGGCCATCGCGCACAACGGGTTGAAGTTGCGCGCCGACTTGTTGAACACGAGGTTGCCGTGCCGGTCACCCTTCCACGCCCGCACCAGCCCGAAGTCGCAGACGATTGCCCGCTCGAGCACGAACACCCGTCGTTCACCGTCGACCTCGAACTCTCGGGTGTCTTTGGGTGGGGACGCGACCGCGACACCGCCCTCGGAGTCGTAGCGCCACGGCAGTCCTCCGTCGGCGACCTGGGTGCCGACGCCTGTCGCGGTGTAGAAGGCCGGGACCCCCGACCCTCCGGCGCGCAGCCGTTCGGCCAGCGTGCCCTGCGGCGTCAGCTCCACCTCCAGCTCGCCGGCAAGATACTGCCGGGCGAACTCCTTGTTCTCCCCGACGTACGACGAGATCATCCGGCGGATGCGCTTCTCCCGCAGCAGCAGCCCCAGACCCCAGTCGTCGACGCCACAGTTGTTCGAGACCGCTGCCAGGTCGTCGACACCCTTGTCGAGCAGCGCCTGGATCAGCACGCTCGGGATGCCGCAGAGGCCGAAGCCACCCACCGAGAGCGAGGCGCCGCTCGGCACGTCGGCAACCGCCTCGGCGGCACTGGAGACGACCTTGTCCATCGGGGCAACTCCTTGTCACTGGCCGACTGTCATCCTGCGAGACCGCTGCCGACCTTATCGCCGCTGCTCCGCCGCCTCACGGGCACGCACGAATGTCGGCAGGAAGAAGTCAGCGCGGCGCCACCAGGTCGGCGTACTCGTCGTGCTTGTCGATGTAGTCGGCGACGAACCGGCACCGCGGCACCACCTGCTGGCCGCGGGAGCGTACGTCGTCGAGCGCAGAGCTGACGAGCCGCGAGCCGAGCCCCTGGCCCTCGTACGTCGAGTCGACCTCGGTGTGCGTGAAGGTGACGGCGTCGTCACCTGGCTCGTAGGCGGCGAAACCGCCGATCTGGTCACCCGACACGAGTTCGTAGCGGGCCTGCTCGGGATTGTCACGCGTGGTCCAGTCCATACGACCCACCGTAGTGCCGCCTTCGCCGACGGTTCTCCCCGGCTGTACCGGTGTCCGTGCGAGCCGGTGTCGCGATCCGTCGTGGAGGTCCCCGAGACTGTCCGCGGTTGTCGCTACGGTCAGATCGTCCGGTTCCGTCCAGCCTGCAGGAGCTTGCGTGAAGATCACTGGCCTGTTCGCCGGCATCGGCGGCATCGAGCTCGGCTTTCAGCGGGCCCTCGGCGCTGGTGTCGAGACCCAGTTGCTCTGCGAGTGGTGGGCGCCGGCAAAGTCGGTGTTGTCGGTGCAGTTCCCCGAGGTCGACCTGCACCCTGACGTACGCCAGCTCAGCGAGTTGCCCGCCGGGGTCGACGTACTGGCAGCAGGCTTCCCATGCACCGACCTCTCCCAGGCCGGTCGCACGGCCGGAATCGGTGGCACCCAGTCCAGCCTCGTCTCCCATGTGTTCGAGGCGCTACGGCTCGCCGAGTCGCGAGGCCGCCGGCTTCCCTGGTTGCTGATCGAGAACGTCTCGAACATGCTCGCCCTGGAGCGAGGGCAGGCGATGCGCTACCTCGTGCGCGAGCTGGAGGCGTTGGGTTACCGCTGGGCCTACCGAGTAGTGGACTCCCGGTTCACCGGCGTGCCGCAACGGCGTCGTCGCGTCTTGCTCGTCGCGTCCAAGACCGAGGACCCGCGGGGCGTGTTGTTTGCCGATGATCAGGGGGCTCGGGCCGAGGGGGAGTTCGACGACGCAGCATATGGCTTCTACTGGACCGAAGGACGAGGCGGGCTGGGGTAGGCCCGCGATGCAGTTCCGACATTGAAGGGCGGCTCGACGATCGGCATCCCCTCTCCCCCGGCCGTGTGGCTTCCGGACGCTGTCCCCGGCCGACGGTTCGTCACTCCTCGGGTCGAGGATGCCGAGGAGCTGCAGGGCTTCCCCCGAGGTTGGACCGCAGCCGCCGACGGGCGTCGGTTGCGTAACGGCCCTCGATGGAAGCTGGTCGGCAACGCGGTCACCGTTGGGGTCGCCCAATGGGTCGCGGGTCGTCTGGCTGCACCCGGGGCCATCGTTGCGGAGTGCAAGCCCTGGGCAGGCGCCGGAGCTTGGCCCGCGGCAGCATGGGGCGAGACGGGCCAGGTCCACACCGTCGCACTGTCCGAATATCCCGTTCTTGCGCCGTATCGTCACCTGGTCGACGTGATCGACGTCCAGGCAGCACCGGCTCTGAGCCACCGCGGAGCGAACGGGTTCTGTCGGCGGCTGCAACAAGGCAACCTCGGACGTCACCCTGGCTTCCGAGCAGACGTGATCGAGCACGTCGCCGTCAGCGGTCACGGGATGGTGCCGCTAGCCGGATGACGCGGTGATTCCTGCTCCGCGGTGACCAGTCGGTAGCCTGCCCAGGGTGCATGGAACAGAGATCCTCGCCCGCTTCCTTCAGGTGCCCGGGCCGCCAGACAAGTACGGCAACCGATGGCAGTATCACTCACGCTCTGATCGTCACTCCAAGGTCGCCTCCTGGGGTGTCGCTCTCGACTTGCTGAGCGCTTCGTCCTTGTTGCGGCGGCACGTCGCTGCGCGAACGGTCATTCTCGGCGTCAACCACACCATGACCGACTTCGCCACCGGTCGGAGGAAGGACCTCGACCTGGTCATCGCACGTCCGTCCGGCGAAGGGAGCCGGGACCGCACCTTCGCTAGCCTCGGATCGACGTACGGCATCGTGCTCAACGACCTGGAGCAGGGCATCCTCGACGCGCTGCCCGTCTTTCCTGTGGGCCCGGTCGGTGCCGGCCTGATCGCCCTCGAGGCGAAGGCGTGCATGACCGCCCATGTGAAGTCGCTGCCCAGGCTCTACGACGAGTTGAACTCCTCGCACCTGTGCGTGCATGGCGCCTCCCGTCAGGCGCTCGCCATCGGCTACGTCCAGGTCAACAACGCCGACCACTTCGTGTCACCCGTCGTCAACAACTTTTCGCTCGCCGAGCGTCGACCCACCACCACCCAACACCGTCAGCCCAGCGACACCGAGCGGGTCCTCGGCAAGGTTGCTGAGATACCCCGCCGATCTGTCTCATCGGAGTCAGGGTTCGACGGCATCGGGATCACGGTCATCGACCCGGCGAACGACGGAGGACGAGTTCGGATTGTCAGCGATCGGCCGGCGCCGCAGCCTGGCGACTCCTTCCACTACGCGAGCATGATCGTGCGTATGGCGAACGAGTACGACACCACCTTCGCCGGCATCTGATGTCAGGCCCGGCCGCCTCCTCGATCGACGTGCTGCGGCGAATGCAGGCACAACGGCGTCGTGACACCGTGCCCGAACTAGCGCTACGGAGCCAACTGCACCGCAAGGGGCTACGCTTCCGCGTCGACCGGGTTGTCCTTCCCGGCATCCGACGCCGCGCGGATGTGGTCTTCGCCAGAGCGAGAGTCGCGGTGTTCGTCGATGGCTGCTTCTGGCACGCCTGTCCACAGCACGCCACCCGGCCCCGCGCCAACGCGGATTGGTGGGCAGAGAAGCTGGCCGCAAATGAACGGCGTGACCGCGACACCGACCAGCGTCTCGACGCGGCTGGTTGGCGGGTGGTGCGTGTCTGGGAGCACGAGGACATGGCCGCGGCCGCAGAACAGATCCGGGCCCTGCTCGTCGAGCCCGGCTGAAGTTGCGCCCTGGGGCCGGGCCAACCGGTTGACCCGCCATTCTCCACTGCAATAAGCGTGTCGAGATTCCCGCCGAATCGGAAGGTGGCCGAGAGCAGCTGCGTGCACGCCTTGACCTTTGCGATCTCGAGGAGAGCCGATGAGCACACCGGTTGACATCGAGATCACGGGTCCTCGCAGGGAGCGGTTCGACGAGGTTCTCACGCCCGAGGCGCTGGAGTTCCTCGCCATGCTGCACCGCGCGTTCGACGGACGGCGTCTCGAGCTTCTCGAGGCAAGAACCCGTCGGTACGACGAGCTCGCCGCCGGCGGCACTCTTGACTTCGGGGTGGCTCGCGAGTCGACCAGGTCAAGCGCTGTGTCCGGGCCGGTGTCGGGGAATAGCCGCGTGCCCTGGCCGACGACCGCCGGGACGGTGAGCAGGGTGATCTCGTCGACAAGCTGGTTGTCGAACAGCCAGCGGCTCAGGCTGCCGCTGCCGTGCACCTGCAGCTCACCCGTCGGCTTGGCATTCAGCTCACCGATGGCCGCCGCGACGTCACCGGAGAGGACGGTCGTGTTCGCCCAGCGCGGTTCGGTGAGCGTGGTCGATGCGAGGTACTTGGGCTGCGTGTTCAAGGCACCTGCGATGGGGTTGATGCCCGGATCTTCCACCGCGCCCCAGGAGCCGGCGAAGATCTCGTAGGTCCGCCGGCCGAACAGGAACGCGTCGGCGCGCCGGTAGACCTGGTTGAGAAACGTCATGGCCTCGTTGTCGAACAGCGGTGTGGCCCATCCGCCGCGGTCGAATCCGCCGCCGCGGTCCTCGTCCGGCCCGCCGAGTCCCTGCAGCACTCCGTCGACGGAGACGATCGTGATGGTCGTCAGCTTCATGGTCGTTTCCCTTCTCGTTGGTTTGGTCGTCATTCGATTCGACCGGACCGCGGCGCCGATCTCATCGGTCGCAGCAGAGTCCGTCCGGCCGATTCATTCCGCACTCTCCCGAACACGGGCCGCACGTCGGCGATGTCGTACTCCTGAACGGACACCGTGAGCATCGCCGGGCGCTGTTCCGTGTCAGGGCCGCTGCTGCGGAAGGTCTCCAGCGCCGCCTGCGACTCCCAGCGCTCGAAGATGTTGACACGGCCGGGGTCGACCAGGTCCGCGCAGATCGCCACGTCGAGGCAGCCAACTGCCCGGCGAGCCTGTTCGACGATGCGCACACAGCCCGCGAGGTAGGACTCGCGCTGCTGCGGCTCAACGGTGATGTGTCCTGCAACGATGACCATGGGTGCGCTCCAGTCCTGTCGCCTTCGGGTCCAGCCCGCCGGGCTGTTCCGCTGAGATCGACCTCCAGGGCAGGAGAAACTCATCGTTCGACAACCCAAACCAGCCGGCGAACACCGACAAATCGCGCAAAGTGGCCCGTCCCCTCATCGAGTGAGGTTCAAGGAGACAACGCCCGTGGGCTACCAGGAACCAGCGGTATAACCTGCTGCCTGCACCCACCAATGACCGACTCTCACACGAGACGGATCGGTTCACGGGGTCCGGTCAGGACAGCGCGCGCCGAGCGAGACCGGCAGCGGCCGTTCCATCGCTGACCCTGGATCCGGGTCGGTGACCCGGCCGCTGCATCACGTCCTTCGCAAGAGTCCCTCCACCCGGCTCCCGATGGCCAGCGCCTCACCAACTATCGACTCCTGCCGTCTTATTGCAGGCGCTTTGCAGTTGCGATAGCCTCGCAGGTAGTTGTAAAACTGGGCGGGAAGGATGGGCGGACCTCATCGTGGAAGGGTCGAAGCGGCGGGTGGATCTTCGCCGCCGGGCGGCAATGGCTGCCGGCACTGTCGGGCTGAGCCTGACGGTGGGAGCATGCGGGGGCGACGCCCAGGGCGAGGACACGGGCAACGACGGCCGAGTGCAGGTGGCGACCACGGTGGCGCCGATCACCAGCATCGTCTCGAGCATCGCCGGCGACAGGGCCGACGTCACCGGGATCGTCCCGGAAGGGACGAACTCCCACACCTTCGAGCCCGCCCCGAGTGTGGCCGAGGTCCTGTCCACCGTGGACGTGGTGTACATCAACGGCCTGGAGCTGGAGGAGCCGACCAAGGAGCTGGCCGAGGCCAACATGGCGGAGGGTGCCGAGATCGTCGAGCTCGGCACGTTGGCGCTGCCCGAGTCGGAGTACATCTTCGACTTCTCCTTCCCCGTGGAGGGGGGAAAGCCGAATCCGCATCTGTGGACCGATCCGAAGTTCGCGGTCGAGTACGCGCAGATAGTGGCCGAGGACCTCTCGGAGCGCGACCCCGACAATGCCGACTACTACCGGGCGAACGCCGAGGAGTTCTCGTCGTTGGTCGATGAGTTCGACATTGCGATGAGAGACGCGTTCGCCACCATCCCGGAGGGCAACAAGAAGCTGCTGACGTACCACGATTCCTTCCCCTACTTCGCCGAGGACTACGGCTGGGAGATCATCGGCGCGATCCAAGTAGCCGACTTCGAAGAGCCCACGGCCAGTGAGGTCGCAGCGCTGATTGATCAGGTCAGGGCCGAGGACGTGCCGGCAATCTTCGGCTCCGAGGTGTTTCCCAGTCCGGTGCTGGAGCAGATCGGCAAGGAGGCCGGCGTGGAGTATGTCGACGTGCTGCAAGACGACGACCTGACCGGTGAGCCGGGCGACGACGAGCACTCCTGGCTGGGGCTGATGCGCTTCGACTACGTGACGATGACCGAAGCGCTCGGTGGCGACGCCACGGCACTGCAGGAGTTCGAGCTGCACACGGTCGCACCGGACGAGGCGGAGTACCCGCAGTGACCTCCGGG
>JALZMX010000032.1 GCA_030857985.1 Actinomycetota bacterium | reverse complement strand
CCCCCACGGCAGCTTCACGATGCTGCTGCCGGAGCACGAGCAGCTCTACGCCTTCGTGCGCCGGTACCGGGATGTCGAACTGCTCGTGCTCGGCAGCTTCTCCGGCGAGCCGCTCATCGTGGACCTGGCGGACGCGGCGAGGTGGGCAGCCTCACCGGTGCTGCTCAGCAACCTCTATCCCAGCCCCGTGCCGTCGGACGTCCTGGCGCTGGAGCCGTGGGAGGCGCGGGTCCACCGGCGTACCGTCGGCGGCGAGTGACGGCGAGGCCTCCGGCATCAGGCCTGCACGTCGGTCAAGAACGGTATCCGCGGTCTGCTCGCCAAGCATGGCAGCCGGCTGACCGGCAGCCACCTTGAGGCGGCGTCCGGGCAAGGGCTGTGGATAGCCGCGGAGGCAGTAGCCCAGCGTTAACCACTAAAGGCCGCGTCTGCGCAACGGAGTGCGCACGCCCCACGACGCCGACCAGGACTGCCCCGGCCGCAGCCGCACCAGGTCCTCGCCGGTGCGGAACGCATCGGGCGGGCAGGTCATCGGCTCGACGCCAAGCCCGCGCCGGCGGCCCTGTAAGTCCGGCAACGTGTCGCCGGTGTACAGCTCGACGTACGGGAAGTGGTCGTCCACCCACAGCGACACGCTGCTGCCCTCCGCGGCGAGCGTCAGGGTGCAGCGCCCGTCGCTGTCACGATCGAGGTCCGTGAACGCGTAGTCCATGTGCAGCGGCCCGATCGGCCGCGGCTCGCGGAAGTCGTACGGCGACCCGGCGACCGGCTCGCGCCCGATCGGAATCTGCGCCGGCCCCGTGGGCAACCACGTCGTCGCGGGCAGGTGCAGCGTCGCGGCGTCGAGCGTTCCGCCGACGGTCAGGTATGGGTGCGCGCCCTGGCCGTACGGCGCGTCGGCGTCGCCGACGTTGGTGGCGGTCGTGGTGACCGCGAGGCCGTCAGCGTCGAGCCGGTAGTACACAGCGAGGTCCAGCGCGAACGGGTACGCCGGCTGCGGGAGCAGGCGCAGCCGCAGAGTGGCGGCCGCCTCCGACTCCCGCTCCGCGGTCCAGCTGCGCCAGCGGGTCACGCCGTGGACCGCGTTCGCCTGCGCCGGCTCGTCGAGCGGCACCACGTGCTCCTCGCCGTCCCAGGTGTAGCGCCCGGTGTGCAGCCGGTTCGGCCACGGGATCAGCGGCTGTCCGCGCGCTGCGCTGACCATCTGCTCCGCGGCGTAGCCGTCCAGCAGCGGCCGGTCACCGACGGTGTACGACCGGATGCCGCCGCCGACCTCGACCAGCACGGCGGATTGTTCCTCGTACCGCAGCAGCGTCTGCTCGCCGGAGGGATGCATGCTGCGCCCCTTCCCCGGATCGTCACGTGCACGCTTCGCACGACCGGGTACGGGCACCTCAGGCTGAGCCCTCCGAGCAGGAGGGGAGCGTGCTGGTGGAGGTCCTCGCCGTCGGGATCTGCGGGACGGACAAGGAGAGGCCACGCCGTCCTTGGCGTCGCCCCGGTTGATACCGCTGTTCCCTGGACGCGCGCACGAGTATGCGCCACAATCGTGGCCATGAGTGTGGAGCCGTTGCGGTCAGTCCGTGACCACCTGTCCGAGGTCGTGGAGCGGGTGGAGAAGCAGCACGAGCGGGTGACGATCACCCGCAACGGCCGAGCGGCCGCCGTGCTCATCAGCCCGGAGGATCTGGCCGAGCTCGAAGAGACGCTGTCGGTACTGGCCGATCCGCAGGCGCTGGCAGACATCCGCGAGGCCGATGCGAGCTACGCCAGTGGTGACGTCGTCCGCGGGGTGGACGCGGTCCGCGCCCTGCGGCGATGATCGGTGAGGACGAGTGGGAACTCGTCCTCACCGCGCCGGCCCGCCGGGCGTTGGCCGACGGACTGCCGGAGGCGGTCGCGACCGCGGTGATCGACTTCCTCGCGACGGCTGTGGACAGGGAGCCCCGGCGTGTGGGCAAGCCGCTGCGTGGTGACCTCGCCGGCATCTGGTCAGCCCGCCGGGGGACCTACCGCATCCTGTACCGGATCGCGGAGCCGCAGCACGAAGTGGTGGTGCTCCGGATCGAGCACCGGCGCGACGCCTACCGCACCTGACCGAGACGCCAGCGGGCCCTGTGGTTGCTAACGGGATTGCTAACGGAGCCGTCAGCACCGGCCGGCACGTGAGCGCACCAGCCGGACGGGG
>JALZMX010000027.1 GCA_030857985.1 Actinomycetota bacterium | reverse complement strand
CGGCAGAGGCTCTCGCGCCGACCGATTGCCGCCAGACCCCGAATGCCCAGCAGGTGACCATCACCGAGCTGCAGGCCTTCGGGGCGGTGACGGTCGCCGCGCCGGCCGCCGTCCCCGTCGCCGCGGGTCGCGCTTCGCTGCCGGCGACGGGCGCGGAGGTCGCCCTGGCGGTCTTCGGCATCCTGCTCATCGGCATCGCCGTCGTGGTGGCCCGTCGGATGCGATCCTGAGCCCGGCGCTGAGTGCGCATGGGGAGCGCTTGCCGCGGAGGCCGCGGGTGGGCGTCGCGCTCGGGCCCTGGACCGTTTGCGGGTCGGTTTCCGGTGCAGGGTGCACCGGAAAGAGGTCAATCGACCTCTATCCGGTACAGCGCTCCAGCCGGGGATACCTCCCCGAAGCGGCGGAGACCCGCACGGCCGGGCCGCCTCGTCCCGGAGGAGAGTCAGGTCGCCGGCATCGCCACGCGTACCTCGCCGTCGGCGCAGACAGTGGCGACGTAGGCGCAGACCGGCGCTCCGCCGTTCGCGGTCTCCTCGCCGGTGAGCAGGTCGTAGGTGTAGCCGTGCAGCGGACACACGACCACTGCGCCGTCGATCAGCCCGTCGGCGAGCGGACCGCCACGGTGCGGGCAGATCCCGCCGAGGGCGCGCACACCGCCGTCGCGCAGTCGGAACACCGCCACCTGCTCCCCGTCGACGACGAAGGCCCGGCCCTCGCCGAAAGGGATCTGCTCCACGCTGCCGAGGTTGATCCCCTCGCGAACGCCGGTCACCGAACCGGCACCTGCGGCAGCGGCGTCAGGGGCAGCGACGTGCGGAACTGGCCAGGAGTCACCGGCGCGGCAGCCTCCTTCCACGGATCGGTGTAGGCGTCGACCGCCTTCTGGATGTCGGCGTCGAGCCGGGCGGCGATGCCCTCGGTGTCGTCGACAACCACAGCCCGGATCCGGTCGATGCCGAACCGCGGCACCCAGGAGTAGGTGCGCTCGAGCCAGGTCGCGCTCTCCCGGTAGTACTGCAAGAAGCGCCCGACGAGGGTGACCACGACGTCCGGGTCGTCCACCGTCGCGAGCAGGTCACCCTTACGGACGTGCGCACCCGCCGCGCCGCCGACGTAGATCTCCCAGCGGCCCCCGTCCACGGCCACCACGCCGAGGTCCTTGCACAGCGCCTCCGCGCAGTTGCGGGGACAGCCGGTCACCGCCAGCTCCTGCATCTCTGCTTGAGTGCAGTAAGTTCGGGGGGTGCCGGAGTTGCTGCGACCCGTGGGCGGGCTGGACTACCCGCAGACCTATCAGGATTTCCGGTCTTGGTTCCCTGACGACGTCAGTTGCCGTGAGTACCTGGGGCAGTTGCGTTGGCCGAACGGGTTCACCTGTCCTCGGTGCGGCCTGGGGGACTCCTGGCGGACCGGCCAGGGGCTGTGGATGTGCGCTGGCTGCGGCGTCAAGACGTCCGTCACGGCGGGCACGATCTTCCATCGCTCGCACACCCCGCTGTCGACCTGGTTCGCGGCGCTTTGGTTCGTCACGTCACAGAAGAACGGGGTCTCGGCACAAGGACTTCAGGACGCTCTGGGGTTCGGTTCCTACGAGACGGCGTGGGCCTGGCTGCACAAGCTCCGCCGGGCCATGGTCCGGCCTGACCGCGAGCTCCTCAGCGGCAACGTCGAGCTTGACCAGAGCTTCCTGGGTGGCAGAAGCACCGGAAGGCAAGGGGGATCCAGCGACAAGGCCGCCATCACCATCGCGGTCGAACGCAGCGACAACGGCCGGCTGGGCCGGGTCCGCCTGAAAGTCGCTGACCGCCCCGGCGGCCTCGACATGATCGAGTTCGCCAGCGAGGCGATCACACCAGGTTCCACCATCCACACCGACGGGGCTCGCGTGTTCAAGCGGCTCGTGGCCAAGGGATATGACCACCAGCCAACCCCTGGCTACAAGGCCGTGGACCTCGACGCCGTCATGGCCGGACCACACCTGATCTCCTCACTGCTCAAGCGCTGGACCGCCGGCACCCTGCACTACCGCGTCAGCCCGCAGCACCTGCCGTACTACCTCGACGAGTTCACCTTCCGGTTCAACCGGCGCACCTCGAAAGCCCGCGGCCTGCTGTTCTACCGGCTGCTCCAGCAGGCCGTGGACACCGACCCTCACCCGCTCAAAGACCTTATCGGCGGCTAGGTAACTGCACTCAAGCAGAGATGCAGGACATAAGTTCGATACTATCTCGAACCACGACAGGGCGCAAGCGGATCGCGGCATGAAAAGTGCTCTGTGGATAGCCCTTTCGGCCTGTGGACGACCGCGGAAACTGTCGGACACGTCCAGCACCATGCGAGGCCCCGACAAGGAGGCCCCCATGTGCCAGCTGTGCGACCAGCCCGACCTGACCCCCGAGGAGTACGACGATCACATCCGCGCGCTGGTCGACCAGCACCGGTTCGCGATCCAGTCCGTCGGCGGCTCCCGCTGCCGCGCGGAGTTCAGCTACACCGTCGGCCTGACGGCGCACGGGCTGCCCGAGCTCGTCGTGACCGGTGTGCGTGTGGCCGACGCCAGCCGGCTGCTCCGGCACTGGGGCGACTACCTGCTCGACACGAGCCTGGTGCTTCCCGGCGAGACCCTCGAGTCCGGGCCCTGGTTGATGGAGGCCGTCGAGGTCGAGCGGCCGCAGGAGCACCTGCTCACCGCGGTCCGGATCTTCGGCGAGCGGGTTTGCGGGCTGCAGCTCGCCTGGGCCGACGGGCGGGGCGTCTGGCCGTGGGAACCCGGACATCGGGCCCGGCGCGCCGGTCAGCCGTTGCTCGGTCGGCGGGCTCCCTTCTTCTGCGACGAGCACCGGCCCGACCGGCTCGACGTCCCGCCGTCGTTGCCGTGAGCTCTGCACCTATGTCGGCTCGTCGCGGCTCGCTCGGTATCATCAGCGATACCATGAGTTCATGGCGATGACGTTGCGGTTGGACGAGCAGGAGACAGCGGCCTTGCGCGAGCGGGCGGAACGCGAGGGTCGGTCCATGCAGGACATCGCGCGCCAGGCCGTCCGGGACTACATCGAGCGCACCAGCAAGCGCGAACTGCTCGATGCCGTGCTGGATCGCGAGCTGCCCCGCTATGCGGAGGCGCTCGAGCGTCTCGGGCAGTGATCTTCCTCGACCTCGAGGACCTCCTGCACGTCGCCGAACGGGCCACCGGCGGTCCGGTGGAGGTGCGTGACATCGGGCTGCTGGAGTCGGCAGCTGG
>JALZMX010000017.1 GCA_030857985.1 Actinomycetota bacterium | reverse complement strand
GGCCCCGACCCGCTGGCCGCGGACTTCACGGTCGCGGCGCTGCGCCGGATCCTGTCCACCGCCGGACGCACGCAAGTCAAGGGCACGCTGCGGGACCAGTCGGTCGTGGCCGGGATCGGCAACGCCTACTCCGACGAGGTCCTGCACGCGGCCAGGCTGTCGCCGTACAAACCGAGCAGCACTCTGACGGAGGCCGAGAGCCAGGCCCTGTACGACGCGATCCGCGACGTGCTTGCCGACGCGATCGAACGCTCCGCCGGTCTGGCGGCGAGCGAGCTGAAGGCCGAGAAGAAGACGGGGCTGCGTGTGCACGGCCGCACCGGCGAGTCCTGCCCGGTCTGCGGTGACACGGTCCGCGAGGTCTCCTTCGCCGACCGGTCGATGCAGTACTGCCCCACCTGCCAGACCGGTGGCAAGCCGCTGGCCGATCGGCGCCTGTCGCGCCTGCTCAAGTGACCTCAGCGACAGCTGCGCCAGGGGCCGGGGGAGGCCACGGGGGAGGCCACGACACGCAACTACCGCTCGATAGCGAGATCTACGGCCCGCGCTAGACGGCGCCATAGTCGCATCGTGGACCCGGTTCGCAATCCCTATGCCCCCGGAGCCGGGCAGCGTCCGCCCGAGCTGGCCGGCCGCGACCGTGAGCTGCAGCAGTTCGCGGTGACCCTGGAGCGGGTGCTGCCGGCCGGCCGGAGCGCTCGATGGTGCTGTCCGGGCTGCGTGGTGTCGGCAAGACGGTGCTGCTGAACGTGATGCGCAGCCTCGCGGTGCAACGCGCCTGGGGGACCGCGAAGATCGAGGCCCGACCCGAGCAGGGGCTGCGACTGCCGATCGCACAGGCCGTGCATGCCGCGGTCCGCGAGGTCGCACACCGCCACCGTGACCCCGACCGGGTCGACGCCATCGCCGGCGTGCTCAAGGCGTTCGCGTTGCGCAGTCGGCTGGAGGAACGCAAGGGCGTCCGTTGGCAGCCACCCACCGACGTACCCGCCAGTAAGGGGCGCGCGGACTCCGGTGACCTGGAGCTCGACCTGACCGAGCTGTTCACCGATGTCGCCGACCTCGCACGCGACCTCGGCGTCGGGTTGGCACTGTTCGTCGACGAGATGCAGGACGCCGCCCCTGCAGAGCTGGCCGCGGTCTGCGGCGCTGGTCACGAGATCAGCCAGCAGAGGGCGCCGTTGGTGGTGGTCGGCGCCGGCCTGCCGCACCTGCCGGTGGCGCTGAGCGCGAGCAAGTCGTACGCCGAGCGGCTGTTCCGCTACGTCAGGGTCGACCGGCTTCCGCGCGACGCAGCCGACCGTGCCCTGATGGTGCCGGCCGCCACCGAGCAGGTCGGTTTCTCCGTTGACGCGCTGGACGAGCTGTACCGACTGACAGACGGCTATCCCTACTTCGTGCAGGCGTACGGCAAGGTGACGTGGGATGCCGCACTGGCTTCCCCGATCCGAGTCCAGGATGTGCGCGTCGCCGGACCGGAGGCCGAGGCGGAGCTGGCGATCGGCTTCTTCGGTGCCCGTTATGAGCGCGCCACCCCGGCCGAGCGCGACTACATGCGGGCGATGGCGGACCTGGGCGCTCGGACCGCCGACGGGCCGGTCAGCACTGCCGACGTGGCCGGCACGCTCGCTCGGCGGCCGCAGAGCCTGTCGCCGGCCCGGGACGGACTGATCAAGAAGGGGCTCATCTACGCTGCCGAGCGCGGCTCGGTGGCCTTCACGGTTCCGCACTTCGGCAAGTTCCTGCGGACCCGACACGTCTGAGCCGGTGTGCCGCTACTTGGCAATCTCCCAGATGTGGCCGCCTGGATCACTGAAGCTGGCGGTTCGCACGCCCCAGGGCCGATCCAGCGGGCCGTTCAGCAGCTCCACCCCGCGTGAGACCAGTTCGGCGCACATGGCATCCACGTCATCAACCTCGATGGTGAGCTGAAGGCGGGATCCGACCTCGCGTCTTGCCACCGCGGCAGGCTCGATGAGCTCTCCCGCCGCGGTGGCTCTCAGCAGGTTGACGAGCGTGTTCCCGAAGTTGAACACGGCCGAGTCGTCGTCCTCGAACGCCACCGGCAGACCGAAGACCTCCCGGTAGAACTGGGTGGCTGCCTCCAGGTCCTCGACGAACAGCGTGATGGCACCGACACCGCTCGGCCACGAACCCACTTCTGCAGCTCTGTCCTGAGTCTCAGCCACGAATGATCTCCTGATGCCACGTCATGCGTTTACCCTAAAGTCTGCATGCCTGAGCGCCTTCCAGATGCGCGACTCAGCTGCCCGACCTGGAGGCAGGACTGAGATGTCCCGGCCGCAGGTCGTCGCGCACCGCGGTGCCAGCGAGGACGTCGCCGAGCACACGCTCGCGTCCTACCGGCGAGCGCTCGACGACGGTGCCGACGCGCTGGAGTGCGACGTACGTCTGACCAGGGACGGCCATCTGGTGTGCGTGCACGACCGCCGGCTCGAACGTACGTCGGACGGGCGCGGCGTGCTGTCGACGAAGCGGCTCGAGGAGCTCGCCGCGCTCGACTGGGACACGAGAAGGAGTGCCTGGGCGGACCTGGACGACGAGGCTGAGCCGCCCGACCGCAACGCGGGGAAGATCTTGACGCTGCACGATCTGCTCGCGATGGTGCGCGACTGGCACCGGCCGGTGCAGGTGGCGATCGAGACCAAGCACCCGGTGCGCTACTCCGGCTGGGTCGAGCAGCGTCTGGTGCAGACGTTGGCGAGCTTCGGCTGGGCGCAGCCGGTGTACGGAGCCGAGGTCCCGGTCCGCGTGATGAGCTTTTCGGTGATGTCACTGTCGCGACTGCGGCGAATGGCGCCGGCTGTGTCACGAGTGCTGCTGGTGAAGAGCGACGTACCTGCGGCGATGCGGGCCGGACGGCTGCCCCCGGGTGTCACCACGGTTGGGCTGCAGCGCCGACTCGTTCGTGCGCATCCGCGATGGGTCGGGCGGTTGCAGGAGCGCGGTAACGCGGTTCACGTCTGGGTGGTCAACGACCTGGCCGACGTCGACCTGTGCACCGAGCTCGGCGTGGAGGCACTCATCACCGACCGCCCCCGAGCCGTGCGGGCACATCTAGAGCGGTCGACCTGACGCTCGCGTTTTGCGTGGTCGTGGGCGGGAAGCCTGATCACCGTGCCATATGTTGACGCTTCGTGAGATGGAATCGTGGACCACAGTGCAGATCGAGGAAACCGCGGTCGTCGTGACCCTGCCGTTTCAGTCCTCGAGCGTGCGCACCGCGCGGCGGCGCCTCAGCGCTGACCTGCGCAGTCGCGGTGTGCGCGACACGGGGATCGACGATGCTCGGGTCGTGCTCAGCGAGCTCGTCGCCAACTCGGTGCGGCATGCCTTCCCGTTGGCTACCGGCAGCCTCTCGGTCTCGTGGCGACTGTCCGACCGCTCGCTGGTGGTGAGCGTGTCCGACGGCGGTTCGGAGACCCGACCGCGCACGTTGCAGCCGCCGCCCAACGCGCTGGGGGGACGCGGCCTCGCGATCGTCGAGACGCTGTCCGAGCACTGGTGGGTCGAGCAGGGGGCGACTGGGACCACCGTCTTCGCCGAGATCTCGCTGAGCTGATTCGGCGCGCGGATGGCTGCCGTAGGGTCGCGGGGGATGTTCGGCGTACCACGACCGCTGGAGGAATCGTTCATGGGCAAGGCTTCGCGCGCCAAGAGGCGCACCACGGCACCCGCCGTCGTCGGTGACGTGGGCCCCCGCCAGCCCTGCCCCTGCGGCTCCGGTCGCCGCTACAAGGCTTGTCACGGCAGCGGCGACCCGTCCGCGACTCCGTTCGTGACGCGCACGTTCGCCGGGCTGCCGGGGGAGACCGACTGGGTGGCCCTGCGTGAGTTCGTGCCCGCCGCAAGCGCATCGGTGGCGGTCACCGGCGCCGAGCACGACGTCGTCGTCTGCAGCCTGCTTCCGATGGCCGCACCGGCTCTGGTGCGCTCGGATGGGACCATCTGGCTCGGCCTGCAGGTCTCGCACGACTCGGGTGACGCGAGCCGCGACATCGCGCACGCGCTCGAGCTGGCTCAGGGCGCTGCGCCAGGCGAGCCGGTGACGCTCGGTGGGTTGCCCGGACCGGGAGCACGTCTGCAGGATGTCGTCGACCCCGGCGCCAGCTTCGATGTCGCCGTACACGGCGGATTCGACTTCTGGGTGTCCGACGTCGAAGACCCCACCGGAGAGGTCGCCGCGTCCCTGGAGTCGGCCAACGCCGCCATGTCGCCGACTCGCCGGCTGGCATCGGTCGAGGCGGCGTACTGGTGTGACGTCAGCACCAAGGAGCACCTGCGCTGGGTCATGCCGTACGACGAGGAGGCCCTGCTCGATGCGCTGGCCAGGCTGCACACCGCCGACGCCGACCGCCTCGGCGAAGACAGCCGCCTGGTCGGGTCCTTTCGCGCCCACGGACTGTTGGTACCGGTGTGGGACCTGCCGGTGGGGACCGGCGCCGACTCGCTGGAGGAACCCGCGCGCGCGTTTGCCGATCGGCTGGGTGAGGCGCTGCACACAGACGCGCCGCTGAGCAGCGAGGAGCGCGCCGCCCGGGCCGGGCTGAGCACCCGCCAGCTGACCATCCGCTGAGGGCCGCAGAGGCAGCGCCACCTGGGGGCTCGAACCCCGCCCGGTGAAGCCTGCCGCAGAATTTTCATCCTGGCGTCGCGGACTTGTGAGCGTTCGAGCGGGGCCCTACGATGATGACAAGAGCTCGGTCGTTGTCGTATCCCCCGTCGGCAACGACCGAGCTTCTTCCATCTCCGGCCCAGCAGGGAGGTCGGGGCGCGTCAGTCCTGCGGCAGCGGGTCCCGGCTGATCGGGCAAGACATGCAGCGGGGACCGCCGCGCCCCGACCCGAGCTCGGAGCCGGCGATCCGCAGCACCTCGATGCCGTTGGCCTCGAGCCGGGCGTTGGTCTCGACGTTGCGCTCGTATGCCACCGCGACCCGCGGCGCGATCGCCAGCGTGTTGTTGCCGTCGTCCCACTGCTCACGCTCGGCCGTCACCGGGTCCAGGCCGGTGTCGATCTGACGCAAGGTGTCGATGCCCATCGCCTTGGCGGCCGCCACGAGGAACGGCTCGGGGGCGGCCACCCGCAACGTGATCTGCCCGGCCTCGCTCTCGGTGGTGCTCTGGGTGCCGCGGTCGACGCAAGTGACCGCGTGCGCCACCAGCGTGTCGGCGACGTTGGGATACATGACGATGGCGTCGGTGTCGACCATCGTGCACACGGTGTCGAGGTGCATCGTCGCCCGCTCCTGTGCGATCGGCACCGCGAGCACGGTGGAAGCGAGGCCGGCGGCGAACATCTGGCGTGACAACCGCTCGACCCCAGCCGGCGTGGTGCGCTCTCCCACCCCGACGGCGACCACGCCCGGCGCGAGCAACAGCACGTCACCGCCCTCGACGTGCTCGAGATCCCAGTCGTACACCCGCGCAGTGCCCTGGAAACGCGGGTGGTGCGCATAGATCAGGTCGGTCAGCTGCGTCTCCCGCTCGCGCGCAGGCATCGCCAGGCTGGCCACCGCGACGTGGTCGCCTATCCAGACACTCGAGTCGCGGGTGAAGAGCAGGTTGGGCAGTGGGTCGACGAGGAAGTCGTCGGACCCGAGCAGGTCGGTGACCAGCCCACGGCCGCCGCGCACCTCGTCGTTGCGCAGACCGGCGGTCAGCGTCTCGGCAAGATCCGCTGCATCGAGGTCGGCAAGCGCTGAACGCAGGTAGCCGCGCAGGGTGTCACCGAGCCGGGGGCTGTCGGTCACGTCGAGGATCGCGGTCGCACGCACGTCGGGCTGGGCCAGCGTCTCCACCAGCAGCTCGACGAGGTAGAGCACCTCCACGTCGCGGTGGCGCAGCGCCTGGGCGAAGGCGTCGTGCTCGTCTCGTGCTCTCCCGACCCAGGGGATGCCGTCGAATAGCAGCGTGTCGTTGTTGCGCGGGGTCAGCCGCTTCAGCTCCGGGCCCGGTCGGTGCAGCATCACGGTCCGCAGCCGGCCGACCTCGCTGTCGGCACCGAGCGCTGTTGTCATGCTTCGAAGAGTAGGCCCTGGCCATCGTCCCCGGCGGTCGAGCCAGGCCTGCTGCCTCAGCGGCGAACCAGCTCGACGGCGGTGACGACCGCGAACACCGCGCACACAGCCGCCCCGACGTAGTGCAACAGCGACAGCCGTAGGTGGCGCAGCAGCACCCGACCGATGAAGACCGCCGAGCCCGAGACCACCAGCAGCGCCAACCAGGCGCCGACGAAGACCGACACCGGCTGGTGCGTCCGGGTCACCTGCCCGATCGTGAGCAGCTGTGACAGGTCGCCCCACTCGGCGGCGAAGAGCACGAGGAACGACGCGCCCGCTGCCCGCCAGCCGGTGCGCAGCTGCCCTGTCTCGCCGGCGTACTCCTGCTCCTGCCGCCGCCCGGCCTCGTCGGCCCCCCGGGCAGTGCGCAGGAGTACGCCGGCACCGAGCACGAAGATCACCAGGGTCGCCGACAGCAGCAGCCAACTCGGTAGAAGCGTGGCCAGCTGTCCGGCGGTGACGGCCACCAGCGTCTGGACGAAGAAGGCCGCACCGACTCCGAGCCACACCCACAGCGGGCGGTAGCGCGCGGCCAGCACCAGCGCGGCGATGAACGTCTTGTCGGGCAGCTCGACCGGCAGGATCAGGCCGAACGTAGTCACGACCACATAAAGGTCCACGCACTCACCACAGGGCGCGCGCCAAGGCGATCGCGGAGGCGAGCACCGACTTCAGTGGCCGACCGGTGGCGGCAGCGACGGCCGCCACGTGGTCGTACTCCGGTTGTGCGTTGACCACCCGGCCGTCGAGCACGCCGAGCTTGACCTCGACGAGGATGCCGTCGATCTCGACCGTGGCCGCACGGCGTTCGAGCGCATGCTTGCGCACCGAGGTCTCCCGCAGCCCGAGCGTCGTGGTCTCGGTGAAGATCTCGGCCCGCACCTCCTCGGCCCGCTCGGAGGCGACCAGCACCGACAACGTGTGCGCGGGTCGGCCCTTCTTCATCAGGATCGGGGTGAGCCACGCATCACTGGCGCCCACCTCGAGCAGCTGGGCGAGCACCGCCGGCCACAGCCGCGGGTCGAGGTCGTCGACGTTGCACTCCAGCAGCAGCGGCGCACCGGTGACCTGCGCTTCGGCGGCAGTTGCTGCGGCCGCGTCTCCGAGCATGAGGCGTAGGGCGTTGGGGTGCCCGGGCGGGTCGTGTCCACCCGCGCCGACCCCGACCACTTCGCCGACCATCGCCGGCTGTGGTCCCCATGCCGTCACCCACTCGGCCAGCAGCGCAGCGCCGGTCGGCGTACACAGCTCCTCCTCGACCGGACCGCCGTACGACGGGATGCCTCGCAACAGCTCGGCCACGGCCGGCGGCGGGACCGGCAACGAGCCGTGCGCCGTGTGGACCCGGCCGGCTCCGACGGCCACGGGGGAGGCATGCAGCACCGACAGGTCGAGGTGCGCCAGGGCCGCGCAGACACCGACCACGTCGGCGATCGCGTCCAGCGCGCCGACCTCGTGGAAGTGCACCTCGTCGGGTGCGCGGCCGTGCACCGCGGCCTCAGCGGTGGCCAGCCGGGCGAAGCTGGCCCGCGCCCGCTCGCGCACGTGAGCGTCCAGCGGGGCGACGTCGAGGAGGGCGCGCACGTCGGGCCAGGTGCGGTGTACGGCGGAGTCCGCGGCGCGCACGTGGGCGCGCACGGCGGTGAACCCTGCCCGCGTCACCCGCGAGGTCTCGACGGTCACCGGTTCAGGGCTCACCGCGGCGATGGCCTCGGCCACCACCTCCAGCGGTACGCCGGCATCGAGCAGCGCGCCGAGCAGCATGTCGCCGGAGGCACCGGAACCACAGTCGAGCCAGCCGATCACCCGGCTCTCCTCGGCTCTGGGCTCCCCTGCCCTGGTGTCCTCGGCTGCGGGCTCCGCGGCTGCGCGCGCCGGGCCACCCGCGCGGCGAACACACCGGCGCCGAAACCGTTGTCGATGTTGACCACGCTCACCCCAGGCGCGCAGGAGTTGAGCATTGCCAGCAGCGCCGCGATCCCGCCGAACGAGGCGCCGTAGCCGACGCTGGTCGGCACCGCGACCAGCGGCACCCCGGTGAGGCCGCCGACGACACTGGGCAGCGCACCGTCCATGCCGGCGACCACGACCAGACAGTCCGCGAGGACGATCCGGTCGCGGATGTCGAGCAGCCGGTGCAGCCCGGCCACGCCGACGTCGGTGACGAGGTCGACGCCGGCGCCAAAGGCTTGTGCGGTGACCACCGCTTCCCGGGCGACGGCCGCGTCGGAGGTGCCGGCGGTCACCACGGCCACCAGGCCCCGCGGAGGTGGCAGTGGACCCAGTGTTGCCGTGCCGGCGACGTCGTCGAGCCGGACCCCGGGGATCTCCGCGCCGAGCGCTGTCCGTGCGGTCTCGGACAGCCGGGTCGCCAGCACCGCTCGGTCTGGGTGCTCGCGGTGCAGCGCCTGCAACAGCATGACGACCTGCTCGGGGCTCTTGCCGGCGCCGTAGACGACCTCCGGGTCGCCGGTACGACGCGC
>JALZMX010000014.1 GCA_030857985.1 Actinomycetota bacterium | reverse complement strand
GCGGTGAGCGAGCCCGACGTACTCTTCGCCGGTGGACCGGTCTCGACCGACTCGGCGCTGGCGGTGGGTGTGCTCGGCGCCGGCGCCACCGGTGCGGAGGGCGCGCCGGTCGGGTGGCGTCCGCTGTATCCCGGCGCCGGCCTCATCGACCTCGACGCGCCACCGGAGCTGGTGACCAGCATGCTGAGCGGGCTCCGCGTCTTCGCCGGGTACGCCGGTTGGTCCTCGGCGCAGCTGGCGTCGGAGGTCGCCGAAGGCGCGTGGTACGTCGTACCGGCCGAGCCGCACGACCTGCTCGCCGCCGACGCCGAGCTCTCCTGGCGACGGGTCCTGCGGCGTCAACCGGGGGAGTTGGCGTTCGTTCACACCTGCCCCGTCGACCCGAAGATGAACTGATCGGCACAGCACGAGAGGTGCGGCCCTAGAATGTCCGGCGTGACGACGCAGCTCAGCCCCGGCGCGCAGACGGTCGAGGACCGGCGCACCCAGCCCACGCTCGGGGACGGCGACCACGAGCGTTTCTCGCACTACGTGGCCAAGGACACGCTGATGGCCGCGATGGTCGAGGGCACCGCGGTGGTGGCGCTGTGCGGAAAGGTCTGGGTGCCGAGCCGCGACCCGCAGCGGTTCCCGGTCTGTCCGGCGTGCAAGGAGATCTGGGGCGGGTTCGGCAAGGGCGACGACGGCCAGGGGTCCGACTGACCACCGAAGCGCACCAGCCGCTGACCTCGGCGGCCGCTCACCAACCCTTGACGACGGCGTTCAACCGCACCACTGTCGGCATCATCTCGCTGGTGCTGCTCATCGCGTTCGAGGCGATGGCGGTGGCCACCGCGATGCCGGTGGCGGCTCGCGAGCTCGACGGCCTCGGCCTGTATGCGTGGGCCTTCACCGGCTTCCTCATCGCCAGCCTGTTCGCGACAGCAGTGGCCGGCCAGATGTGCGATCGCACCGGGCCGGGGCTGCCGTTCGTGGCCGGCGTCGTCATCTTCCTCGTCGGGTTGCTGGTGGCGGGCGGCGCGCCCGCGATGTGGCCGTTCGTCCTTGGCCGGATGATCCAGGGCATCGGCGGTGGCACCGTGATCGTCGCGATCTACGTCATCGTCGCGCGCGCGTACGACGAGTCCGTGCGTCCGCGGGTCTTCTCCTACATGGCCGCCGCCTGGGTGGTGCCGTCGATCGTGGGTCCGCTGCTGGCCGGCGTGGTCACCGAGCAGCTCTCCTGGCGGCTGGTGTTCTGGGGGATCGCCCCGTTCGTGGTCGTCCCCGTCGTCCTCACCGTCCCCACGCTGCGCCGGCTGCCGCGGACACCGGGCGAACGCCGGCCGGGACGGGTGCGCCTGGCGCTCGCGGTGGCGGTCGGCGCGGCTGGAGTGCAGTACGCCGGACAGCGCGCCGAGCGCTCCGACTGGGCGGTCGCCGCCACCGCGCTGGTCGTGGGGCTGGTCCTGCTGGTGCCGAGCGTGCACCGGCTGCTCCCTCCCGGCACGCTGCGGCTGCACCGCGGACTGCCCTCGGTCGTCGCGCTTCGCGGGGCGGTCGCCGGTGCGTTCTTCGGGGCCGAGACCTATGTGCCGCTGATGCTGGTCGAGCATCGTGGGCTGTCGGTGACGCTGGCCGGGTTGTCGCTGACCGGTGGGGCCTTGGGGTGGGCGACCGGCTCGTGGTGGCAGGGTCGGCCGGCGCTGCGGATGCCGCGCAGCCGACTCGTCGTCATCGGGTCGTCGGTGGCGCTGGTGGGCATTGCGGTGACCGGGAGCGCGGCCGTCGTCACCGCTCCGGTCGTCGTACCGGCGTGGGCCGCGGCGCTCGGTTGGCTGATCGCCGGCCTCGGCATGGGCCTGACGATGTCCAGCCTGTCGGTGCTGCTGTTCGAGCTGTCGACCGTGCGGGAGCAGGGCGCGAACTCCGCCTCGCTGCAGATGTCCGACGCACTCGGCAGCGTGCTGACGATCGGCTCGGCGGGGGTGATCTTCGCGCTGCTGCACCAGTCCCGGCCGGACACGTTGGTGTTCTCGCTGATCTTCGCGATGATGACCGTGGCCGCGGCCGGTGCCGTGGTCGTGGCAACACGGGTCCGACCCGTAGCCCGTGCGGCCTGACGGACGACGAGCAGCACCCCCCTTACCCTGAGGTCGTGCCAGCGGAGACGTCACAGACTCTGGACCGTGGTCTGCGCGTGTTGAGCTCGCTCGCCGAGCTGCCCCGGGGCGCCACCGTCTCGGAGCTCGCGGCGACGCTCGACCTCAACCGCACGGTGGTCTACCGGCTGGTGTCCACGTTGGAGCAGCATGACCTGGCTCGGCGTGACCAGACCGGCCGGGTGCATCTCGGCCTCGGCGTACTCGTCCTGGCTCGCAGCGTGCAGCCGATGCTGCGCCACCTCGCGGTGCCCGCGCTGCGGACCCTGGCCGAGGACTGCGGCGCCACCGCACACCTGACCGTCGTCGACGGCGACGAGGCGCTGGCGGTGGCGGTGGTCGAGCCGAGCTGGACCGACTACCACGTGGCATACCGGGTGGGCGTCCGGCACAGCCTCGACCGTGGGGCGGCCGGCAAGGCCATCCTGCTCGGGCGCACGATCGCCGCCGGTGGGGCGCCACCGGAGCCGTTCGTGCTCACGGTGGGCGAGCTGCAAGAGGCTGCGTACGGCGTCGCCGCCCCGGTGCTGGGTGTTCCAGACGTGGAGGCGTCGGTCGGGGTGGTGGCGCTGAGCGGGTTGGACACCGAGCGGGTCGGTCCCCGGGTCACGGCCGCGGCGCACGAGATCGCGACCAGCTTGTCCGGACCGCAACTCAGCCGGGGTGGCAGAACCGCAGGTAGCTGACCCGGTATCCCCCGGCGGAGGCCTCCTGGAACGAGATCTCTCCGACTTCCTCTCCTGCGAGGACGAGAGACCCTCCATCCAGTTCCGCCGTTCGCAACGCCGAGCTGTCGCGCTGCTCGGCCTTCCACGCGGCTTCGACCGAGGGGTAGCCGCGCTCGTTGGGCGCGAACTCCGGGTGGCTTTCCATGCACAGACCGGCGAGTACGGTCGAATGGCTCCCCGAGGGCGGAACGGAGGGCACGGCCGAGGAAGACCCCACGCCGGTGTCGCTGCTGCACGCGGCCACCAGGAGGACTGCGAGGACGGCCGGCCCCTTCATCGGTTCGGGAGCCCGTCTACGGCGGCCGCCTCGGCGAGCAGTGGCAGCACCCGGTGCGGGATCTGCGTCGCCAGCGCGATCACGGTGGACAGCCGCACGATCCCCTCGAAGGCGACCACCCGGTCGATCACCCGCTGCAGGTCGGCGTTGGAGCGCGCCACGATGCGGCACCACATGTCGCCGACGCCGGTGATCGTGAACGCCTCGAGCACCTCGGGGACCGCCGCCAGGTGCTGGGCCACCACCTCATGACCGGCACCTTGACGGATCTCCATCGTCGCGAACGCCATCACCGGGTGGCCGAGCGCGGCCGGATCGAGATCGGGTCCCCAGCCGCACACCACGCCGGTGCGTTCCAGCCGGTCCATCCGGGCCTGCACGGTGCCCCTGGCGACGCCGAGCCGGCGCGACGCCTCGAGCACACCGACCCGCGGCTCCGCGGCGAACAACCGCAGGATCCGCACGTCCAGGGAGTCGACGGCGCCCATCCAGACCTCCTCGCGAGCAGGGTCCAGCTTGTCCAGGTACGGCCGGAGGAGCACTGCCCCGACTGGACAGTTTGTCCAGTCCCTCGCCGTACTGTTGCACACGATGACCGGCCTTGCCAGGGTTGTCCGTAACAATTCGAGCACTCTCCCCCGGAGGCACCGCCATGACCAGCACGCCGACACGGGGCCTGACGCCCGAGGAGCAGCAGGCCGACCTCACCCGGGAGCAGCTCGAGCAGCTGGTCGGCTTGGTGGAGTACGACGAGAGCACCGACCCGTTCCCGGTCACGGCGATGGACGCGGTGGTGTTCGTGTGCGGCAACGCCACCCAGACCGCGCAGTTCTACCAGTTGGCGTTCGGGATGGACCTGGTCGCCTACAGCGGACCGGAGACCGGCGTACGTGACCGCAAGGCCTTTGTGCTGCGCTCGGGCTCGGCCCGGTTCGTCTTCACCGGCGGTGTCACGGCCGACAGCCCGCTGCTGGACCACCACCGCCAGCACGGCGACGGCGTAGTCGACCTCGCGCTCGAGGTCCCCGACGTCGACAAGTGCATTGCGCACGCGCGGGCGCAGGGTGCCACGATCCTCGACGAGCCGCACGACGTCTCCGACGAGCACGGCAGCGTGCGGGTCGCGGCGGTGGCGACGTACGGCGAGACCAGGCACACGCTGGTGGACCGGTCGGGCTACGTCGGGCCGTACCTCCCCGGCTTCGTCGCAGCGCAGACCAAGGTGCAGCGACCGGAGGGCCACCCGAAGCGGTTGTTCCAGGCCGTCGACCACTGCGTCGGCAACGTCGAGCTCGGCCGGATGGACCAGTGGGTCGAGTTCTACAACCGGGTGATGGGCTTCGTGAACATGGCGGAGTTCATCGGTGACGACATCGCCACCGACTACTCCGCGCTGATGAGCAAGGTGGTGGCCAACGGCAACCACCGGGTCAAGTTCCCGCTCAACGAGCCTGCGGTCGCGCAGCGCAAGAGTCAGATCGACGAGTACCTCGAGTTCTACGGCGGCGCCGGCTGCCAGCACATCGCGCTGGCCACCAACGACATCCTGCGCACCGTCGACATCCTGCGCGCGAACGGTGTCGACTTCCTCGACACCCCCGACTCCTACTACGACGACGCGGAGCTGCGTGAACGTATCGGGCAGGTGCGTGCACCGATCGAGGAGCTGAAGCGGCGTGGGATTTTGGTCGACCGCGACGAGGACGGCTACCTGCTGCAGATCTTCACCAAGCCGGTGGGTGACCGGCCGACGGTTTTCTACGAGTTCATCGAGCGGCACGGCTCGCTCGGCTTCGGCAAGGGCAACTTCAAGGCGCTGTTCCAGGCGATCGAGCGCGAGCAGGAGCGCCGCGGGAACCTCTGACGTGGTTCCACTCGAATCAGCCCAACGGCACCAGCGCGGCGACGTCGTCGTGCAGGGCTGCGAGGCCTTCGTCGAAGGTGGCGAGGGAAGCTGAATGGTTGCGGGCGAGCTGCGCGAGATAGGCATCGGTCACCTGCCGGTGCCCGATGACTCCGCCTAGCTGGACCTGCCCGTAGGAGATGTCGTCGGCCCAGAAGTGATGGCCGGCGAGTGAGCAGATTGCGTCGAGGACCTGCCGTGCCCGCTGCACCGCGGCGCCCTCGCGCACGGCGAGCCGGAGCAAGGTTCCCTGCGTGATCGGACAGGTCGCGAAACTCGCATCAGGTGCCGTCGCCCACCACCGGTGTGCGGCGTCGTGGTGGACGTGGGTCGGCACGGCCAAGGCGACGAGGACGTTGCCGTCGAGCAGGTGGGTCACTCGTCGTCCAAAGCACGAATGTCCTCGCTGGTGATCGTGCGGTCGATCTCCAGCAGAGGGAACCCGGCGCGTTCGCTCGGGTCGCACGCTGCCCGGCCATCCGCGCGCAGTCCTCGGCGGATGAGGTCGGCTACCGTCGCGCTGAGGCTTCGGCGGCTATCGCGCGCGAGCGAGATCGCGATCCGGTGCAGGTTGTCCGGCAGGTCGATGGTGGTGCGCATACCAGCCACCTTAGCATCAATGCATCATGATGCCACCGAGGAGTGAGGCATTGGCCGAACACCAACGCGTGCATGGCGGCGCCAGATCCCCAGGGCATGACGCGCAGCACTGGGACCGCCGGTACGCCGACACCGACCGGCTCTGGTCGGCGGAGCCCAACGCCACCGTCGAGGAGATCGTGGGGCAGCTGCCGCCGGGTCGTGCCCTCGATCTGGGCGCCGGGGAGGGCCGGCACGCGGTCTGGCTGGCGCAGCGCGGCTGGCGGGTGACGGCGGTGGACTTCTCCGAGGTGGGCATCGAGCGGGGGCGTGCCCACGCACGGGGTGCCGCAGTCGATTGGGTCGTGCACGACGTACGCCGGTGGCGGCCACCGACCGCGTCGTCGTACGACCTCGTCCTGCTCGCCTATCTCCACCTCGACACGACGTGGTCGACCGCAGCCGGACCTGGCTCGCACCCGGTGGACGCCTGGTGGTGGTCGGCCACGCACTGCGCAATCTCACCGACGGCGTCGGCGGCCCGCAGGATCCGCGGCTGCTGCACACCGAG
>JALZMX010000320.1 GCA_030857985.1 Actinomycetota bacterium | reverse complement strand
ACCACCGCCGAGGCGATCCGCTGGGCAAGTGAGCGCGACGCCGACGTGATCAACCTGAGCCTGGGGACTGCGGCAGACTCCGAACTGCTGGAGGACGCGGTCGAGGACGCCGAGGAGGACGATGTGGTCGTCGTTTGCCTCTGGGGGCAACGACAGCCGGTCCCTGCGGCAGTGGCCGGCAGCCGACGAGGACGCCGTCGCTGTGGCCGGTGTGACGCCCACCGCCCTGCGCTCACCCTTCACCAACTTCGGGCGCTGGGTCGACGTCGCCGCCCCCGGCCAGGGCATCATCAGCTCCTTCCCGCGACGCGTCTATGCGCGGTGGGACGGCACGTCGATGGCGGCGCCGTTCGTCGCCGGCCAGGTGGCTCTGCTGCGGGCGCAGAGGCCGGCCGCCGACGCCGAGACGCTGGTGGCGCGGATCAAGCGCACCGCCGTACCGGTCGGCGCAGGCCTCGGAGCCGGACGCGTCGACCTCGCCGCGAGCCTCCAACGCCGGTAACTGTGCTGAAGCCGGCTGGTCAACCTGGGCTGGTCAGGCTGGCGGCGCGGAGGCCTGAGAGGCCAGCGCGGCGTAGCGCGGCTTGATCACGCCGTCGATGATCGCCAGCCGCTCGTCGAACGGCAGGAACGCACTCTTCATCGCGTTGATCGTGAACCACTGCAGGTCGGCGAGTCCGTAGCCGAACGCGTCCGCGAGCAGTCCCAGCTCGCGAGACATCGACGTGGCGCTCATCAACCGGTTGTCGGTGTTGACCGTGACCCGGAACCGCAGCCGGGTGAGCAGCCCGATCGGGTGCTCGGCGATCGACGCGGCCGCGCCGGTCTGCAGGTTGGACGACGGGCACATCTCCAGCGGGATCCGTTTGTCCCGGACATACCTCGCCAGCCGGCCCAGGTGCACCGACTCCCCGTCGACGTCGATGTCGTCGATGATCCGGACGCCGTGGCCCAGCCGGTCCGCGCCGCACCACTGGATCGCCTGCCAGATCGACGGCAGCCCGAACGCCTCGCCGGCGTGGATCGTGAAGTGGGCGTTCTCGCGCTGGAGATACTCGAACGCGTCGAGATGGCGGGTCGGTGGGTAGCCCGCCTCCGCGCCGGCGATGTCGAAGCCGACCACGCCGGTGTCGCGAAACAGCACCGCGGTCTCGGCGATCTCCCGCGAGCGCGCCTGGTGCCGCATCGCGGTCAGGATCTGGCGTACGACGATGGGCCGTCCGGCGGCGGCCGCCTCGGCCTCGCCGGCGGCGAAACCGGTGGCTACGGCCCCGACCACCTCGCTCATGGTCAGCCCGCCGTCGAGGTGCTGTTCGGGTGCATAGCGCACCTCGGCGTACACCACGCCGTCGTCGGCCAGGTCCTGCACGCACTCGCGGGCGACCCGGGCCAGGGCAGGACTCGTCTGCAGCACCGCAACCGTGTGGGTGAACGTGTCGAGATAGCGCTCGAGCGACCCGGAGCTGGCGGCGTCGGTGAACCAGCGACGCAGTGTCTCGGGGTCGGTGCTCGGCAGCTGGTGGCCGCACTCCACGGCCAGCTCGATCACCGTGGCTGGGCGCAGCCCGCCGTCGAGATGGTCGTGCAGCAGCACCTTCGGCGCTGCGCGCAAGGCGTCGTCGATCATTCTCGGGCCGTCGTCCTTCCGTGATCGCCCAACCGCACGTCTTCTGGTAGGACGGATCGTTCGATGTCGTCGGCCGGGATCTCGAGATTACAGATCTTGTCGTTGGCGACGGTCGGACCGTCGGTCCCCATCGTGCTCCCTCCGGGAGTCGATCATGATGTGGTACTCGATCCGGTGGCGGATCACAGTCGCGCCCCCGCGAGCAGGCTGACGCCAGCGACGCGCCGCCCGTGAGCACGTCGCGGCTCAACTACCCGGCAATCCGACGCTGCGGTGCCGGTGGAACGGCAGCGTCGGATTGCCGACAGCCACGTTAGGAGG
Source organism: Actinomycetota bacterium (assembly GCA_030857985.1). GTDB lineage: Bacteria > Actinomycetota > Actinomycetes > Propionibacteriales > Nocardioidaceae > JALZMX01. Next base: position 5,856 of record JALZMX010000320.1, on the reverse strand, counting down.
TTCTCCCGCGTCCCGGCACGGACGATCGACCTAACCTCGGCAGGTACCGCCGGACTCGTCGCCGCCCGAGCCGTGCTGGCTCCGGATTGTCGGAGTGCCATGACGAGCCTGACCCCGATCGCGGGTCGGTGACCCGCTACCCGGGTCGCCGCCGCGGCTGCACCACCTCGTCCGGAACGGTCCAACACGTCATTGTCTCCTCCTGCCGCGGGGTGGGGTGCCCCCGCAAGTGGTCACCTGCGCCCCGCTCGCAGGTGGGTGGCTGAGCGGCTGCTTCACCGCTCCGCACGGTTGGCCAAGTCGGGGGAGAACGCGGGCACACAGACCGCGACGTACTCGGTCTCGGTGTCTCCGGTCGAGTAGCGGACGGTCTCGCCCGCGAAGGTCAGGATCGCCTGACCCGCCTGCACCACGGTGACCGCACCGTCGTGCTCGACGTGCACCGCGCCGCGCAGCACCAGCGTCACCTCGTCGAACTGCGGCGTCTGTGCCGGCTCGCTCCAACCTGCCGGGGCGGTCATCTGGGCAACCGAGACCGTGTCCGTGCCGGAGCTGACGCGGCCGACATGCTCGTGGATGACCTTGCCGCCGGGCACCGGGATCCGGGTCGGCGTCGTGAAGGGCTGGGGCATGGCGGTCCTCTCGTCGGTTCAGGCCGAGACCCGGTCGATGACCAGGGGCACCGGCCCCGGCATCGTCGTACCCACCTCGACCGCGCCCTCCAACGCTGCCAGCGCCCGCTCGAACCGCCACGGCTCGTCGGTGTGCAAGGTCAGCAGCGGCGCTCCGGCCTCGACCCGGTCCCCGGGCTTCGCGTGCAGCTCGACCCCGGCCCCGGCCTGCACCTGGTCCTGCCTGCGCGCGCGGCCCGCCCCCAGCCGCCAGGCGGCGACACCGACGGCGAGCGCGTCGAGACACGAGACTACGCCGGAGGCTGGGCATCCGAGCGTGGTGCTCTCGCGGGCCTTCGGCAGGTCGGCGTCGGGATCGCCACCCTGCGCGGCGATCATCGACCGCCACACGTCCATCGCCGATCCGTCCCGGAGCCGCTCGACCGGGTCGACGTGGTCGACGCCCGCGGCCGCGAGCATCTCCCGGGCGAGCGCGAGGGTGAGCTCGACGACGTCCGCGGGACCTCCGCCGGCGAGCACCTCGACCGACTCGCGGACCTCGAGCGCGTTGCCGGCGCTCAGTCCGAGCGGCGTGCTCATGTCGGTGAGCAGGGCGACGGTCGTGACCCCGGCGTCGGTGCCGAGCTCGACCATCGTGCGGGCCAGCTCACGGGCCTGGTCCACCTGCTTCATGAACGCGCCGCTGCCGACCTTGACGTCGAGCACCAGTGCCCCGGTGCCCTCGGCGATCTTCTTGCTCATGATCGAGCTGGCGATCAGCGGGGTCGAGTCGACGGTGCCGGTCACGTCGCGCAGGGCGTAGAGCTTGCGATCGGCGGGCGCGAGACCGGGGCCGGCGGCACAGACCACCGCGCCCACGTCCTCGAGCTGGCCCAGCATCTCGTCGGCGGACAGCGTGGCCCGCCAACCGGGGATCGACTCCAGCTTGTCCAGGGTGCCGCCGGTGTGGCCGAGGCCGCGGCCGGACAGCTGCGGTACGGCGACCCCGCAGGCCGCGACCAGCGGCGCCAGCGGGAGCGTGACCTTGTCGCCGACGCCGCCGGTGGAGTGCTTGTCGGCGGTCCGGCGGGACAGGCCGGAGAAGTCCATCCGCTCGCCCGAGGCGATCATCGCCCGCGTCCACCGGCCGATCTCGCGCCGGGTCATCCCGTTGAGCAGGATGGCCATGGCAAGCGCCGACATCTGCTCCTCGGCCACCGCGCCGGTGGTGTAGGCGTCGACCACCCAGTCGATCTGGGCATCGCTCAGCTCCCCGCCGTCGCGCTTGGCGCGGATCACGTCGACCGCGTCGTGTGGCGGTCCGAGCTCAGCCATCGCGCTCGACCACCACCGGCACCGACGCGTAGCCGCGCAGCACGAACCTGCCGCGGCTCGGCGGCTCCGCGGCCAGTCGCAGCCTCGGCGCCCGTTGCAGCAGCGACGACAGCGCGACCTCCAGCTCCATCCGGGCCAGTGCGGCGCCCAGGCAGAAGTGCAGGCCGGCGCCGAACCCCAGGTGGGGGTTGGGGTCGCGTGCCGCGTCGAACCGGTCCGGTGCGGCGAAGACGCGCTCATCGCGGTTGGCCGAACCGAGAAGTACGGCGACCTTCTCCCCCGCCGCGACGGCGGTGCCGCAGATCTCGACCGGCTCGACCGCGGTGCGCTCGAAGAGCTGCAGCGGCGCGTCGTAGCGGATCATCTCCTCGACCACCGTGGTGACCGGCACCTGCCCGGCGACCACCCGGTGCTGTTCCGCGGAATGTCGCAGCAGCGCGACGATGCCGTTGCCGAACACGTTGACCGACGCCTCGTGCCCGGCGTTGAGCAGCAGGATCGCTGACGCCACCACCTCGTCCTCGCTGAGCTGCCCCGCGCACAGGTCACTCAGCAGGTCGCTCTGCAGGTCTTTGGCCGGGCTGGCCCGCCGCTCGGCGGCCAGCGCCCGGACGTAGCCGTCGAACTCGCGGCTCGCTCGCACGGCCGCCGCTTCGGTCTGCGCCGTCCGGTCGTACTCGTACATCGCCACGATCGCGCCGGACCAGGCTCGCAGCAGCCCGCGGTCGGACGCCGGCACGCCGAGCAGCTCGGCGATGACCGCGACCGGCAGCGGCTCGGCGTACTCCGCGAGCAGGTCGAACGGCGCGCCGTCAGGCAGGCGCTCGAGCAGCTCGTCGGCCAGGAACTGCACCGTCGGGCGCAGCCGCTCGACGTGGCCGCGGGCGAACGCCGACGACACCAGACGCCGCAGCCGGGTGTGCTCCGGCGGCTCGTTCTCCATCATCTGGTTGCGGTGCAGCCGGTTGAACGGGTCGAACCGCTCGACCGGTTGCCGGTCGGTCCAGATCCGCCCGAGCCGGCGGTCGCGGAGTACGGCGCTCGCCTGGGCGTGGGTCGCGGCCAGCCACAGGCCGGTCGGCTCGTGGCGCAGCAGCCGATCCTGCGCCCGCAGCTCGGCGAGGCGGGGATAGGGGTCGGCCACGAAGCCGGGGTCGTCGAAGTCGACCGCCGTGGTCGTCGGGGCGTCGGTCCCCATGGTTCTCCTCGTCATGTCGCCGTGAGGTCGTCGGCGTCGAACGCGTCGGGCAGCAGCTCGCGCATCGTCCGCACGCCTCGGGCGGTCATCAGCGCCAGCTCCGGCCCGCCGTTCTCCCACAGCAGCTGCCGGCAGCGTCCGCACGGCATCAGCGGATCACCGGCTGCGCCGACACAGGCGACCGCGACCAGCCGGCCGCCGCCCCCGGCATGCAGGGCAGAGACCAGGCCACACTCCGCACACAGTCCGACGCCGTACGCGGCGTTCTCCACGTTGCAGCCCACGACCACCCGGCCGTCGTCGACAAGTCCGGCGACGCCCACGGGAAAGCCGGAGTACGGCGCGTAGGCACGCGCCATCACCTCGACCGCAGCAGCGCGCAGCTGGTCCCAGTCGATCTGGTCGCCGCTCATCCGGCCGACCCCCGCCGATATCGCATGCCGTCGGCGGCCGGCATCCGTAGTCGCTGCGACGCCAGTGCCAGCACCAGCAACGTGGTCACGTAGGGCGTCATCGAGGTGAAGTCACCAGGCACCGACACGGTGCTGAAGAACCAGGCCGCGGTGGCGACCGCGACCGCCACCGACACCCCGGCCGCGACCCGCTGCGACCGCCGCCACTGCCAGAACGCGGCGGCGGCGAGGAGTACGGCGACCAGGGCCAGCAGCGCGTGCACGGACTCGCCACCGCTGCGCAGCCGCAACGTGTCGGTGTAGCCGAAGAGGCCGGAGCCGACGAGCAGGCCGCCCGGTCGCCAGTTGCCGAAGATCATCGCGGCCAGGCCGATATATCCGCGGCCGCCGGTCTGCCCGTCGCGGTAGTTGCTCGACGCGACCAGGGCCAGGAAGCCGCCGGCCAGCCCGGCCAGCGCACCGGAGGTCAGCACCGCGGCGAACTTGTAGCGGTAGACGTTGACGCCGAGCGACTCTGCCGCGGCCGGGCTCTCCCCGCAGGAGCGCAGCCGCAGGCCGAACGCGGTGTGCCACAGGACATACCAAGTGAGCACGAAGAGCGCGACCGCGATCAGCACCAGCACCGAGACGTCGGTGGTCAGCGCGCGCACGAACGCCGCCACCTCGGAGACGAAGAAGAGCTCGCGCTCCTCGACCGCACCGAGCAGCCCGGACAGCCCGGGCACGGTGAACGTCGGCACGTCGCCGAGCGTCGGCGACTGGGTGGAACCGCCGCCGGACAACCCGGAGAAGACCTGCGCGGCGAGATACTGGGTGGCACCCAGCGCGATGATGTTGATCGCGACCCCGGAGACGATGTGGTCCACCCCGAAGCTGACCGTCGCCACGGCGTGGATCAACCCGCCGACCGCACCGAGCAGGGCCGCACCGAGCACGCCACCCCAGGGGCCGTAGAAGAAGCCGCCGAAACCGGCGCCGAAGGTGCCGAGGATCATCATCCCCTCGAGCCCGATGTTGACCACCCCCGCGCGCTCCGACCACAGGCCGCCGAGCCCCGCCAGGGCGATCGGCACCGCCGCGATGACGGTTGCCTGCAGCGTGCCGGACGAGGCCAGGTCGTCGGCTCCGGTCAGCAGCTGGAGCAGCGCGAGCAGGAGCAACACACCGGCGATGCCGAGCAGGATCCAGGCCGGCCGCAGACTCATACGGTCACCTCCGGCCGCGACCCGTCCCGGTTCTCCAGCTCGCGCGCCACCATCTGCTGCTCGAGCCGGACCCCGAACCGACGTACCACCTCGTAGGCGATCACGACCGTGAGCACGATGATGCCCTGGGTGATCTTGACGATGTCGCTGGAGACCCCGACCAGGATCTGCAACGGGTTCGACTGCTCGTCGAGGTAGGCGAAGAGCAACGCGCCGAGCGCGATGCCGACCGGGTGGTTGCGTCCGATCAGGGCGATCGCGATGCCGGCGAAGCCGAGCCCGGACTGGAAGGTGGTGCCGTAGGAGTACGCGTCACCGAACAGGATCGGCAGACCGACCAGACCGGCGACACCACCGGAGATGAGCATGGCGACCAGCACCATCCGCTTCACGTTGATGCCACTGGCCACCGCCGCGGTCTCCGACGCCCCGGTTGCCCGCAGCTCGAAGCCGAAGCGGGTGCGGTTGAGCACGAACCAGTACGCCAGACCGGCCACGACCGCCAGCACGAGGAAGCCGTAGAGCTCGGTGCCGGGCTGATCCGACAGCGTGAACCCTGGAATGCGGCCGTCTTGCGGGATCTGCTTGGTCCCGATCGCGTTGCTGCCCTCCACCCGCACCGCCGCCTTGCGCAACAAGAACGCGACCAGGGAGGTCGAGATGGCGTTGAGCATGATCGTCGAGATCACCTCGCTGACGCCGCGGGTGACGCGGAGCAGTCCCGCGATGCCGGCCCAGGCGGCGCCGGCCAGGACGGCGGCGAGGATCGCCAGCACGGTGTTGAGCGGACCGGGCAGCCACGCCTCACCAGCGACCACCGCCGCGACGAACGCGGCGATGCGGTACTGCCCGTCGACACCGATGTTGAACAGGTTCATCCGGAAGCCGACTGCCACCGCGAGCCCGGACAGGTAGAGCACGCTGGCGTTGTTGATGATGCTGGTGACGTTGCGCAGCTCCGGCGGCGTCAGGATCGTCGCCCAGACCTCCCCGGCGGGGTCGCCGGCGACGAGCAGCACCGCGCTGGTGATCAGGTATGCCGCCACCAGCGCCAGCACCGGAGCGGCGACGATCAGCGCGACCTTGGTCATCCG
>JALZMX010000317.1 GCA_030857985.1 Actinomycetota bacterium | reverse complement strand
TCGAACAAGCCCGCCTCCGACGCCTTGCCACCCACCGAGCCGAACGAGAAGATACGACCAGCCAAGGACCCGCCGATGTTGTTTGATTCGCCACGGATCTCTATCGCAAGGTCAGAAACACGTCACCTGAGCACTACGGGTCGCGCGGCACCGCTCACCCCTGAGCACTACGGGTCGCGCCGCACCGCTCACCCCTGAGCCCTACGGGTCGCGCCGCACCGCTCAGCATTGGGCGACTGTGGGTCAGCGGAAGGCGGACTGGCCCGTCAGTGCCTGCCCGATCACGAGTTGGTGCACCTCGGAGGTGCCCTCGTAGGTGAGCACCGACTCGAGGTTGTTGGCGTGACGCAGCACCGGGTAGTCGAGCGTGATCCCACTGGCGCCGAGGATGGTCCGACACTCGCGGGCGATCGCCAACGCCTCGCGCACGCTGTTGAGCTTGCCGAGCGAGACCTGTTCGGGCCGCAGTGCGCCCGCGTCCTCGAGCCGGCCCAGGTGCAGGGCGAGAAGCATTCCCTTGCCGAGCTCGAGCGTCATGTCGGCGAGCTTGGCCTGGGTGAGCTGGTACGCCGTCAGCGGCTTGTCGAAGACCTGCCGTTCTCCCGCATAGGCGATCGTGGTCTCCAGGCAGTCGCGGGCGGCGCCGAGCGCGCCGAAGACGATCCCGAACCGGGCCTCCGACAGGCACCTCAACGGGCCCGACAGACCGCGAGCCTCCGGCAGCATCGCCGAGGCCGGCAACCGGACGGCATCGAGCACGAGCTCGGAGGTCACCGAGGCACGCAACGACAGCTTGCGGGTGATCTCGCGCGCCTCGAAGCCCCGGGAGTCGGTGGGTACGACGAAGCCGCGGATCCCGTCGTCGGTGCGCGCCCATACCACCGCGACGTCGGCGATCGAGCCGTTCGTGATCCAGGTCTTCGTGCCGTCCAGCTCCCAGTCGGTGCCGTCGCGCTTGGCCGTCGTACGCATGCCGGCCGGGTCGGAGCCGAAGTCAGCCTCGGTCAGCCCGAAGCACCCGATCGCCTCGCCTGCGGCCATCCGCGGCAGCCAGGTGTCCTTCTGCTCGTCGCTGCCGAACCGCCACAGCGCGTACATCGCAAGGGACCCCTGCACGGACACCAGGCTGCGGATGCCGGAGTCGACGGCCTCCAGCTCCATGCACGCCAGGCCGTACGACACGGCGCCGGTGCCCGCGCAGCCGTAGCCCTGCAGGTGCATGCCCAACAAGCCCAGCGACCCCAGCTCGAGCGCGAGCTCGCGGGCGGGCACCGAGCCCTGCTCGAACCAGTCGGCGACCCGCGGGCGCAGCCGCTCGTCACAGAAGCGGCGCACCGTGTCCCGGATCGCCCGCTCCTCCTCGTCCAGCAGCGCGTCGACCGCGAACAGCTCCAGCGGCGCGCAGCGAGGGGCACCCGTCATGGCGCTCAGCCTAGCCAGCGACCTGCACCGCATCGCACTGCCCATATCGTCAGCGAAGGCGGGTTGTGCCTATTGAATTCGTCGCCGGATCGCTATAGTCACACCGATCCTGTTACCCCAGACCTCGGATCGGCGGAGCCATGACGGAGACGGCAACCTTGCGCAACCTCATCGGCGGCAACCAGCGCGAGGCCGCCGATGGACGCACGGCACCGGTGGTCAACCCGGCCACCGGAGCCACCTACGCCAGCGCCCCGATCTCCTCTGCGCACGACGTGGACGACGCGATGCAGGCAGCGGCGACCGCGTTCGAGACCTGGCGTGATGCGACACCGAGCGAGCGGCAGCGGGCGCTGCTCAAGCTGGCCGATGTGATCGAGGCACGCGCCGAGGAGTTCGTCGCGGTGGAGAGCGAGAACACGGGCAAGCCGCTCGCGCTCACCGCCTCGGAGGAGCTGCCGCCGATGGTGGACCAGATCCGGTTCTTCGCCGGTGCCGCCCGCTGCCTCGAGGGCCGCTCCGCCGGCGAGTACATGACCGGTCACACCTCGATGGTCCGGCGCGAGCCGATCGGCGTCTGCGCCCAGGTCACCCCCTGGAACTACCCGATGATGATGGCGGTCTGGAAGATCGCCCCCGCGCTGGCCGCCGGCAACACCGTCGTGCTCAAGCCCAGCGACACCACTCCCGCCTCGACACTGCTGCTGGCCGAGGTGGCCGCCGACATCCTCCCGCCCGGCGTGCTCAACGTGATCACCGGAAACCGCGACACCGGCCGCGCGATGGTCGAGCACAAGATCCCGCAGATGGTCTCGATCACCGGGTCAGTCCGCGCCGGCAGGGAGGTCGCCGGCTCGGCGGCCACGGACCTGAAGAAGGTCCACCTCGAGCTGGGCGGGAAGGCACCCGTCGTGGTCTTCGACGACGCCGACGTGGAGGCGGCCTCGGCGGCGATCGCCGAGGCCGGCTACTTCAACGCCGGTCAGGACTGCACCGCCGCCACCCGGGTGCTGGCCGGACCACGGGTGCATGACGACTTCGTGTCCGCCCTGACCGAGCAGGCCAAGGGCACCAGGGCCGGGATGCCCGACGACGCGGACGTGCTCTACGGCCCGGTCAACAATTCCGACCAGCTCGACCGGGTCAGCGGTTTCATCGACCGGTTGCCCGACCATGCGCAGCTGCAGACCGGCGGACAGCGCCTCGGCGGCGCACTCGCCGACGGCTTCTTCTTCGCACCGACGGTCGTCTCCGGGCTGCGCCAGGACGACGAGGCGGTGCAGGACGAGATCTTCGGACCGGTGATCACCGTGCAGGGCTTCAGCGACGAGGACGAGGCGGTCCGTTGGGCCAACGGCGTGCGGTACGGCCTCGCATCGTCGGTGTGGACCCGCGACCACGGCCGGGCGATGCGGATGGCCAGGCGTCTCGACTTCGGCTGCGTGTGGATCAACTGCCACATCCCGGTGGTCGCGGAGATGCCGCACGGCGGCTTCAAGCACTCGGGTTACGGCAAGGACCTGTCGATGTACAGCCTGGAGGACTACACCCGGGTCAAGCACGTCATGACCAACCTCGAGGCCTGAGCCGGTGCGGATCCTGGTCGTCGGCGCTGGCGGTGTCGGCGCTGCCTTCGCCGCGATCGCCGCCCGGCGTGGCTTCTTCGAGCGGGTCGTGGTCGCCGACTACGACGTACGACGGGCGCAGCGGGCCGCCGCGGCGGTGTCCGACGACCGGTTCGTCGGCGTACAGGTCGACGCCTCTTCGGCGGAGACCATCACCGCGCTCGCCAGCGAGCACGCGATCACCCATGTGCTCAACGCGGTCGACCCGCGCTTCGTGATGCCGGTCTTCGACGGCGCCCACGCGGCCGGCGCGAACTACCTCGACATGGCGATGAGCCTGTCCCGGCCGCACCCGACGTCGCCGTACTCGAAGCCGGGCGTGAAGCTGGGCGACCAGCAGTTCGCCAAGAGCGCGGACTGGGAGGCGGCCGGCCGGCTCGCGGTCGTCGGCATCGGAGTGGAGCCCGGGCTGTCCGACGTGTTCGCCCGCTATGCCGCCGACCACTTGTTCAGCGAGATCGACGAGCTTGCCGTCCGGGACGGTGCGAACCTGACCGTCGACGGACACGACTTCGCCCCGTCGTTCTCGATCTGGACGACCATCGAGGAGTGCCTCAACCCCCCGGTGATCTGGGAGAAGGACCGCGGCTGGTTCACCACCGAGCCGTTCAGCGAGCTGGAGGTCTTCGACTTCCCCGAGGGCATCGGGCCGGTGGAGTGCGTCAACGTCGAGCACGAGGAGGTGCTGCTGATGCCGCGCTGGCTCGACGCCCGGCGCGCGACGTTCAAGTACGGACTGGGCGCGGAGTTCATCGACGTGCTGAAGACGCTGCACAAGCTCGGGCTCGACCGCACCGACCAGGTCCGGGTCGGCGGGCTGGAGGTGAGTCCCCGCGACGTGGTGGCGGCCTGCCTCCCTGATCCGGCGACGCTCGGCGAGGCGATGCACGGCAAGACCTGCGCCGGGCTGTGGGTGACTGGAACCGGGGTCGACGGCGAGCCGCGGTCGACGTACCTCTATCACGTCGTCGACAACGCGTGGTCGATGCGCGAGTACGGCCACCAGTGCGTCGTCTGGCAGACCGCGGTCAACCCGGCCATCGCGCTGGAGCTGCTGGCGACCGGGGTGTGGAGCGGGTCGGGCGTGCTCGGCCCGGAGGCGTTCGACGCCGCGCCGTTCCTCGACCTGCTCAACGCCTACGGGTCACCCTGGGCGATGCGGGAGCAGCCGACGCCGTCTCGCGGGCATTGAGACGCGGTCGAGGACAACGGTTCTTCACGAACCATCTGCGGCGACCTCGTTCGCCAGCACGTCGCTGACCTGGCGGTAGATGTCGTCGGCGTCAGCCACGGTGCGGGCGATGCAGGTGACGCCCATCTTGCCGTGTTCGGGTAGCGCGTCCAGCAGGTGACAGGTGGCGCCGGTGCCAGTGCCGCTGTCGTAGAGCAGGTCGGACCGCGACAACGCGTCGAGCACGCTACTGGGTCGCACTCCGATGAGGCGCCGTGACTTGATGTTGTCCGAAGCGACGTAGCAGACCGGTCGCCCGGCGGAGTCCAGCAGCTCGCCGCGGCGCGGGTGGTAGGCGGACCGGGTCAGCAGCTGCGCCATCACGTTGGGGTGTGTGGTGCCGCCCAGCCGGAGGTTGATCTCCGCCAGCGCGACCTGTGGGCTGAACGCGTCCGCCTGCACGAAGAAGTCCATCCCGAACGTGCCCATCACCCCGAGCTGTGCCAGGTGAGTGGCTGCGCGTTCGGCAAGGTCGGTGATCTCCTCGCGGTACTCCACAGCCGCGGGAAAGCGGCAGCCCAGATAGACCTGGTTGTGCTGGCCGCCGAGGACCTGGTCGTGAGTCGAGACGACCTGGTGGACGCCGTTCGGCGCGATCCTCACCTGCACGCTCGGGGAGGCGATGAGCCCGCCGGTCAGCAGTCGCTCGACGATGGCGCCCTCCGCGTCGATCTTGGGGCCGTACGTCGGCCACGTCTCTCCGTCCGCACAGAAGGTCGTCGGGCGGCCGGACGCCGGCGCAGTGAAGTCCCGGCAGTCGATGATCGCGTTGCCCTGCCCGGAGAACCCGTGGTCGAGCTTGACCACCACGGCATCTGGCGGGTCATCACCACCAACGAGTTCACTGATCGCTCGGTCCAGCTCGTGCGTCGAGGCGAGGTTCTCGAACCCTTCCAACACCGGCACCCCCGCCGCCCGGGCGACACGACGCGAACCGCTCTTTGTGCCAAGTTGTGCTTGGTCCGGTCGCGGACCGAAGATCGGCAGCTGGAGCAGGTCGGCGACAGAGCGCTCTGTTTCGGTGACGTTGAACGGGAGCAGGTAGGCCGCTCGCTCGCCATCGACCGCGGCCCGCACCTGCGACAGCACCGACGGCGATGCGAGCAGCTTGGTGCTCAGCGCGCTCGGGCGCGGGTCGTGCAACGTGACCAAGGTCAGTCGTTGCCGCGCGTCGGTCGGGTCGGGCAGCAGCCCGAGGTAGTAGTCGAGCACGGCCGCATCGACCGGCATCGCGGTCACGTAGACCATGCGGCGGCGAGGCTCGGCGAGGAGCAGCAGCAGGCAGAGGAGCCGGTGTTCGTAGTAGGTGATCCCGGTGATCTTGCGCAGCTCGGTGTCGGCGAAGCTGATCGACGGCAGCACCACGATGGTCGCGTCGGCGGGTCCGTACCCGTCATAGGTGTCGAACGTGCGCCGGAAACTG
>JALZMX010000308.1 GCA_030857985.1 Actinomycetota bacterium | reverse complement strand
CGTGCGTGACGTAGACCGTGGTCACGCCGAGCCGGCGCTGCAGTGCGGCGATCTGTGCGCGGGTCGATACCCGCAGCTTGGCGTCGAGGTTGGACAGGGGCTCGTCCATCAAGAACACCTGCGGTTCCCGGACGATGGCGCGGCCCATGGCGACGCGCTGGCGCTGACCACCGGAGAGCGCCTTGGGCTTGCGGTCGAGGTAGTCCTCCAGGCCGAGCAGCTTGGCCGCGTCCGCGACCCGGCCGGCCCGATCGTCCTTGCTCACCCCGGCCATCTTCAGCGCAAAGCCCATGTTGTCGGCCACCGACATGTGCGGATAGAGGGCGTAGTTCTGGAAGACCATGGCGATGTCGCGGTCCTTCGGCGGCATGTTGGTCACGTCGCGGTCGCCGATGTTGATGCTGCCGGAGTTGACCTCTTCCAGCCCGGCGAGCATCCGCAGCGAGGTCGACTTGCCGCATCCCGACGGTCCGACGAGCACCATGAACTCGCCGTCGTTGATCTCGAGCTCGAGCTTGTCCACAGCCGGGCTGTCGGCGCCGGGAAAGACCCGCGTCGCCTCGTGGAAGTTCACGGTTGCCATGTGTCGTTGCCTTTCTTTCGTCGGCAGGAACGTGCCGAACGATCCATAGCGAACAGAAAGCGTCAGCCCTTGACCGAGCCAGCGGTGAGGCCCCGGACGAAGAACCGTTGGAGCGAGAAGAACACGATGAGCGGAACCGTCATGGTGAGGAAGGCGCCAGCGGTCAGCAGGTGCCACTCCGAGCCGAACTCTCCGAGCAGCGTGGTGAGCTGGATCGTGACGACGGCGTTTGCCGGTTCGCTGCTCAGGAAGATCAGCGCGACCAGCAGGTCGTTCCACACCCAGAGGAACTGGAAGATAGCGAACGCCGCTAGAGCCGGCACCGACATCGGCAGGATCAGCCGATAGAACGTCTGGAAGTGCGTCGCCCCGTCGATCTCGGCGGACTCGATGATCTCCTTGGGCAGCGAGCCCATGTAGTTGCGCAGGATGTAGATCGCCAGCGGCATGCCGAAGCCGGTATGGGCCAGCCAGACGGCGAGGAACGTGCCGTTCAGGCCATAGCCCACGTAGAGCTGCAACAGCGGGACGAAGGCCACCTGAAGCGGTACCACGAGCAGACCGACCACGAAGATGAACAGCAGGTTGCGCCCGGGAAAGCGCATGAACGTGAACGCGTACGCCGCGAAGGCGGCGATCATGATCGGGATCACGGTCGCCGGCACCGTCACCACGAGACTGTTGATGAAGGCGTCCCCCATGCCGCCGGCGAGGATCTCGCGGTAGTTGTCCAGGGTCCACTGGGAGAAGTCGAGCGGTGAGGCGAAGATCGTCCACCAGCCGCTGGTGTCGACCGCCTGCTCCTCTCGGAACGAGGAGACCAACAGCCCGATCGTGGGCACCGTCCAGAGCAGGCAGATCAGCGTCAGAGCCAGCAGCAGAAGCCAGCGCCCCCCCGATCTGCGCGGTCGCGCGGAGGAGTGGGTCTCGGCCGCGCTCGCCCGGTCGGTGCGCCCGAGGTCGGCGGCGGTGGCTCCGGTCGCGGTCATCGCCCTGCCTCCTCGGAACGGAGCCGGCGCACCTGGTAGACCATCAGCGGGATCACCGCGACCATCAGTACCACGACCACGGCCGCCGCCGCGCCGTTGTTGCCGAACTCGAACAGCTGCTTGTAGAAGACGTTCGCCACCACCTCGGTGTCGAAGGCTCCGTTGGTCATCACGTAGACGATGTCGAAGATCTTCATCACCAGTATGAGGATCGTGGTGAACACCACCAGCACGGTCGCCCAGATCTGCGGGACCACGACCCGGAAGAAGATCTGCAGCTCGGTGGCACCGTCGATGCGGGCCGCCTCGAGGGTCTCGTCGGGGACGTTCTTGATCGCGGCCGACAGCAGCACCATCGCGAACCCTGCCTGCAGCCAGATCATGATCACCATCAGCAGCAGGTCGTTGATCGCGAGCTGGCTCTGCTGCAGCCACACCACCGGGTCGAAGCCGATCATCGTGGCGATCGCGTTGAGCAGGCCGATCTGCTCGCCGCCAGCCCTGAGGTTGGCGTCGTACACGAAGCCCCAGATCGTGCCGGCACCGACGAAGCTGATCGCCATCGGCAGGAAGATCACCGATTTGGTGGCGCTCTCCGACCGGGCGCTGAGCTTGTCCGCCATCACCGCGACCAGCAGCCCGATCACCACGCTCAACGTCGGGACGATGATGATCCACAGCGCGTTGTTGAACAGTGCCGCACGGAAGCTCTCGTCGCCGAACAGCTCGGCGTAGTTGTCCAGGCCGACATACGCGGTGCTGGTGTCGTCGGCGAAGCTGTAGAGGACGGTCTGAGCGGCCGGGTAGACGAGGAACAGCCCTACCACCAGCACGGCCGGTCCGATGAACACGAACGGCTTGAGGCGGTGCTCCCAGACCCCCGGCAGCCGCTCCGCCAACGCGTTGAGCACGAAGTAGAGCAGGGTCACACCGCCGACGCCGGTGAGGATCGCGGCGAGTGCTGTGAGCAGTTTCACCATGGGTTACTCCCTCGGTGCTGAGGAGCCGGGCGATCCCGCGTAGGACCGCCCGGCCATCCGACCGGCCGCTGACCGGAGGTCAGTCGCTGGGCCAGCTCTCCTCGATGCTGGCGAGCGCCTCCTCCAGGCTCTTCTCCTCGGCCGCCCAGTCCACCATGCCGTCCCAGAACGTGCCCGCGCCGACTTCGGCCGGCATCAGGTCGGAGGCGTCGAAACGGAAGATGTCGCCCTGTTGCACCAGCGCGGCGATCTCCTGAGTGGTGGGATCCGGATAGGCGGAATTGTCGAACGTGCTGTGCGGCGACAGCCAGCCTCCGGCGGCGGCCCACGGCTTGCCGAACTCGTCAGACGTGATGAACTTCATCACCTCGACCACATCGGTGTCGTTGACGAACGCGGTGGCCATGTCGCCACCCCCGAGGATCGGGGTGCCGTCGTACCCGTCCTCCACGGGCGGCAGCACGAACGTGCCCACCTCTTCGGCGAGGTTGCTCTGCACGTCCTTGGGGAAGAACCCGGTGACGAAGTTGCCCTGCCGGTGCAGGAAGCACTGCGGCGGGTCCTCGAACATCCCGTTGGGAGACACGTCGAACGGCGTGGTCAGCACGCCCTGTGGTCCACCGGCGACCGCTCCCTGCTTGAAGAGGATGTCGTCGCCGAACAGCGCGGCTGCTTCCTGGATCTGCGGGTCGTCGAACGGGATCTCGTGGTTCACCCACTGGTCATAGACGTCAGGGCCGGCGGTGCGCAGCACCATCTCCTCGACCCAGTCGGTGAGCACCCATCCGGTGTCGGCGCCGGCTTCAGCGCCGAGGCACCACGGGGTGTTGCCGTCGGACTGCATCTGCTCGGCCAGCTCCTGCAGATCCGTCCAGGTCTCGGGCACCTCGTAGCCGGCCTCCTCGAACGCCGGCTTCGGGTACCACACGATGCTCTTGACCGCCATCCGCATCGGCGCCGCGAACAGGTTGCCGTTCTCGTCGGTCACCGAGTCCAGGAAGCCCGGGATCAGCGTCTCGTTCAGCTTGTCGACGTCGACCAGGTCGTTCAGCGGGATTGCGTCGGCACCGGCACCGAGCTCCTCCACCAAGCCCGGCTGGGGGAACAGTCCGATGTCGGGTGGGTTGCCGCCCTGCACGCGGGTGCGGATCTCGGTGGTGAAGTCGGTCGACGCGACGTAGGTGACGTCGATTCCCGACTCCTTCTCGAAGTCCTTCAACGAGTCCTCGAAGAACCCCGCCTCAGGATCGGGGAAGGCACCGAGGATCTGCACCGAGCCGTCACCCTCCTCGGTCTCCTCGGAGCCGCCGCCGCCACCACCACCGTCGTCGCCCCCCTGTAGGCAGCCGGTGGTCAGCAGCGCGGTGGCCGAGGTCACCGCCATCACTCTTAGGAAGGATTTGCGTCGCATGTGGTCTCCTGTGCGTTGACATTGCGGAAAGTCGCTGCTCGCACTCTGCCACCATCGGCATCACCGCGCCAGACACAACACGGTCACGGTCAGAGCGAGACGATCTCCAGCATCTCGGTCACCAGCGCGGCGATCGGTGAGCGCTCGGACCGGGTGAGGGTCACATGCGCGAAGAGCGGGTGCCCCTTGAGCTTCTCCACCACCGCCACCACGCCGTCGTGCCGGCCGACGCGCAGGTTGTCGCGCTGGGCCACGTCGTGAGTGAGTACGACGCGGGAGTTGGCCCCAACCCTCGAAAGTACGGTCAGCAGAACGTTGCGCTCGAGCGACTGCGCCTCGTCGACCACGACGTACGCGTCGTGCAGCGAGCGCCCACGGATGTGCGTCAGGGGCAGCACCTCGAGCATCCCGCGGTCGAGCACCTCCTCGACGACGTGACTGCTCGTCAGCGCACCGAGAGTGTCGAAGACCGCCTGCGCCCAGGGCGCCATCTTCTCCGACTCGTTGCCGGGCAGGTAGCCCAGGTCCTGCCCGCCGACCGCGAACAGCGGCCGGAAGACGACCACCTTCTTGTGCTGCCGGCGCTCGAGCACAGACTCGAGCCCGGCGCACAGCGCGAGCGCCGACTTGCCGGTGCCGGCGCGGCCACCGAGGGAGACGATGCCGATGTCGGGGTCCAGCAGCAAGTCGAGGGCGATCCGTTGCTCGGCGGAGCGGCCGCGGATGCCGAACGCCTCGCGGTCACCACGCACCAGGCGCACCCGCTTGTCCGCGGTGACGCGGCCGAGCGCGTGCCCCCGCCCGGACAGCAGCACCACCCCGGTGTGGCAGGGCAGCTCGCCCGTCGCCTCCACCTCCACCTGGCCGTCGGCATAGAGCGCGTCGACGTCCTCCGGGGCGACCTCGAGCTCGGCGATCCCGGTCCAGCCCGACTCCAACGCAAGCTCGGCGCGGTACTCCTCGGCGGCCAGGCCCACCGCCGACGCCTTGACCCGCATCGGCAGGTCCTTGGACACCACCGTCACGTCGGAGCCCTCGTCGGACAGGTTGCGGGCCACCGCGAGGATGCGGGTGTCGTTGTCGCCGAGCCGGAAACCCGCCGGCAGCGACTCTGGATCAGTGTGGTTGAGCTCGACTCTCAAGGTGCCGCCGGCGGTTCCCATCGGAACCGGCGCGTCGAGCCGGCCGTGCAGGACGCGCAGCTCGTCCAGGTGCCGCAGCGCGGAACGCGCGAAGTAGCCCAGCTCAGGATGGTGGCGTTTCCCCTCCAGCTCGGTGATGACCACGACCGGGAGCACCACCTCGTGCTCGTCGAAGCGTTGCAGCGCCAGCGGATCGGCCAGCAGGACGCTGGTGTCCAGGACATAGGTCCGCCGGGCAGTGGGAGCAGTAGCGAGCACGGTCATCCCCTCGGGGGCCACGGGCATCCGCCGCCGGCCCTGAGTCAGCAGTGGACCGGGGCCGAGCCCGAGGACCTGGATGCCGGTCCCTGTGGTGGCGTGTGTGCACTGGTGGGCCTCCCGAACGGCCGGCTTACCCGCCGGACGTTGCCACGACGGTACGGCGGTGCGGGCGGCGTACCGTGCCGACACGCCCGAACGGTGGGTGAACGCCGTGGTCAGCCGGGGACGTGCGTCCTCACCCCGGCAAAGCGCCCGAAGTCGCGATCGAACGACACGACCGTCGCGCGGTGCTCGAGCGCCAGGGCAGCCAGGTGGGCGTCGTTCACCAGGTTGCCGCCGGTGCCACTGGACGACAGCAGCCCGTGGACGAGCGAGAGGTGGCGAACAGTGGGTTCGACGATCACCGCTCCAGGCTGGGCCAGCCAGCTCTCGGTGACCTCGACCGCGCGCTGCACGCTCAGTGGGCGCGGAGAAAGGGACGCTCTGGTGGTGAGCCGGAGGAAGGCAAGCAGGACAACCCAGGCGAACCCAACGGTCTGCCGGCCGGAGAGCGCCTCCTCGATCCAGCGGCGGGCAGGCGCATGCAGAGGCGCGTCTTCGTTGTAGGAGTACACCAGTACGTTGACGTCGACGATCTGCACCCGGGCTACTTCCCGAGCACCATCTTGCGGATGAGCTCGATGTCCTCGAGCTCTCCGGCAAGTCGCAGGGCCTTGTCCCAGGGCGCCTCGGGGTTGAAGCCCATCGAGCCGGTAGGCGTTTGATAGCTGCGCCCGGGCGTCGTGGTGAGCCCGGCGCGAACCGCCGCGTTGAGGGCTGCCTTGAAGGACAGGCCCCGCTCCTTCATCGACGCCTTGATCAACTGGTCGACATCAGGATCCAGAGTCACCGTCGTGCGCATCGTGGCATCATAGCATCACTGAAACTGATGCTCTGATGCCAGACCGGCGTGGTCAGGAGCCGAAGCGGCGCTGCCGGGCGGCGTAGGCGCGCAGCGCCCGCAGGAAGTCCACCCGGCGGAAGTCCGGCCACAGCGCCTCGCAGAAGTAGAACTCCGAGTGCGCGCTCTGCCACAGCAGGAAGCCCGAGAGCCGCTGCTCCCCCGAGGTCCGGATCAGCAGGTCCGGGTCGGGCTGGCCTCGCGTGTAGAGGTGCTGGGCGATGTGGTCGACATCGAGGATCTCGGCCAGCTCCTCGATCGTCGTACCCCGTGACGCATGCTCGAGCAGCAGCGACCGCACTGCATCGGCGAGCTCGCGGCGACCGCCGTACCCGACCGCGACGTTGACCGTCATCGCGTCGATCGTCGCGGTGCGGGCGGCAGCGTCCTTGAGCACCTGCGCGGTCGCCGCCGGCAGCAGGTCGAGCGCGCCGACCGGATGGACCCTCCAGCAACCGGTGTCGGCGAGGGTGTTCACCAAGTGCTCGATGATGCGCAGCAGCGGCTGCAGCTCGGGCTCGGGGCGTCCGAGGTTGTCGGTCGACAGCAGCCACAGCGTGACCACCTGGACATCGAGCTCGTCGCACCAGCCCAGGAACTGCGCGATCCGCTCGGCCCCGGCCGCGTGGCCGGTGTTGGCATCGCCACCGAGAGCCTTCGCCCACCGGCGGTTGCCGTCGACGATGACGCCGACGTGCCGGGGCAGCCGATCCATCGGCAGCGAACGCTCGACCCGGCGTTCGTAGATCCCGTACGCGACGTCCCGCAGACCCCGCATCCGTGCGACACCTCCGTCCGGACCGCCCACCCTGTGCCGGTCAGGTTACCGCCGGTGAGGCTGCCGCGGCGGGAGTACGGTGAGGCGTCATGGCTCGGGATCGACTCGGCGCGGATCGACTCGGCGCGGCACAGGACGCGGTGCACGACGCAGTCGGCGAGGCGGGGGACCGGTTGCTTGAACGCGTCGACCAGATCAAGCCGAGGCTGCGTGGGTGGTTGCATGCCGGCGCGTTCCCGCTGGCGCTGGCCGCGGGAATCGTGCTCGTCGCTCTCTCCCCCACCCGTGAGGCGCGCATCGGGTCCGCGATCTTCGCGGTCTCGGCGCTGCTGCTGTTCGGCAGCAGCGCGCTCTTCCATCGCGGCCGCTGGTCGCCGCGCGTTCATGCCGTGCTCCGGCGGCTGGACCACGCCACCATCTTCCTGCTCATCGCCGGCACCTACACGCCGTTCGC
>JALZMX010000299.1 GCA_030857985.1 Actinomycetota bacterium | reverse complement strand
TGTGCTCATGGCGCTGCGGACCAAGACACAGTGGTGGGGCGTCGCCCTTGACGCACCGGACGCCCGCGAGCTGGCCCGTTTCTACGCACGGCTGCTCGGCTGGCAGATCTTCAACGAGGCAGAGGACTGGACCGACCTCGCCCCATCGGAGGACGCCGGTTACAACCTCGCGTTCGCGACGGAGCCGAACTACGTCCGACCGGTCTGGCCGACCGAGGAGGGCAAGCCGCAGATGTCGATGCACCTCGACATCGGAGTCGACGACGTGGAAGCGGCGGTCGCGTATGCCGTCGAGGTCGGAGCAGAAGTGGCGTCGTACCAGCCGCAGGAGACGGTTCGAGTGATGCTCGATCCCGCCGGGCACCCGTTCTGCCTCTACCTCGACACCGACGACTCCGCGTGAGCGCGGCGGCCAGCGCCTGGAGCTAGCCCGCGGATCCATCGGCGTCAGACAGCACGGCGCCCGAAAAACCGTTAGCCCCCGATCGTGCGCTCGTGTCACCCTCGTCGAGCCATCGTCTGACCGAACCGAGGAGAAGCAGTGCGAGCAGCTACCACACCACAGACGCCCATCCAGTCTCGCCGTGGAGCTGCCGCTTGTCCTCATCACTCAACCTCGGGATCGTCGCGCATGTTGACGCCGGCAAGACCAGCCTGACCGAACGACTGCTTTTCGAGGCCGGCGTGATCGACGCCCTCGGGAGCGTCGACGCAGGCACCACCCGCACCGACTCGATGGAGCTGGAGCGCCGGCGCGGCATCACCATCCGCGCCACGGTGACGTCATTCCCGCTCGGCGACCTGGCGGTAAACCTCGTGGATACCCCCGGCCACCCCGACTTCATCACCGAGGTCGAGCGCTCCATCGGCGTTCTCGACGCGGCCGTGCTGGTGCTGTCCTCGGTCGAGGGCGTCCAGCCGCAGACCGTGACAATCTGGCGCGCACTCCAGCGGATCGGTGTGCCGACGGTGCTGTTCGTCAACAAGCTCGACCGCGTCGGCGCCGACGTGGGCCGCCCCTTGGAGCAGGTGCGCCGCCGACTGACGCCGCGCATCGTCGAGCTGACACGCGCATCGGACCAGGGACAGCGCACGGCCCGCGTCACCGCCGTACCTCTCACCGACGAGTCCGTCGTCGCCGCCGTGGCCGAGACCAACGACCTGTTGCTCGGGCGGTGGGTGTCCGAGGAGCCCGTGCGCAGGCGGGACGTCGTACGGGCGCTCCGGCAAGGAGTACGCCGGGGGGCACTGACGCCGGTCGTGTGCGGGTCGGCGATCACGGGCGCCGGCATGCCCGAGTTGCGCCGGGTCCTCACCGAGATCCTGCCTCGCGCGCCGCGATGCGGGGGACCCGTCGCGGGCACCGTGTTCGCCGTCGACCGGGACGAGCGCGGGCGGCGCGCGTGGATCCGGCTGTGGTCGGGCGAACTCCGGGCGCGTGACCGGGTCGCGATCGGCAATGGGCGGCCGGAAAAGGTGACTGAAGTGACGGTGAGCGGCCCCGCAGGGGTGACGGTCGGCGCAGTCGCGCGGGCGGGCCAGATCGCCGTCGTGCGCGGGCCGGCCGCGCGGATCGGAGACGTCCTCGGCCGGCCGCCACGACGCCGTACCCACCGCTTCGCCCCCGCCACCCTGCAGGCCCTCGTCGAGCCGGTGGACCCGACCCAGCGCACGGCGCTCTTCGCCGGCCTGACAGAGCTCGCCGACGAGGACCCGCTCATCGACCTGCGAATGGAAGAGACCGACGGCGAGGCGGCGGTGAGCCTGCACGGTGAAGTGCAGAAGGAGGTGATCGCGGCGCTGCTGGAGGATCGGTACGGCGTGCGCGCACGCTTCCTGGACACGTCGGTGGTTTGTCTCGAGCGGGTGGTCGGGGTCGGCTCGTCGGTGGACCGGATCAAGGTGGACGACAACCCCTACCTGGCCGCAATCGGGCTGCGCGTCGAGGCCGCCCTGGTCGGGCACGGCGTCGAGTTCTCACCCGGTATCGAACGGGGCAACCTGCCCCCGGCGTTCATCGCCGCGACCGAGGAGGGCGTGCGATCGGCGTTGCTTCAGGGACTGCGCGGTTGGGAGGTGACCGACTGCGTGGTGACGATG
>JALZMX010000298.1 GCA_030857985.1 Actinomycetota bacterium | reverse complement strand
GGCTGACGGTCATCCTCGCTCTCCGCCGTTCTCTGATGCTGTGTTGGAACGCGAAAATCGATGCGTCGGGGCACTGCGGGCCGCGTCTTTGTGGGCGAAAAGGGCTACCTCGCCGCTGACGCCCTGGCCGGTCGGCGGACGCATGCCTGGAACGCTCGATGACTGCGCGAGGGGTGCCGCGGCCGCAGCCGCCCGCCAGGGTGCAGTCACCTCCGGCCACTGCAGTTTGAGGTCGGGAGACGAAGGCGGCTGGGTCACTGGTGCGACAAGGAATGCTCCCCCCGATCGTGCGGACGTACCCAACGATCGTGACCCACACCCTCGTCCCGGCGTCCACGTCTTGAGCACCTGCCCGACGTTGTCGCTTCAAGGTCACGTCCCGCGGTGCGCTGACCGCGGCGGCTGAGGATGGCTGAACACACGAGTCATCTGCCGACAACTGGTTCATCCGATCTCGCTGCGCGTCGGTCCTGGGAAGCTGTAGGCGCGATCGCCGCCGTGGTTGCCGCGAACGGCTCTGCGTGGCTCGTGCCCAGCTCGCGAACGAGAACTACCTGGACAAGTGCGGCCCCGCGGACACGCCCTTGCGCCAACCTGCGTCTAAACCGGTCACGAACCTCTCCAGATCGCATGCACGGATACGGCGCGATCCCCCTACGCGCACCGACGGCAGCTCGCCGCTGGCCATCAACTCGTAAACCTTGGCCCGACTGACGCCCAGGCATGTCCGTGGCCATGAAAAAGTCCCCACTGGTGGCCAAGTCTGAGTCCCCGGTTTTGGCCAGGTAGAAGTCCCCACTCTTCGTTCGTCGTGTCGTAGCGAGCCGTGAGGCCCTGCGTGGTGACGGTGGCGGTGCCAATCAGTCACACGTCGACCACGCAGGGGACTCCATTGAAGAACGCGAGGGAACGCATGGACGTAATTGCCGCCTATCGAGATGTGGGCAGTTATCGGGGAGCGGCCGCGATCTGCGGGACGACCCACAAGACCGTGAAGAGGGTCATCGCGCAGCACGAGACCGGCGGGACGCTAGTAGAGAAGCCGCCGCGGGCCAGGAACTACGCGGAGGTCGCTGACCTGGTCGCCAAGCGGGTGAAGGCCACCTCAGGCCGGATCTCGGCCAAGCGACTGCTGCCCGAGGCCCGCGCGGCCGGCTATGTGGGATCGGCGCGGAACTTCCGCCGTCTGGTCGCCGACGCCAAACGCGAGTGGCGCCAAGGCCACCCTCGGGGTCGTCGTCCGGGGGTGTGGGCGCCCGGGGAGACACTGATTATCGACTGGGGCGTCCTGGACGGGGTGCACGTCTTCTGCGCAGTGTTGGCCTGGTCGAGGTTCCGGTTCGTCCGGTTCGCCGCCGACGAGAAGGCCACCACGACGCTCGGGTTCTTGGCTGAGTGCTTCGAGGTCCTCGGCGGTGTGCCCAAGGTCGTGCTGGCGGACCGGATGGGCTGCCTGAAGGGCGGGGTCGTTGCCAACGTCGTGGTCCCGACCCCGGACTATGTCCGGTTCGCGACCCACTTCCGGTTCCGGCCCGACTTCTGCGAGGCCGCCGATCCGGAGTCGAAGGGGATGGTTGAGCGGCTGGTCGGCTATGCCAAGGACGACCTGATGGTCCCGCAAGCTCCTTTCAACGACGTGGCCAGCGCCAACGAGGCGGCCGCGGCGTGGTGCGTCGAGGTCAACGCCAACCTGCACTCGGAGATCTGCGCGGTCCCCGACCAGCGACTGGCCACCGAACGTGGGCTGCTCGCCGCGTTGCCGTCGCTGCGACCCGAGTTCGGCGCACGGCCGACGACTAGGAAGGTCGACAAGCTGTCCTGCATCCGGTTCGGCTCGGGACGCTACTCGGTCCCGAATCGGCTGATCGGCCGCACGGTCACGGTGCTGGTCGACGACCGGGTGCTGCGGGTTGTCGAGCCGGTCACTGGGGAGGTGTTCGCCGAGCACACTCTGGTCGCCCCGGGTGAAACCAGCATCGTCGACGACCACTACGGCGGCCCCCGTCCCGACAAGCCACGTCGGGCGGCGCGGCCCAGAACCGCCGCTGAGAAGGCGTTCCTCGGGTTGGGGCCCGTTGCCGAGGCGTTCTTGACCGGGGCTGCGGCGGCCGGGGTGACCAAGCTGTCCAGTGAGATCGACGAGATCCTGGTCCTGGGTGCCGCCCACGGCACCGACCCGCTCCTGGCCGCGCTGGAACGGGCTGTGGCGTTCGGTCGATGGCGCGCCGCCGACGTCCGATCCATCCTGGCCACCAACGGTCAAGCACCCCACCCTCGTCCCGCCGGGCAAGCCCTGGTGCTGACGCTGCCCACGGTGCCCACCCGGTCGCTGGAGGCCTACCGCATCGACGGCGGTGACCTCGCATGACTGCGACAACACCACCACCGCTGGCACCGGACCTGACCGAGGGGCTGAAGCGGTTGAAGATGGCCGCCATGCGACGGCTGGCACCCGAGCTTCTGGTGACCGCGAAGACCCAACGCTGGAACCCCGAGGAGTTCCTTCGGACCTTGGTCGAGGCAGAGATCACCGCCCGCGACGAGTCCAACGCCAGGACCAGGCTTCGCCAGGCCGCGTTCCCGGTCACCAAGACGCTCGAGGACTTTGACGTCGCCGCGTCCTCGATCCCGGCCGCGACCTTCGACTACCTGAGCTCCCTGGAATGGGTGCGCGCCGCGGAGAACGTGTGCATGATCGGGCCGGCCGGAACCGGCAAGAGCCACATCCTGGTCGCGCTCGGGATCGCCGCGGTCGAGGCCGGGCACCGGGTCCGATACTTCCCCGCCGCCGAACTCGTCGAGACCCTCTACCGGGGACTGGCCGACAACTCCGTCGGCAAAGTCATCGACATCCTGCTTCGCAACGACGTCGTCCTGGTCGACGAACTCGGCTTCGCGCCGCTGGACGACACCGGCGCACAACTCCTCTTCCGGTTCGTCGCCGCAGCCTACGAACGCCGATCCCTCGGCATCGGATCCCACTGGCCCTTCGAGTCCTGGGGTCGGTTCCTGCCCGAACACACCACCGCCGTCAGCATGCTCGACCGGCTCCTGCACCACTGCCACACCGTGGTCACCGACGGCGACTCCTACCGGATGATGCAAGCCCGAGCCCGCCCGCCCCTTCGGCAAGCGTCAAGGAAAAGTTGACGACGATGACCAGAACCGGCATCGCTACCCGCTGCTACTACGCCCACGACCCGAAGACCCGACCAGGCTGTCAACTCACCGCCACCGTCCAGATCGGGTCCATCGCGCTGTGTCCGGCCTGCGCCGAACTACGCTCCACCCTCGGCAAGGGACAGCCAACACGACCCCTGCCCGCCCTGGCCGACACCGACGCACCCGATGCGCTCGACTGGGTCAGCCAAGCCGATGCCGACCTGCGTGCCGCGCAACACACGCTGGCTGCCTCGGTGCAACGCGCCCGCCAACACCAGCACACCTGGACCGCGATCGCCCACCGCCTCGAGACCACCCGACAAGCAGCACAGCAACGCTTCGGAGGGAACACCATGACCTGACCACACCCCGAAGAGTGGGGACTTTCAGATGGCCAAAAACGGGGACCACGAACTGGCCGTTGACACCTTTCCACCCAGAATGCCGAGCCTCGGCGACCTCATCTGCCGAGAGACATGGCGAGCAGCTCGCGACGACTCGACGTAAGGGTCTTGGTGAACACCGACTTGAGATGATCCTGAACAGTGAGCTCG
>JALZMX010000272.1 GCA_030857985.1 Actinomycetota bacterium | reverse complement strand
GTCGATGCTGTTCGGGCTGCGCCGGCTCACCCGCCCCCGGTCCCCCGCCGCCGAGGCCGCCGCGCGGGGCTGCGCGGAATCCGCGCGAACCCGGCTCGTGGACCTGCTGGTACGGCCGCTGGCCGTCGGGCCCGATGTCCCGCTGGTCATCGTGCCGAGCGCGGAGCTGTCCCAGGTGCCCTGGTCCTCGCTGCACACCGCACCGACGACGATCACCCCCTCGGCCGCCCTGTGGGCGCGCACCGCCCGCCGCACGCCGGCGACAGACCGGGTCGCGCTGGTGGCTGGGCCCGACCTACCGGGCGCCGCGACGGAGGTGCACGCGCTGGGAGAGGTGCACCCGACTGCAACAGTCCTGCTGCCACCGGACAGCACGGTGGCGGCCGCGACCGCCGCGTTGCAGGGCGCGTCGCTGGCGCACCTGGCCTGCCACGGGGTGCTGCGCGCGGACAACCCGATGTTCTCCGCCCTGGTGCTGTACGGCGGGCGACTCACGGTGCACGAGCTCGCCGCCCGCACCGACGCGCCGCACCGCATGGTGCTCGCGGCGTGCGAGTCCGGGGTCGGGGTCGGCTACGAGGGCAACGAGATGCTCGGCTTTGTCAGTGCCCTGTTCGCCCGCGGGACGGCCGGCCTCGTAGCCAGCACGCTGGTCGTTCCGGACGTCGAGACGGTCGGCTTGATGCGCAGCCTGCACGAGCGCGTCCTGACCGAAGCGACGCTGGCCCAGGCGTTGCACAGCGCACGGGCCGACGTGGACCGCGACGACCCGGCCGGCTTCGTAAACTGGTGCGTGTGGAACGCCTACGGCGCAGCGTGAGTCGTTCTCAGGTCCCGGCCAGCAGCGGTATCGCCCGGCCGTAGTCCGGCAGCATTCGACAGCCCTCCTGCAGCCGGCGCAGCGCCTCGCGCGGGGTGCAGCCGTCCTCACCGGCGATGCGTGCGACCGCTCCGGCGACCTGCGGCGCGGCGAACGACGTGCCGCTCCACACCGCCCAGGCGTCGGCCCCGAAGGAGTCCGGGCAGGGGTCCAGCTCGCTGGACTCCACACCCTCCACGTAGGTCGAGACGATCCCTTCGCCGACGGTCGAGCAGTCGACCCAGAACCCGCGGTTGGACCACGGCGCGGCGCTCAGGTCGGCAGCCAGCGCGCCCACCGCGACGACCCGCTTGGACGCCGCGGGCCAGCAGGGCACCGTCGTGCCGTCGTTGCCGGCCGCGGCGAAGACCAGCACCTCGGGATCGATCTCGGCGATGAGGTCGAGCGCCACCTCAATGGCGAGCAGCGGCTGGTCGTCGACGGTGTTGACCCCCAGCGACAGGTTGAGGATCCGGGCGCCCTGTTCGACCGCCTGCACCATGGCGCAGGCCACGTCCGCCTCGCTGCCGACACCGTCGCTGTCCACGGCGCGGTACACCACGACCTCGGCCTGCGGGCAGATCTGCTGGACGATGCCGGCCACGAACGTGCCGTGTCCGGCGCCGAAGTCGAGGAAGCCGTTCGGAGTCGGCAGGTCGTCCAGCGGGTCCAGGTTGTCCTTGCGGGCTAGCCCGGCCAGCCAGCCGTCGGTGCGCTGCTCCGCCGTCACCCCGGTGTCGATGACGGCGACCCGGACCGAGGAGCCTGTGCCCACGGTCGGCGCCGGCAGCGAGACCGTCGTGTTCTCCGGCCCAGCAAGGCCTTTCATCACCGGCCCGAGCGGCGTGATGTGGTTGACCGACGCCTGGTGGCCGGTCATCCGGATGAAGCGGGCGATGTCGGTGAGCTGGTCCACCGACAGGTGCGGGTCGCAGCCGTCCAGCTGCAGCACTCGGCCTTTCAGCCCGGCGAGAGGTGTGGGGGGGTTGAAGCCGTACGGCTTCAACGCCTCCAGCAGCGCGGCGTCGCGTGCCGCGTCGGACCGCACCAGCAGCTCACCGTGGCAGACTCCCACCTGCTGGCCGCGCTCGGGCGTGAACAGCTGGAACGCCTGGTGGCCGGACTGGTCGGCGCGTCGGCCCTGCACGGCGGTGAGCAGCACCCGCCGGTAGGCGTCCTGCCACGGCGCGCGGCCCAGACCGACGGCCTGCCGGCGCACGCCGTCGCGGTCCGCGAGGCGCTGCGCGGCGTCCCGCGGGTCGAGGTGGTCGGCGCGCAGTCGGGCCGCGCGAGACGGGGGCTCGTGCGAAATGTCGGTCACGGTGCTTCCCTTCGAGAAAGAGGTCGGGTGTTCGCGGACGTCTTGGTGGTGGTAGCCGTAGTCGTCTGCGCCGCTGGGACGCACGACTGGAAGGCGCGCAGCCGGTAGTGGTGCCGGGCGTCGGCCCGGACCGGCAGTGGGCTGGTCTTGATTAGGTGCACGGCATGAGAGCAGGAATAGCCGGCGAGCAGGAGCGCCTGGCGAAGTTGCTCCCGGGAGCGGACCGGTTCCGACCCGATGCCGAAGACGCAGAGGAGAGCCAGGTCAGCGGCCGAGATCGACCCCTCGACAACGCTCGCGGGCTCAGGCATGGGCATGGTCGGCAGTGGGCTGCGCCGAGCACGAAAGTGCATCACCGGATTTCTCCTTGCTCGAAGGGGCTTACGTTCTCAAGGAGGTCACCGGGGCGGCGCTGATACACCCATGGCCGGTCCAGGTGGCGGCCGTGTCGGCCTCGGCTCGAGGACGCGCGCCGTCGGCATCCCGGACCTGCTGGTCGTCGCGGTCGCCGAGCGACATCGGGTCACGCGGCTGCACTACGACCGGGACTTCGACATCGTCGCCTCGGTGACTGCTTCACCGGGTCGAGTGGATCTTTGCGGCCGGCTCCGTGCCGTAACCAGCCCCTTCGGCTACGGGTGCAGCGCTACAGGGGAAGCATCCGTCCCTCGGCGTTGGCGACCGATGCGGCCACGAACGCCCGGAACAGCGGGTGTGCGCGGGTCGGCCGGGAGCGGAACTCCGGATGGGCCTGCGTGCCGACGAAGAAGGGGTGGACGGTCGCCGGAAGTTCGGCGATCTCGATGAGCCGCCCGTCCGGGGACATCCCCGAGAAGACCAGCCCAGCCGCCTCCAGTTGCGGGCGGTAGGCGTTGTTGACCTCGTAGCGGTGGCGGTGCCGCTCCGTGGCCGGCTCGTCGCCGTAGGCGGCCTTGGCCTGCGACCCGCGCAGCAGCGTCGTATGCCACAACCCGAGCCGCATCGTCCCGCCCATGTCCCGCTCCCCCGCGACGACGTCCTCCTGGTCGGCCATCGTGGCGATGACCGGGTCGGGGCCCGTCGCGTCGAACTCGGCCGAACCGGCCTTGACGATGCCGGCCAGGGACCGGGCGACCTCGATCACCATGCACTGC
Organism: Actinomycetota bacterium; assembly: GCA_030857985.1. Classification (GTDB taxonomy): domain Bacteria; phylum Actinomycetota; class Actinomycetes; order Propionibacteriales; family Nocardioidaceae; genus JALZMX01. The sequence goes on along the minus strand of JALZMX010000272.1, from coordinate 2,004 downwards.
AGCCCGAGGCACAGGCCCAGCGTGGGGATCCGATGGATCCGGGCGTGGGTGATCGCGCCGAGCTTGCCCTCGATGCCGCGCACGCCGAAGCCGCCAGGGATCAGCACCCCGTCCACGTCGGCGAGCGCCTTAGCGGCATCCTCCTGCGTACTGCAGTCGTCGGAGCCGACCCAGCGCAGGTGCACCCGGGCGTCGTTCGCGAACCCCCCCGCGCGCACGGCCTCGGTCACCGACAGGTAGGCGTCGGGCAGGTCGACGTACTTGCCGACCAGGGCGATGGTCACCGACTTGGTGGGGTGGTGGACCCGTTGCAGCAAGCGGTCCCAGTCGCTCCAGTCGACATCGCGGAAGGACAGGCCGAGCCGGCGTACGACGTAGGCATCCAGCCCCTCGGCGTGCAAGACCTTGGGGATGTCGTAGATGGAGGCGGCGTCGACGGCGCTGACCACCGCCTCCTGGTCGACGTCGCACATGTTGGCGATCTTGCGCTTGATGCCGTCGTGGATCGGCCGGTCCGAGCGGCAGACGATCGCGTCGGGGGTGATGCCGATCGCCCGCAGCGACTGGACCGAGTGCTGGGTGGGCTTGGTCTTGAGCTCCCCTGCCGGTCCGAGGTAGGGGATGAGGCTGACGTGGAGGAAGAAGCACCGTGTACGGCCGACCTGCTGGCGGACCTGGCGCGCCGCCTCGAGGAAGGGCAGCGACTCGATGTCGCCGACGGTGCCGCCGATCTCGGTGATGACGATGTCCACCTCGGGGCCGCCGAGCGCGGTGATCCGGTTGCGGATCTCGTCGGTGATGTGCGGGATGACCTGGACGGTGGCGCCCAGGTAGTCGCCGCGGCGCTCCTTGCGGATCACCGAGTTGTAGATCGCACCGGTGGTCACGTTGGAGCCCCGCGAGGTGTTCGCGTCGGTGAAGCGCTCGTAGTGGCCGAGGTCGAGGTCGGTCTCGGCGCCGTCCTCGGTGACGAAGACCTCGCCATGCTGGAAGGGCGACATCGTGCCGGGATCGACGTTGATGTACGGATCGAACTTCTGGAGCGCGACCTTGAGACCACGGGCCACCAGCAGCTGTCCGATCGACGCTGCGGTGATGCCCTTTCCGAGCGAGGAGACGACTCCCCCGGTGACGAAGATGAAGCGGGTGCGGGGGCGAGTGACAGACATCTTGGCGCCAGGAAGTGTAGGCGGCCCTCCGGCGGCAGGAGTCGCCGAAGTCAGGATCCGGCGGTGTCGGGCGGTCCGGGCGCCTCGCGCCGCACGGCGGTGACCGCGGGCTCGGGGAGCCGCCCGATGCGATCCAGAGCGCGCAGCGGGCCGAACGCCTCGATGGTGTGCGAGATCGAGCGCAGCTCGCCGTAGGCGGTGAGCGCCGCGAGCGTCGCCAGGGCGGCGATCTCGCCGCCGAGGTCGAGCGTGGTGACCATCCAGAAGCCGGCCAGCGCTCCCAGCAGGTTCGAGCCGGTGTCGCCGAGCATCGCCCGCTCGCGCAGGTCGTAGAGGCCGAGCACCATCAGCGGGCCGATCAGGACGCCCAGCTCGCGCAGCGGCCCCGAGTCGCGGGTGATCGCCAGCAGCGCGACGGCGAGCAGCGCGAACGCCTTGGCGGCGCGTCCGGGTCGCAGGTCGAGCAGGTTGAAGGCGTTGGTCGCCAGCACGAGGACGCTCACCGAGATCGCCAGCTCTCCGATCCCGTCGCTGCGGTCGGGCAGGACGGCGAGCGCCAGCGCCAGGGTGCCGACCGCCTTGAGGACGCCGGTCGAGAAGCCGCCTCCCAGCAGCGCGCGCGCGTGTCCGCGCAGTCCCCGCGCCGGAGCGTCGAGCAGATCGTCGAGCAGGCCGAGGAAGGCGATGCCCATTCCGAGGGCCAGCACGTCGCCGACCAGGAGATCGAGGTCCGTCAGCATCTCGATGACGGCCAGCACGACGATCGAGGCCAGCGAGAAGGCGACGCACAGCACGCCGGCCGGAAACGGCATGTCGCGACCGCGCCAGTTGGATC
>JALZMX010000030.1 GCA_030857985.1 Actinomycetota bacterium | reverse complement strand
GTGCGGGCACGGCGATCGCCAGCAGGTAGGTTCGACGCCCATGAACATCGTCGTCTGTGTGAAGCACGTCCCCGACGCGACCGGGGACCGCACGTTCTCCGACGCCGACATGACCGTCGACCGGGCTGGCGTCGACGGCTTGCTGTCGGAGCTCGACGAGTACGCCGTCGAGGAGGCCCTGACGATCGCACAGGCATCTGGTGGCGAGGTCACCGTGCTCACGGTGGGTCCCGAGCAGGCCGCCAACGCCGTACGCAAGTCTTTGCAGATGGGGGCAGACAAGGGCGCCCACGTCCTCGACGACGCGATCCACGGCTCCGACGCCGCGGCGACGTCACTGCTGCTGGCCAAGGCGGTACAGAAGATCGGCGTGCCCGACCTGGTCGTGTGCGGCATGGCCTCGACCGACGGCGCGATGGGTCTCGTGCCGGCGATGCTCGCCGAGCGTCTCGGCCTGCCGCAGGTGACCTACGTGGTCGACGTCGAGGTCGACGGCAAGACCGTGCGCGCCCGCCGAGACAGCGACCTGGCCGCTGAGACCGTGGAGGCTACGGCGCCGCTCGTGCTCAGCGTGACCGACATGTGCAACGAGCCGCGCTACCCGTCGTTCAAGGGGATCATGGCGGCCAAGAAGAAGCCGGTGGAGACCTGGTCGCTGGCCGATCTCGACGTCTCCCCGGACGAGGTGGGACTGGCGGCGGCCTGGACGAAGGTTGACTCATTCACCGCCCGCCCGCCGCGCACCGCCGGCACGATCGTGACCGACGAGGATGACGGTGCGGTCAAGCTGGTCGAGTTCCTCGCCGGCCAGAAGTTCGTCTGAGGAGGGGTTGAGCGATGGCCGAGATCCTCGTGCTCGTCGACCATGCCGACGGGGCTGTCCGCAAGACGACGACCGAGCTGCTGACGATCGCCCGTCGCCTCGGTGAACCGTCGGCGGTCTTCGTCGGCTCCGGCGTCGAAGCGGCCAAGGACGCACTGGCCAGGTACGGCGCGGAGAAGATCTATCTGCTGGATGCCCCCGAGCTGACCGACTTCCTGGTGGCCCCCCAGGCGGAGGCACTGGCCCAGCTGGTGGAGCAGAAGTCGCCGGCCGTGGTGCTGATCCCGTCCAACCCCGAGGGCAAGGAGATCGCCGGCCGGCTGTCGGTCAAGATCTCGTCCGGAGTCCTCACCGACGTCGTGGACGTGCAGCCGGGGGAGGACGGGCCGGTGACCACCCAGTCGGTCTTCGCCGGCGGCTACACCGTGCAGGCGCGGGTCTCCCGAGGCACCCCCATCATCATCACGGTCAAGCCCAACTCCGCCGCCCCCGAGCCTGCCGACGGCGCAGCAGAGGTCGAAGTCGTACCGGTCTCGATCTCCGACGCCGCCAAGACGGCCAGGGTGGTCGACCGCCAGCCCCGCCAGCAGTCGGGTCGTCCGGAGCTGACCGAGGCCGCGATCGTGGTCTCGGGTGGTCGGGGCACCGGCGGCGACTTCGCCTCGGTCGAGGCGTTCGCCGACTCGCTGGGAGCGGCGGTCGGTGCCTCTCGGGCGGCGGTCGACTCCGGGTGGTATCCGCACACCTACCAGATCGGCCAGACCGGCAAGACCGTGTCACCGCAGCTCTACATCGCGGCCGGCATCTCTGGGGCGATCCAGCACCGCGCCGGGATGCAGACCTCGAAGACGATCGTTGCGGTCAACAAGGACGCGGAGGCGCCGATCTTCGAGCTGGTCGACTTCGGTGTCGTGGGTGACCTGCATGCGATCCTGAATGCGGCCACGGACGAGGTCGTCAAGCGCAAAGCTTGACCGCCGGTGATCCCTGTGGACAGCAGACGTGTCGATCGACGGTTCGACGAGGCGTCTGCGCCGCTGCACCGGGAAGGATCACGTGTGCGTCTGCGAGAGGCCACCAAAGCGGACGCGGAGCTGCTGGACCGGTGGGACCATGATCCGGCGTACTGGCTGGGGGAGTTCAACCACTTCGGGGTAACCCGCGCCCGCCGCCATGCCGAGGTCCTGGCTGAGGGGGAACGGTTGGTGGGGCCCGCCTCCGGCACGTTGCTGGTGGAGCGCCTCGACACTGCCGAGGTGATCGGCGACATCGGCTGGCACGCCACGCGCTACGGACCGAACGACGAGTCCACCGCCTGGAACATCGGCATCTCCTTGATCCCCACCGCCCGTGGACGTGGCTACGGCGCCGAGGCGCAGCGATTGGTGGCGTTGCTGCTGTTCGACACCACCGAGGTCGCTCGGGTAGAGGCGAGCACCGACGTCGAGAACCTCGCGGAGCAGCAGGCACTGGAGCGGGCCGGCTTCGTGCGCGAAGGCGTGCTGCGTCGCGCCCAGTACCGAGAGGGTGGGTGGCACGACCTGGTGGTGTTCTCGATCGTCCGCAGCGACCTCTCGGCGCCGCTCGACTAGAGCCCCGGCCGTGGGCTGCGCCGAGAACCGGGTGGCCGACTACCCTGGGACGGACATGACTTCCCGGGTGACCTATCTGGATCACGCGGCCACCACCCCGATGATCGACGAGGCGCTGGCGGCGGTGACCGAGCAGTTGCGGCTGCTCGGCAACGCCTCCTCCCTGCACGCCTCCGGCCGGGCGGCTCGGCGGGTCGTGGAGGAGGCCCGCGAGACCGTCGCCGCGGGCCTGGGGGCGCGACCCAGCGACGTGGTCTTCACCTCTGGCGGCACCGAGGCCGACAACCTGGCGCTCAAGGGGATGTTCTGGGCGCGGCGTCACGACGACGGCCGTCGCCGCCGCATCCTGGCCAGCGCGGTCGAGCACCACGCGGTTCTCGACCCGTTGCAGTGGCTGGCCGGCGCCGACGACGCGCAGGTCGAGTTCGTTCCCGTCGACGCTTGGGGGCGCACGGACGTCGATGCGCTGCGCGCCAGCATCGAGGCCGACCCTGAGTCGGTGGCTCTGGTGACCGTGATGTGGGCCAACAACGAGGTGGGCACGGTGCAGCCGCTCGACGCGGTGGTCGAGGCGGCGGCCGGACACGGCATCCCGGTGCACAGCGACGCCGTACAGGCGGTCGGGCAGCTGCCGGTCGACTTCGCGGCCAGCGGGCTAGCCGCCATGACGGTCTCGGGTCACAAGATCGGGGGACCGGTCGGCGTCGGAGCTCTCGTCGTACGCCGGGAGACCGCGCTGGTACCTGTGCTGCACGGCGGCGGACAGGAACGCGACGTACGCTCCGGAACCCTCAACACCCCCGCGATCGCCGGACTGGCCGCGGCGACCGAGCTCGCGGTGAAGCGGCAGCCCGAGCATGCGCTGGCGATGGCAGAGCTGCGCGACGAGCTGGTCCGGCGGGTGCGCAGCGTGGTTCCCGACGTAGTGCTCAACGGCGACCCCCGCCCCGGGCTCGAGCACCGGTTGCCCGCCAACGCCCACCTCACCTTCCCGGGCTGCGCCGGCGACGTACTGCTCATGCTGCTGGATGCGCAGGGCATCGAGTGCTCGACCGGCTCGGCGTGCTCTGCCGGTGTCCCGCAGGCCAGCCACGTGCTGCTCGCCATGGGCCGGGGCGAGGCCGGCGCCCGCGGCTCGCTGCGGTTCTCGCTCGGTACGACGTCGACGGTTGCCGATGCCGAGCACCTCGCGTCGGTGATCGGTGCCGCGGTGGAGCGGGCGAGGGCGGCGGGCCTGGCCGCGGCGGGAGAGCCGCGGTGAGCCTGCGAGTCCTGGCCGCGATGTCGGGAGGGGTCGACTCGGCCGTGGCGGCGGCCCGGGCGGCGGCGGCCGGCCACGACGTCACCGGGGTGCACCTGGCCCTGTCGCGCAACCCACAGTCCTACCGGACCGGCGCACGCGGCTGCTGCACCGCCGAGGACGCCCGTGACGCCCGCCGGGCTGCCGACGTCATCGGGATCCCGTTCTATGTCTGGGACCTGGCCGAGCGGTTCCACGCCGACGTCGTCGAGGACTTCGTGGCCGAGTACGGCGCGGGACGGACCCCGAACCCGTGTCTGCGCTGCAACGAGAAGATCAAGTTCGCGGCCGTCCTCGACCGCGCGGTGGCGATGGGCTTCGACGCGGTGGTCACCGGGCACTACGCGCAGCTGCGCCAGGGCGCGGACGGGCTGGTCGAGATGCACCGCGCCGTCGACTCCGCCAAGGACCAGTCCTACGTGCTCGGGGTGCTGAGCCAGGAGCAGCTGGCCCGGTCGATGTTCCTGCTGGGTGACTCGACCAAGGAGTCGGTGCGCGTCGAGGCCGCCGAACGTGGACTTGCGGTGGCACGCAAACCCGACAGCCACGACATCTGCTTCATCGCCGACGGCGACACCGCCGGTTTCCTGCGCGACCGCCTCGGCCGGACCGAGGGCCGCATTCTCGACCAGTCAGGGGAGCACGTCGGCACCCATGACGGGACCTACGCCTACACGATCGGGCAGCGCCGCGGTCTGCGCATCGGGGTGCCGGCGGCGGACGGCAGGCCGCGCTTCGTGCTCGACATCGAGCCCCGGACACAGACTCTGACGGTGGGGCCGCGGGAGGCCCTCGACGTGGACCACGTCATCGGGACACGCCCCCGCTGGTGTGGTCCGGCGCCGGTCGGGCCGCTCGAGTGCACGGTGCAGCTGCGCGCTCACGGTGCGGAGCACCCGGCGACCGCGCGTCCGGTCGACGATGCGGTCCTCATCGACCTGCACCGGCCCGCCTCGGGCGTGGCGCCGGGTCAGGCGGCGGTGCTGTACGACGGCAGCCGGGTGGTCGGCAGCGCCACCGTCGACCGTGCCGTCCGCCTGTCCTCCCGCGGTTAGGTCTCCCGGGTCGGATTGCCGACGCTGCGGTCGCCGGGGTGACCCCACGGTCGGATTGCCGACGCTGCGGTCGCCGGGCAGGACGTGGTCGATTAGGGTGGGCGGTCGTGCCGAACCTGCCGCCGTTGCCGTCCGGGGTCGCAACCGGGGTCGGCTCGATGCCCGGGACCGACTTCGCTGAGTCCTTACGCATCATCCTGGGGGAGTTGCCGGACGTATCCCACCTGCCCGAGATTCCGGGCAGGTCGGAGTCTGCGTCGATGACCGGTCGATCCCTTGCTCTGCTCGTGGACCTGGCCGCCGACCTGCAGTCCACGGGCTGGCGGCTCAGCGACGCCGCCGGCCTCGACCTCCGCCGGGCCCGTTCGCTGTTGGCTCAGGATCTCGATGCCCTGGAGGAGCACGCGCGGGGATACGCCGGGCGGTTCAAAGTGCAGGTTGCCGGCCCGTGGACGCTGGCCGCCACGGTCGAGCGGCCGCGCGCAGACCGCGTCGTCGCCGACCGGGGCGCGCGCCGTGACCTCGCACAATCGCTGGCGGAGGGGACGAAGGGTCACGTTCGCGACGTGCAGCGCCGGCTGCCGGACGCGCAGCTGCTGGTCCAGGTGGACGAGCCGGCGCTGCCCGTCGTACTCGCCGGCGAGCTCCCCACCGCGAGCGGCCTGCACCGGCACCGGTCGGTGGACGCTCCGGCTGCGACGGAGGCGCTCGGCTGGATGGCCGAGGCGATCACGGAGGTCGGCGCCACCCCGGTCGTGCACTGCTGCGCCGCTGACGTTCCGGTCCGGCTGCTGGCCGATGCGGGGTTCCGGGCGTTGTCCGTCGACGCCGGTCTGCTCCGGCCAGACGAGTACGCCGACTACGCCGCCGCCCTGGACGAAGGCACCGGCCTGTGGCTGGGCGTCGTACCCGCGACCGAGCCGGCCGCGGCACCCACGGATGCTCAGCTCACCGCGCAGGTACAGCGACTCGTGGACGACCTCGGCCACGACGCCGAGACGTTCGCCCGGCTGGGCGTGATCACCCCGGCCTGCGGGCTGGCCGGTGCAGACCCCGTGTGGGCCCGCGAGGCGCTGCGACTCGCCCGCCGAGTGGCCCGCAACCTCGCCGGCGCAGTGTCGGTCGAGAACGACAGGATGGGGCCATGACCCAGCCTGCGGCGGCACCGACGGCAGCGCGCGAGCGACACCAGCAGCTGGCCGAGAGCGTGCAGGAGCACCGCTGGAGCTACTACGTGCTCGACCGGCCGACCGTGAGCGACGCCGAGTTCGACGCCCTGATGCATGAGCTGGAGCAGCTGGAGGAAGACCACCCCGACCTTCGCACGCCGGACTCGCCCACCCAGCAGGTCGGTGGCGCGGTGTCGACCGACTTCAGCCCGGTTGAGCACCGCGAGAAGATGATGAGTCTCGACAACGCCTTCTCGCCGGAGGAGCTCACGTCGTGGGCACAGCGGGTCGAGCGCGAGGTGGGGGCTGGCGCGGAGTTTCTCTGCGAGCTCAAGGTCGACGGGATCGCCATCAACCTGACCTACGAGGCCGGTCGGCTGGTGCGCGCCGCCACCCGTGGCGACGGCCGGGTCGGCGAGGACGTCACCCCCAACGTGCGCACGATCGATGTCGTCCCCGAGCGGCTCACCGCGGTCGAGCAGCATCCGGTGCCCGACCTGGTCGAGGTGCGAGGTGAGGTCTTCTTCCCCGGCGAGGGCTTCGCGGGGCTCAACGCCGCGCTGGTCGACGCGGGCAAGGCGCCGTTCGCCAACCCCCGAAACGCCGCCGCTGGCTCACTGCGGCAGAAGGACCCCCGGATCACCGCCTCACGGCCGCTGCGTATGGTTTGTCACGGCTTGGGAGCGCGGCGCGGCTTCGAGCCCCGGCGGCAGTCGGAGTCCTACGCCGCTCTGGCCGCCTGGGGGCTGCCGGTCAGCGACCGGGTCGAAGTGGTGACTGACCTGGTCCAGGTGCAGGCCTACGTCGACCGTTACGCCGAGGCACGACACGCCGTCGAGCACGAGATCGACGGGGTCGTGGTCAAGGTCGACCAGGTGGCGCTCCAGCGTCAGCTCGGCTCGACCTCGCGCGCGCCCCGGTGGGCGATCGCCTTCAAGTACCCCCCCGAGGAGGTCAACACCGAGTTGCTCGACATCCGGGTCAACGTCGGCCGCACCGGTCGAGTCACCCCGTACGGCGTGATGCGGCCGGTGCCGGTGGCCGGCTCCACCGTGGAGATGGCGACCCTGCACAACGCCGCGGAGGTGGCGCGCAAGGGCGTGCTCATCGGTGACACCGTCGTGCTGCGCAAGGCCGGCGACGTCATCCCGGAGATCGTCGGTCCGGTGGCCGACCTGCGCGACGGCAGCGAGCGGCCGTTCGTGATGCCGACGTCGTGTCCGGAGTGTGGAACCACGCTGCGACCGAAGCGCGAGGGTGACGCCGACATCCGTTGCCCCAACGCACGGTCGTGCCCGGCCCAGCTGCGCGAGCGCGTCTTCCACGTCGCCGGGCGAGGAGCCTTCGACATCGAGGTGCTGGGCTACGAGGCGGCCACCGGGCTACTCGACGCCGGGGCGATCGTGGACGAGGGTGACCTCTTCGGCCTCGACGAGGCCACCCTGCTCGGCGTGGCGCTGTTCACCCGCAAGGACGGCACGCTGTCCGCTAACGGCGCCCGGCTGCTCGCCAACCTCGACACCGCCAAGCACCGACCGCTGTGGCGGGCACTGGTCGGCCTCTCGATCCGCCACGTCGGCCCGACCGCCGCCCAGGCGTTGGCGCGCGCGTTCGGCTCGATGGAGGCGATCGAGCACGCCTCGGTGCAGGAGCTGGCCTCGGTCGACGGTGTCGGTACGACGATCGCCGAGGCGGTCCGCGACTGGCTCGACGTCGACTGGCACCGGGAGATCGTGGCGAAGTGGCGGGCGGCGGACGTGCAGATGCAGGACGAGCGGGACGACACGGTGCCGCGCACGCTCGCGGGGCTGACCCTGGTGGTGACCGGCTCGCTCACCACCTGGTCGCGCGACGAGGCGAAGGAGGCCATCACCGCGCGTGGCGGCAAGGCCAGCGGGTCGGTCTCGAAGAAGACAGATTTCGTGGTGGCAGGGGATTCGCCGGGTTCCAAGCACGACAAGGCCGTGCAGCTCGGCGTCCCGCTGCTCGACGAGGACGGGTTTCGCACCCTGCTCGATGACGGCCCCGATGCCGCCCGCGAGGAGGCCACCGCTGGAGAGGGCTGAACCACCCCCTGTCCGCCGACCTTGCGCACGCCGTCGATCGGAGAGTCAAGAACCAGGGGATGCGGTCGGCAGGCCGGCGTCGGATGCGGCCTGCAGCAATCGCTGGTCGTAGCCGACGAAGGCATCCAGGCCGGCGTTGGCGAGGCGTAGCGCCGAGGCGAGGTGGATCGCATCGAGGCTCCGCAGGCCTCGCGGGTCGAGCTTGCTCGCCTCCGCCAGCAGGTCGGGGCTGACCGGGATGATGTCGGCACGTCGACATGCCGCGACAGCACCTGGCGTGAGATTCGGATCCACACGGTGCACGGCACGAACCACCTCGACTCGGACCAGGGCGCTGCTGGCCCAGATCTGGGTCCTTCGCGCACCCAGGTACTGCCTGAGCGCATCCGACTCCTGCTCCACGACGACAAGCTTGACCAGAGCCGAGGCGTCCAGGTAGATCGTCAACGCTCGTCTGCGCGCAAGTCAGCCAGGGCCTGACTGACCGATCCGCGAGTCGTTGTCTGGGGCTCGACGTCGAGGAGGTTGCCTTCCCCGGGAATGACCTGACCGGTTGCGATCAGGTAGTCGAGCCCTTCGTTGCCGTGAGGCGACGGACTGATGAGCGCGATGACCCTGCCGCGCTTGGTCACCTCGATGGACTCGCCGGCCTCGACCCGCTCGAGGTACCGGCTGGCATTGAGACGCAGTTCGCGGACACCGACCTGATCCATGTGCTACATGATACTACATCAAGCAGCAGTGGAAAGGCAGGCCGGGGTACCTACCGGCTGGCGCTAGCAAGATGCGTCTGAACACATTGGTGCGTCCGTCGATGAGAGCTCCTCCGCCGTGCTCTTCCGGCGCCATGAACCCGGTACTCATCGAGGTCGCACAATGCAGCGGTGCCAGTTGTGCCGCACCGGCAGCTGGCGCAACCGAGCCATCGCACTTTGGGGGTGTCTGCGGTTGTCAGTTCTCGGCACGGTCGCGTGGTACAGAACTCGGCCGTCGAACCACGGATAGACCAGAGCCAACTCGCTCTCCACTGCGATGACATGCCGAAGGGCGAGGATCATCGGGTGCCGGGCGCGCTTGTGGAGACGGGCTGCGCGGCGCAGCGAACGGGTTGCAGATGGCGTAGTCGAGGTCTTCACGAACCAGCGCCTGCCATCGACCGCCACCCCGTAGACACACATCCGGAATCCTGCCGATCAAACACACAGAACACATCACCGACCACTCGGAGGAGCGGCTCCAGCTTCTTCACAGGGGCGACCCGCAGGAGAGCGTCTGGCACGCTGACTCATCCTGCCAGCTGCTGAGTCCAGCCCGTCACCAGTCTCGACGACATGTGCAATCTCGGCGGGAGGGGCGGGACGACGTGTGCAGCCTCGGTGGCGAGGGGCGGGGGTCCTAGGATCGGTGACAACCCCAACCGGACGGAGCAAGCGGCGGCATGTCCGAGCACACACCACCGATCAGCAGGGACGAGGTCGCGCACCTGGCGAACCTGGCCCGGATCGACCTCACCGAGGCAGAGCTCGACCACCTCGCTCCGCAGCTGGCGGTGATCCTCGACGCCGTGGCGGCGGTGAACGAGGTCGCTGCCGTCGACATCCCGCCCACCTCGCACGCGGTGCCGCTGAGCAACGTCTTCCGTGCCGACCAGGTGCGCCCCGGTCTCAGCGCCGACGAAGCGCTGGCCGCGGCGCCCGAGGCCGAGCAGCGGCGTTTCCGGGTGCCGCAGATCCTGGGCGAGGAGGCCTGATGAGCGACCTGGTCCGGATGGGTGCCGCCGACCTCGCCACCGTGATCCGCGACGGCGTGATCTCCGCGGTCGAGGTGACCCAGGCTCACCTCGACCGGATCGCCGCGGTCGACGGCGACGTGCACGCCTTCCTCCACGTCGATGCCGAGGGCGCACTGGAGGCAGCGGCGGCAGCGGACCGCCGCCGCGCCGCCGGCCGGCCGGCGTCCGCGCTCGACGGGGTGCCGATAGCGGTCAAGGACCTCCTCGCCACCCGCGGGGTGCCGACCACATGTGGGTCGAGGATGCTGCAGGGCTGGGTCCCGCCGTACGACGCCACCGTGGTCGCCCGGCTGCGTGCCGCCGGGATGCCGATCCTGGGCAAGACCAACATGGACGAGTTCGCGATGGGCTCGTCGACCGAGCACTCGGCCTACGGTCCCACGCACAACCCCTGGGACCTCGAGCGCATCCCCGGAGGCTCCGGTGGAGGGTCGTCGGCGGCGGTCGCGGCGTACGAGGCGCCGCTGGCCCTCGGCACCGACACCGGTGGCTCCATCCGGCAGCCCGCCGCGGTGACCGGCACGATCGGCGTCAAGCCGACCTACGGCGGTGTCTCGCGTTATGGGCTGGTGGCGCTGGCCAGCAGCCTGGACCAGTGCGGACCGTGCGCGCGCAGCGTGCTCGACGCCGCGCTGCTGCACGAGGTGGTGGGTGGTCACGACCCCCTCGACTCCACGTCGATCGACGCGCCGCCACCGCCGGTGGTGGCGGCTGCTCGGTCGGCCGACGTGGCCGGGATGCGTATCGGGGTGGTGAAGGAGCTCGGCGGGGAGGGCTATCAGCCAGGCGTACGGGCTCGCTTCGACGAGGCCGTCGCGTTGCTCGTCGACGCCGGTGCGGAGGTGGTCGAGGTCTCCTGCCCGAGCTTCGACTACGGCTTCGCGGCCTACTACCTGATCCTGCCGAGCGAGGCGTCGAGCAACCTGGCCAGGTTCGACGCAATGCGCTTCGGGCTGCGCCAGCTTCCCGACGGCGTCGACACCCCCAGCGCCGAGCAGGTGATGCGGGCGACGCGCGAGGCCGGCTTCGGTGACGAGGTCAAGCGCCGGATCATCCTCGGCACCTATGCTCTGTCCAGCGGCTACTACGACGCCTACTACGGTCAGGCCCAGAAGGTCCGCACGCTGATCGCGCGCGACTTCGAGGCGGCCTTCACCGAGGTCGACGTACTCGTGTCTCCGACCGCACCCACCACGGCGTTCAAACTGGGCGCGAAGCTCGAGGACCCGCTGGCGATGTACCTCAACGACATCGCCACGATCCCGGCCAACCTCGCCGGGGTGCCGGGCCTGTCGGTGCCCAGCGGGCTCGCCGACGAGGACGGGCTGCCGGCCGGGCTGCAGGTGCTGGCGCCCGCCACCGCCGACGACCGGACCTATCGCGTCGGTGCCGTGCTCGAGGCGTTGCTGGAAGACAGGTGGGGTGCGCCGTTGCTGGCCCGGGCTCCCGGACTGGGGGACGGGCGATGACCGGCACCGACATGCTGCTGTCCTACGACGACGCGCTGGCGGCGTTCGACCCGGTGATGGGCTTCGAGGTCCACGTCGAGCTGGACACCGCCTCGAAGATGTTCTGCGGCTGCCCGACCGGGTTCGGTGCCGCGCCAAACAGCCAGGTGTGTCCGGTCTGCCTCGGACTGCCCGGTGCGCTGCCGGTGGTCAACCGCGCCGCGGTGGAGGCGGCGATCCGGATCGGTCTGGCGCTGAACTGCGAGATCGCGTCGTGGTGCCGGTTCGCGCGCAAGAACTACTTCTATCCCGACATGCCGAAGAACTTCCAGACCAGCCAGTACGACGAGCCGATCGCGTTCGACGGCTGGACCGAGGTGCAGGTCGACACCGGGGACGGCCTCGAGACCATGCGGGTGGAGATCGAACGCGCGCACATGGAGGAGGACACCGGCAAGTCGCTGCACGTCGGCGGCGCCACCGGCCGGATCCACGGGGCCGACTACTCCCTGGTCGACTACAACCGCGCCGGCATCCCCTTGATCGAGGTCGTCACCAAGCCGATCGAGGGCATCGGGTCTCGGGCCCCAGAGGTGGCGCGCGCCTATGTCGCGCACCTGCGCGAGCTGCTGCTGGGTCTGGGTGTCTCCGACGTCCGGATGGAGCAGGGGTCGCTGCGCTGCGACGCCAACGTCTCCCTGAGGCCGTACGGCCAGCGTGAGCTCGGCACCCGTTCCGAGACCAAGAACGTCAACTCGCTGCGTTCGGTGGAGCGCGCCGTGCGGCACGAGATCTGCCGGCAGGCGGCGGTGCTCTCCGAGGGTGGTCGCGTCGTGCAGGAGACCCGGCACTGGCACGAGGACACCGGCGTCACCACGCCCGGACGGAGCAAGGAGCAGGCGGAGGACTACCGCTACTTCCCCGAGCCCGATCTCGCGCCGATCGCGCCGTCGCTGGAGTGGGTGGCCGAGCTGCGCGCGACCCTGCCGGAGCCGCCGCGGCAGCGGCGCGCCCGGCTGCAGCGGGCGTGGGGGTTCTCGGAGCTGGAGATGCGCGACGTGGTCGGCGCGGGTGCCGTGGTGCTGATCGAGCAGACGGTGGAGGCGGGCAGCACTCCAGCCGCGGCAAAGAAGTGGTGGCTCTCCGAGCTCGCGCGTCGCGCCAACGCACAGGGCGTCGACCTCGCCGGGCTGCCGATCAGCGGGGAGCAGGTGGCCGGTGTGCAGCGGCTGGTTGATTCTGGGCGGGTCAACGACAGGCTGGCGCGGCAGGTGCTCGACGGCGTACTGGCCGGGGAGGGCTCACCGGAGGAGGTTGTCGCTGCCCGCGGACTCGAGGTGGTGTCGGACGACGCCGCGCTCGGCGCCGCGGTGGACCGTGCGATCGAGGCGAACCCCGGCGTGGCGGCCAAGATCCGTGACGGAAAGGTCGCCGCGTCCGGTGCGCTGATCGGCGCGGTGATGCAGGAGCTGCGCGGCCAGGCCGACGCCGGCCGGGTGCGCGAGCTGATCCTCACCCGCCTCTCCTGATTCGTCTGCGGGGCGCCCTCCACGAAACGCCCGAGCTGCCGCAGACGAATTCGGGGGGACGGGGCCGGGTCAGGGGCGCAGCTCGAGGATCCGGTCGTCCTGCGGTCCCGGGGTGCCGCGGCCGTCGCGGTTGCTGGTGCTCACCCAGACGGATCCGTCGGGTGCGCGTACGGCGGTGCGCAGCCGCCCGTAGTCGCCGAGCAGCAATGCCTCCGGCGGGCCAACCGAACCGTCCGATCGCACCGGGATGCGCCACAGCCGCTCGCCGCGCAGCGATGCCGCCCACAGATGGCCGTCCGCGAACGCCAGCCCCGAGGGGGAGGCGTTCTCGGGCTGCCACTGGACCCGCGGGTCGACGAAACCCTTCAGGTCGGAGTCGCCCTCGGCCGCGGGCCAGCCGTAATTGTTTCCGGCTTCGATCAGGTTCAGCTCGTCCCACACGTCCGAGCCGAACTCGGTCGCCCAGAGCCGGTCCCGGTCGTCGAACGCCAGACCCTGCACGTTGCGGTGTCCCGAGGTCCACACCGGCGAGTCCGGGTCGGGGTTGTCGCTCGGGATCGACCCGTCCGGCGCTGTCCGCAGGATCTTGCCGCCCAGAGAGTCCGGGTCCTGGGCCAGGTCTGCGTCCCCGGTCTCTCCGGTGGAGACATACAGCATGTCGTCGGGGCCGAACAGGAGCCGACCGCCGTTGTGGATCGAACCCACGGGGATGCCGGTCAGGATCGGCTCGGGCTCGCCGAGGCTGCGCCCGTCGTACTCCATCCGCACCACCCGGTTGTCCTCGGCGGTGCTGAAGTAGGCGTAGATCATCTGGTCCTGATCGAAGGACGGCGAGACCGCGAGACCGAGCAGGCCGCCTTCGGACGACGGTACGACGCCAGGAACCTCGCCGGCCGTACGGAGGTCGCCGGAGCGCCCGAGGGCCTTGATCAGCGCGGAGTCCCGCTCGGCGATCAGCGCGGTACCGTCGGGCAGGAACGCGATGCCCCACGGCACTTCCAGCCCGGTCGCCACGGTGCCGGCGAAGCGCGGGCGGCCACCGGTTTCGTTGGGCGGCGACGGCGTCGCAGACGCTTCATCGTCGGGTCGACTCGTGGGGGCGGTCATGGTCGACTCGTCGGGAGCACGCCTCGGCTCCACGTCGTCGGACGAGCAGGCCCCGAGCGCGAGCACGAGGGCGACGGTCGGTACCAGTGCGAACAGCCGCCGCGGTGCTCTCATCCGGCCATGGTGTCAGAGCACCGGTTGTCGTTGCGGCGTGGAGGGCCCGGGATGCGCGACGCCGAAGGACGCCCATCCTTAATGTGTTCTGCTTAAGCTGCTAGTCTTATGCCCTGAAGATAAAGCCCAAAAGCTAATCAGGGAGTGCAGCGTGTACGTGCTCACGATCGACCAGAGATCCAGCCGACGACAGACCGACCTGGTCCCGTCGCTGCTGCAGCAGCTGAACCGGCACCGCCGAGCGGAGGGTCTGGTGCGCAGGTTCGAGCGAACCGCCGGTGACGAGATGCAGGGAGTGCTGGACTCACCCGAACTGGTCGTCGGCATGGTCGTCGAGCTGCTGCGCGGTCAAGGCTGGAGCATCGGCGTGGGGGTGGGAGAGACTGTCTCGCCGATGCCCCGGAGCACGAGGTCGGGCAGCGGGGCTGCCTTCGTGCGGGCGCGCAAGGCGGTGAACCGGGCCAAGTCGAGTCCGCATCGCGTGTGCGTTGTCGGCGCCGAGGGTTACGGTGCCGATCGGGTGGAAGCCGTGTTGTGGCTGATCAGCTTGGTGCTCCGGCGGCGCAGCGAGCGGGGATGGGAGGTGGTCGACATGGTGGCTCGGGGCATAACCCAGGCCGAGGCGGCCGCGCAGCTCGGGATCAGCCCACCCGCGGTGAGCCAGCGACTGAGCGCGGCGGCGTGGGTGGAGCAGCAACGTGGGCAGGCATTGGCAGTGGAGCTGCTCGGAGAGGTCGGATGACAACCCTCGCGCTCGTCCTCGTGCTCCTGGCCGTGGTCGCTGCGCTGATCGCGTGGCTCGTGCCGGCTGCTTCCGTGCGACACCACGCGGCGGTGGCGACCCTGCTCGTGGCGACCGGCGCGGCAGCGCTGCTGACGATGTACGGACCCGGCGTGTCGGCTCTCGACCAGAGCCTCGCCGACTCCTTCGCCGTACTGGCGCTGGCGCAAGCCGTCGCGGGCGGCGGTCCGCTCGCGCTGACGGTGCTGGCTCTGGGCGACGGTGGCTCGGCCGATGGCAACCTTTCGCCCGAGGCTGCCGACCCGGTCCAGACCGCGAGCAACGTGCTGCGCGGAGGTGCCTGGATCGGGGTGCTGGAGCGGGTGGCGGTCTTCGCCGCGGTCGTCGCCGGGTGGCCCGAGGGCCTGGCCGTGGCGCTCGCGGTCAAAGGGCTCGGTCGCTACCCCGAGCTGCGCACCCCCGGGGCAGCCGAGCGGTTCATCATCGGCACGTTCGTCAGCGTGCTCTGGGCGGTCGGGTGCGCCGCCCTCTTGCGCGTCTAGCTGCGCGAGGCCCCTCCTGGTCCATTCTGCCCCGGGACATGAGACAAGCGTGTAATCATTCGATTACGGATGGTGATGAATCACCAGCCCGACGCGAGCAGGTCCGCCATCCGGACAAACGCAGAAATCTGCGGGGGCGACCACGCGGCCGCCGCATCACTGGGCTGCTCGGCAGACCCGCATCCAGGAGGATCCGCATGTTCCTTCCCGTCCGACTCACCCGACCGCGCTGGTTCGTCGCCGGCGCCGTCGTGACGCTGGCGGCGACGATCCCGCTGGCCGCCGTCGCAGCCCAGCCCGGCCCGCAGGCAGGCGAGGACGTCACCACCGCCGCCGAGGCTCGAGCAGCCATCGAAGGTGGTCAAGCCGAGAACGTCATCCTTCTCGTCGGGGACGGGCTCGGCGACAGCGAGATCACCGTCGCCCGCAACTACGTCGCCGGTGCTGCCGGGGAGCTGGCACTGGACACCTTGCCGCTGACCGGCGCCTACACCACATACTCGGTGCAGGAGGGCACCCGGACAGTGCCCGACTACGTCACCGACTCGTCGGCCGCGGCGACGGCGTGGGCCACCGGCGTCAAGACCTACGACGGGGCGGTGTCGGTGGACCCGGTCAGCAAGGAGTCGCTGCCGACCATCCTCGAGCTCGCCAGCGCCGCCGGCTTCCGCACCGGCAACGTCACCACAGCTCCCTTGACCGATGCCACGCCGGCCGTGCTCGTCTCCCACGTCAGTGACCGTGGCTGCCAAGGCCCCGAGGACGCTGCCGCACGGTGTCCGGTCGAGACCAAGGACGCCGGCGGGCTGGGCTCCATCGCCGAGCAGACCGTAGAGCACGACGTGGACGTGCTGATGGGTGGCGGCCTGTACCGCTTCGAGCAGGTCAACACCGGTGGCCCCTTCGCCGGTCAGACGGTGCTGGAGCAGGCGCGGGCGCTCGGGTACGACGTCGCCACCACCACGCAGGGCATGCGCGACGCTCGCCCCGGTCAGCCCTTTCTCGGGCTGTTCTCGCCCGGCGCCCACCCGACCGAGTGGACCGGCCCACTGGCCGGCCCGGAGCCCGGCCCGGTGATCACGGATTGCCCGGTGAACCCCGCGCACACCGGCGTGCCGCACCTGTCGGCGATGACCCGCAAGGCGATCGCGCTGCTCAATGCCGAGCCGAGCGACGGTTCTCCGCGGCCGGGCTTCTTCCTGCAGGTCGAGGGCGCCTCGATCGACAAGCAGGCGCACGATTCCAACCCGTGCGCGCAGATCGGGGAGACGGTCATGTTCGACCGGACGGTCCGGGCGGTCCTCGACTTCGCCACCCGGCACCCGAACACGCTCGTCGTCGTCGCCGCCGACCACGCACACACCAGCCAGATCATCCCGACCGACGCGACCAGCCCGGGCCGGGTGGCCACCCTGGTGACCGCAGACGGTGTCCTGATGAAGCTGAACTACGCCACGAGCGCCGGCTCATCGCAGACGCACACCGGTACGCAGGTCCGTATCGCCGCGCAGGGGCCGCAGGCCGCCGGTGTGCTCGGCGTCACCGACCAGACCGACCTGTTCGACACGATGGCGCGCGCACTCGGCGTCGCATGACCTGACCGGCCTTCCCACCGAGGTCGCGACTGCTATCTCCGGGCTAGGGTGCCCGACGTGGCGAAGACGTACTACGACGACGATGCCGACCTGCGCCCGGTCCAGGACCGCCAGGTGGCGGTGCTCGGCTACGGCAGCCAAGGGCACGCGCACGCGTTGTCGCTGCGTGACTGCGGGGTCGACGTCCGAGTCGGGTTGCCGGAGGGTTCTGCCAGCCGTGGCGCGGCCGAGGCCGAGGGGCTTCGGGTCCTCACGCCGTACGCCGCCTGCGAAGAGGCCGACCTGATCGTCGTGCTGGCGCCGGACCAGGTCCAGGCCAGCCTGTACGACGACGCGATCGCGCCCAACCTGGTGGAGGGCGACGCGCTGCTCTTCGGCCACGGGTTCAACCCCCGCTTCGGCCACATCGAGGCTCCGGCGGGGGTGGACGTCTGCCTGGTCGCGCCGCGGGGTCTGGGCAGCGCGGTTCGTCGGGAGTTCTCCGAGGGACGAGGAGTGCCCGTACTGCTGGCAGTGGATCGGGACGCCTCCGGGCGGGCGTGGGAGCTCGCGCTGTCCTACGCCAAGGGCATCGGCGGGCTGCGGGCCGGTGGCATCGCGACGACGTTCGCCGAGGAGGCGGAGGCGCGCCTGTTCGGCGCCCAGGCGGTGAGTCGCGGCGGTGTCGCTCAGCTGGTCATAGCGGGGTTCGAGACGCTGACCGAGGCGGGGTACCAGCCGGAGGTCGCCTACTTCGAGTGCCTCCAGGAGCTCGAGCTGGTCGTCGACCTGATGTACGCCGGTGGAATTGCCAGCGGGCGCCGGTCCGGGTCGGACACCGCCGAGTACGGCGGCTACGTCTGCGGGCCGCGGATCGTCGACGCGTCGGTCAAGGCCCGGATGCGAGATGTGCTCGAGGACATCCGCACCGGATCTTTCGCGCAGCGCTTCGGCGCCGACCAAGGCGCCGGTGCGCCGGAGCTGGGGAGGCTACGGGCCGAGGCAGCGCAGCACCCGATCGAGGCCACCGGACGGGAGCTGCGCCGACTGGTCAGCCCGGTCAGGAGCCGCCGCTCGGACCATGCCGAGGGCAGCGCATGAGCAAGCCCGTCGTATTGATCGCCGAGCAGCTGAGCCCGGCCACTGTGGACGCGCTCGGTCCCGACTTCGAGATCCGGTACTGCAACGGCGCCGACCGGGCGGAGCTGCTGGCCGCGGTCGTCGGCGTCGACGCGATCCTGGTCCGCAGCGCGACCAAGGTCGATGCGGAGGCGCTCGCGGCGGCGCAGCGGCTCAGGGTCGTGGCCCGGGCCGGCGTCGGCCTCGACAACATCGACGTCAGCGCCGCGACCCAGACGGGGGTGATGGTCGTCAACGCGCCAACCTCCAACATCATCAGTGCCGCCGAGCTCGCCATCGGCCTGCTGTTGGCCGCCGCTCGCCACATCGCGCCCGCGAACGCCGCGCTGAAACAGGGGGTGTGGCAGCGCAGCAACTACTCCGGTGTCGAGCTGTACGAGAAGACCGTCGGCATCGTCGGTCTCGGCCGCATCGGGGTCCTCGTCGCCCAGCGGCTCAGCGCGTTCGGCATGCAGGTCGTCGCCTACGATCCCTACGTGCAACCCGGCCGGGCAGCCCGGATGGGGGTGCGGATGGTCGTGCTCGACGACCTGTTGGCCGAGTCCGACTTCATCTCCGTGCACCTGCCCAAGACGCCGGAGACCCTCGGCCTGATCGGTGACGAGGAGCTGCGCAAGGTGAAGCCGGGCGTCATCGTCGTCAACGCGGCCCGCGGCGGGATCGTCGACGAGCGTGCCCTCTTCGACGCGCTCGCGGAGGGTCGGGTCGCCGGGGCTGGCATCGACGTCTTTGCCTGCGAACCCTGCACCGACTCGCCACTGTTCGGGTTCGACAGCGTGGTCGTCACGCCCCACCTGGGCGCCTCCACCGACGAAGCGCAGGAGAAGGCCGGTGTCGCCGTTGCCAGGTCGGTCCGCCTCGCGCTCGCCGGTGAGCTGGTGCCCGACGCCGTCAACGTGCAGGGTGGCCTGATCGCCGAGGACGTGCGGCCCGGCATCGGGCTGACCGAGAAGCTCGGGCGGATCTTCACCGCGCTCGTCGGTGGCGTCGCACAGCAGCTCGACGTGGAGGTGCGTGGGGAGATCACCCAGTACGACGTCACGGTGCTGGAGCTGGCGGCGCTCAAGGGCGTCTTCACCGACGTGGTGGAGGATCAGGTGTCCTATGTCAACGCCCCCCTGGTCGCTGCCGAACGCGGCCTCGCCGTACGCCTGGTCACCGAGAGCGACAGCCCCGACCACCGCAACCTCGTCACCCTGCGAGGCACCTTGTCCGACGGCGCGCAGGTGTCGGTGTCCGGCACGCTGGTGGGGATCCAGCAGCGAGAACGCCTGGTCGAGGTGGACGGCTACGACATCGAGATCGAGCCGAGCGAACATCTCGCACTGCTGCGCTATGAGGACCGCCCAGGGATGGTCGGCGTCGTCGGCGGCATCCTCGGCGCGGCCGGTGTCAACATCGCGGGCATGCAGGTCAGCCGCGACCGCAAGGGCGGACACGCGCTAGTGGCGATGACCGTCGACTCGCTGATACCGCCCGCGGTGCTGGACGAGATCGCGACGGCCATCCAGGCCGAGAGCGTGCGCACGGTGGACCTGACCGACCGGTCGGCTACGGTGCCGACATGAGCGCGACCCTGCAGATCGCGGTGCACCGCAGCGACACCCCGGTCGCCGCCGACCGCCGGAGCGAGATCCTGGCCGACCCGGGGTTCGGGCAGCACTTCAGCGACCACATGCTCACCGCCGAGTGGACTCCGGATGCCGGCTGGCACGACGCACAGGTGCGCCCCTACGGGCCGTTCCGGCTCGACCCGGCCACCGCCGTCCTGCACTACGCCCAGGAGATCTTCGAGGGGCTGAAGGCCTACCGCCACGACGACGGCTCGATCTGGGCTTTTCGCCCCGACGCCAACGCCGCCCGGTTCCAGCGTTCCGCCTCCCGGATGGCGCTGCCCGAGCTGCCCGCCGACGACTTCGTGCACGCGGTCGACTCGCTCGTCGAGACCGATCGCCACTGGGTGCCCAGCGGCGGCGAGACCAGCCTCTACCTGCGTCCGTTCATGTTCGCGTCCGAGGTGTTCCTGGGCGTACGGCCGGCCAAGCACGTCACGTTCTGCGTGATCGCCTCGCCGGCGGGCTCGTACTTCGCCGGCGGCATCAAGCCCGTGAGCATCTGGCTCAGCGAGGACTTCACTCGGGCGGCTCCCGGCGGAACCGGGGCGGCCAAGTGCGGCGGCAACTACGCGGCCAGCCTGCTCGCACAGCAGGAGGCGCTTGCACACGGGTGCGACCAGGTCGTCTTCCTCGACGCCGTGCACCGGGTCTGGGTCGAGGAGCTGGGAGGGATGAATCTCTACTTCGTCTACCGTGACGGCCGCATCGTCACGCCCGAGCTCACCGGGTCGATCCTCGAGGGGGTGACCCGCTCCTCCGTCCTCGCGTTGGCCGAGTCGTCGGGCTTCAAGGTGGAAGAGCGCAGGCTGTCCGTCGCCGAGTGGCGTGACGGCGTGGAGGGCGGGGAGATCAGCGAGGTCTTCGCCTGCGGTACGGCGGCGGTGCTCACGCCGGTGGGCACGTTGAGGTGGCGCGGTGGCGAGGTCAGCTGCGCTGGCCAGGAGGCCGGCGAGGTGACCGCAACGCTCCGGTCGGCGCTGCTGGACGTGCAGTACGGCCGCAGTGAAGACAGCTCGGCGTGGATGCACCGCATCTGCTGATTGCCCGCACCGACGGGTTACCGTCTAGAGGTGACGCTTCGAGCCGCTGACTCCCCGGCGGGTGCGCGACGTATCGGCCGCTACGAGCTGCTGGACCGGCTCGGCGAGGGCGGTATGGGCGTCGTGCACCTGGCCCGTGGCCCGACCGGTGACGAGGTGGCGCTGAAGGTGTTGCGCCCGCACGTCGTGGCCGACGACGAGGGCCGGGCGCGGCTGGCCCGCGAGGTCACGTCGCTACGGCGGGTCCGCAGCCCGCGGGTCGCCGAGGTCTACGACGCCGACCCCTGGGGCGAGCTGCCGTTCGTGGTCACCCGCTACGTGCGTGGGATCTCCCTGCACGAGCTGGTCCGTGACCAGGGCGGGCTGGGTGCAGACGACCTACGGTTCCTAGCGCTCGGGCTCGCCGAGGCGCTGGCCGCGGTGCACGACGCCGGCGTACTGCATCGCGACATCAAGCCGTCCAACGTGCTGATGGAGGGCCGGGCCCCGGTCCTCATCGACTTCGGGCTCGCCAAGCTCGCCGAAGACTCCAAGCTCACCGCGACTGGCTGGTTGCTCGGCACCCCCGGTTACCTGGCCCCGGAGGTCCTGTACGGCGACTCGGCCACGCCGGCGGCCGATGTGCACGCCTGGGCGGCGACGGTGACCTATGCCGCCGGTGGTGCGAGCCCGTACGGTGGCGGACCCGTGATGGCCGTCCTCGATCGCGCCCGGCGTGGGGAGCACGACCTGTCGCTGCTGCCCGCCGACCTGCTCCCGCTGATCCGGCAGTGCCTGGCGCCGGATCCGCAGCAGCGACCCGGTGCGCACGAGGTGGTGTCCCGGCTGCGCGCACCCGACCGTGCCGCACCGCCGCTTGGCGAGGCGCCGCTCAGCGGTCGGTCGACCCGGCTGCTGGGTGCGCCGGTGCGCACCGATCCGCCGCGGCCCGCGCCGTCGGCGTGGCAGGGCGAGCCGCCGACCTGGCAGGGCGAGGCGCAGGGCGAGCGGCCGGTGGTGCCGGCGAGGTCCTCGTCGGTGCTGCGGTCGATGATCGTGATGGCCGCGCTTGCCGTCGTCGCGGCGGCGCTGTCGCTGGCCCCCTATGTCGCAGCGGCAGGATCGTTCGTCCTCGCCTGGCTCTTTCGCACCATGTCGTGGGGTGCCGACGCCCTCAGCGACCGCCGGGCCAGACGAGGTCCGCGGCGCAGTGACAGCGTGGTGGCCACGCTGACCGCACCGTGGTACGTCGTCGCCGCGCTTCCGGGCACCGTGGTCCTGTTCGTCGGCGCATCGCTGTCGGGTGCCGGTGGTGCGGTGCTGGGGTGGGTGCTCGGGCTCGGCGTCTGGCTCTCCCTGGCGGTCGGCGGCGCCGCGTTCGTCACCGCCCTGTGGTGGGGCCCCGGCAGCAGGCAGCTACGTCGGGGCAGTTACCGGCCGGTGCGCGCTGTCGCCACCGCAGACCGCTCGGGTGCCCTGTGGCTGGCCGGCCTGCTCGCGGTAACTCTAGCCCTGCTTGCCGCTCACTCCAGCATGCAGGTGCTGTGGTGGCCCGATGACGCGCCCCCGGTCGACGTGCTCAGCTGGCCGGTCTGGCTGCAACCCTGAGTGACCGGCCCCCCGGTGCTCAGTCGGTCGGCGCGAGGAAGAGCCGGCGGACGATTTGCGTCGCCCACTGGGCAGTGCTGCCACGGAAGTCCGACGGAGCAAGCACGGCGATGAACGCGTCCTCGCTGTCCACGGTGGCGGGGTCCAGCGCGATGCGGAACGCCGCCGCCACGTCGAGGGTCGGGTTGTCCGCGAGGCGGGCGTGGTCGCTGTAGCCCATCGCGATGTCGCGCAGGGTCACCTCCTGCTCGGCCGGCACCTCCCGGAACGCCGCGTGCGGGTCGTCGGCGAGGGCGCGCGCGTGTCCGCTGAGCAGCACCTGTGCGATGCCGGTGAGGACCGCCCCCCAGGCGCTGGTGACGTTCTCGGGTATGCCGCGGCTCTGCAGCTCCGGCAGCCCGAAGCGACTCATGCCCTTGGAGGTGAACCAGAGCAGACCCGCTTCGACCGAGTGCGGCAGCACCACCCAGTCCGCCAGTCGGAAGTCGCGGTCGATCGCCCGCCGCTGCGCCACGATGCGCGGGATCACGGTGTCGATGACGAGGCCGTCGCTGGCCGCGGCGAT
This sequence comes from Actinomycetota bacterium, assembly GCA_030857985.1. Taxonomy (GTDB): domain Bacteria; phylum Actinomycetota; class Actinomycetes; order Propionibacteriales; family Nocardioidaceae; genus JALZMX01. Next base: position 376 of record JALZMX010000030.1, on the reverse strand, counting down.
CGTCTCCGCCGCGGTGTAGGCGGCCAGCTCGGCGGCCGGTGGGAACCCGACCGAGCCGACACTTCGCACGAGCACCGCGTGGGTCGCGGTGCCGAGACGAGCCAGCGACTCGACGCTGGCACCCGTTGCGCGCAGCAGCGCCACCGGCGGCAGCGGGGCGAGGTCGATCGGTTCGATGCTGACGGCGAGGCCGTCGCCGCTGCCCGCAGCCTGCTCTGGCGGCTGCGCGGTGGCGACGGCGTACGCCGAGAGCAGCCGCTCGGGGACGGGGATCACGATCGTGTCGTCCACGCCCTGCAGATTAGTGGGCCGGCCAACCGTCGCGGTGGCCTGCACCCGCGTCGGCAATCCGACCGTGCGGTCGTCTGGGCAGCCG
>JALZMX010000235.1 GCA_030857985.1 Actinomycetota bacterium | reverse complement strand
ACCCGGCAGGTCAGCCCCCACCCGGCGACCTCCTCGACCAGGCACTGCGCGACCTGCCCGGCCCCGTCGGTGAGGTCGACCCGCTCCCCCACCCGGAGGCGGCGCACCACGGCGGCATGCCGACCCTCCGCACCGTCGAGCACGATCACCGCGTCGGCAATCCGACCGGGATCGACGAGGAAGACCGGCGCGCTCACTGACACACCACGGCCAACACGGTCGTCACGGCGGGGTCAGCGTGGCCCGAACGCGCCACGCAGCCGGTCGAACACGCTCTTGTGCGGCCGGGCGAACAGGCCCTGAGCCTGCTCCTCGCCGCGCGCCTCGGCCAGCTCGCGCAGGAGTTCCTCCTGCCGGTGGTCGAGCCGGTTCGGCGTCTCCACCACCACCTGTACGACGAGGTCGCCTCTCCCGGTCCCACGCAACCGCGGCACGCCGCGGGCACCGAGCCGGATCATCTCTCCCGACTGCGTGCCCGGGTTGATGTCGATGGGCACCGACGACTCGACCCCCTCACCGGGCAGGTCCGCCTCCAGGGTCGGCAACTCGACCTTGGTGCCCAGCGCGGCTGCCGTCATCGGCAGCGTGACCGTGCAGTGCAGGTCGTCGCCCTCGCGGGTGAACAGAGGGTGTGGCTCGACGTCTATCTCGACGAAGAGGTCACCGGGCGGGCCGCCGCCGGGGCCGACCTCACCCTGCCCCGACAGCTGTACCCGGGTGCCGGCGTCGACTCCGGCCGGGATCTTGACGCTGATCGTGCGGCGCGCGCGCACCCTGCCGTCCCCGGAGCACTCGTTGCACGGGTCGGCGATGACGGTGCCGAAGCCACGGCACACCGGGCACGGGCGCATCGTCCGGATCTCGCCGAGGAAGGACCGCTGGACGTGATGGATCTCGCCCTGGCCGTGACACGTCTGGCATCGCACCGGGCCTGATCCCGGCGCGGCTCCGGAGCCGGAGCAGGCGGTGCAGGTGACCGCGGTGTCGACCTTCAGCTCGCGGGTGGTGCCGAACGCCGCCTCTGCCAGCACGACCTCCAGACGGATCAGCGCGTCCTGGCCCCGGCGTACCCGCGACCGTGCGGCCCGCGTACTCGCGCCAGCACCCGCCTGACCACCGAAGAAGGCGTCCATGATGTCGGTGAACGAGAACCCTTGGCCCTGGCCGAACCCACCACCGGAAGCCGACAGAGGATCGCCGCCCAGGTCGTAGAGCTCGCGCTTCCTGGCGTCGGACAGCACCTCGTAGGCGCGGGTGACGTCCTTGAACCGCTCCTGCGTCGCCGCGTCCGGGTTGACATCGGGATGCAGCCGGCGGGCCAGCCGTCGGTACGCCTTCTTGATGTCCTCGGTGCTGGCGTCGCGGGCGACGTCGAGGATCTCGTAGTAGTCCTGAGTCATGCTCCTGGCCATCTGTGGGAATCGGGTCGGTGAGGTTGACGGGGTACGACGGGGGGGCGGCGCCGGAGCTTATGACTCCGCCAGGATGGAGCTGACGTAGCGGGCGACCGCGCGCACCGCGGCCATCGTGGCGGGGTAGTCCATGCGGGTCGGGCCGACGATACCCAGCGTCGCCAGCGCCTCGTCGCCAGCACCGTAGCTGGTCGCCACGACACTGGTGGACGCGAGCCGCTGGTAGGGCTGCTCATGTCCGATCCGTACAGTGACCAGGCTCGGATTCGTCGCCTCGCCGAGCAGCTTCAACAGCACGACGTGCTCCTCCAGCGCTTCCAGCATCGGCTTGATCGAGTGCTCGAAGTCGGCGCCGAACCGGCTCAGGTTGGCGGTGCCGCCGATCAGTACCCGCTCGTCGGAGCGTTGGTCGGAGATCGTCTCGATCAACGTGGCGACCACCAGGGAGACGGTCGCTCGCTCGGTCGGCTCGAAAGCCCCGGCGAGGTCGCCCACCCGGCCTGCCGCCTCCGACAGCCGTTGGCCGGCAACGGTGGCGTTGAGCCGGGCGCGCACGTCGGCCAGCGTGGCCTCGTCCAACGCCTCGGGCAGGTCGATCACGCGCTGCTCGACCCGGCCGCTGCTGGTGATCAGCACGACCAGCAGCCGACTCGAGGTGAGCATCACCAGCTCGACGTGGCGCACGGTGGAGCGTGACAGCGTCGGGTACTGCACGATCGCCACCTGACGGGTCAGCTGGGCGAGCATGCGCACCGTGCGCTGCACGACGTCGTCGAGGTCGACCGCGCCCTCGAGGAAGGTCGAGATCGCCCGCCGCTCCGCACCGCTGAGCGGTTTGACCGTCGTGAGCCGGTCGACGAACAGCCGGTAACCCTTGTCGGTCGGAATCCGGCCGGCGCTGGTGTGCGGCTGGGTGATGAAGCCCTCGTCCTCGAGCGCCGCCATCTCGTTGCGGACGGTGGCCGGCGAGACCCCGAGCTGGTGCCGCTCGACCAGCGCCTTGGAGCCGACCGGCTCCTGGGTCGCGACGTAGTCCTCGACGACTGCGCGCAGCACGGCGAGCTTGCGGTCGTCGAGCATGAGCGGGCGGCTCCTCCCGGTCGTCGCTGGCACTCCATCGTCCGGAGTGCCAGTCTACGCCGCG
>JALZMX010000169.1 GCA_030857985.1 Actinomycetota bacterium | reverse complement strand
GGGGTGCCCTCCCCGCGCAGCCGGTCGGCCAACAGCCGTGACGACCAGTGCGTGATCCCCAGCTCGACCGGCGGTTCGGTCAACGTCAACGTCAACACCCGGTCCCGCACGTCTTGGCTAACGACCGGGGGCTTGCCCGGCCGAGGCGCGTCATCGAGACCGGGCAGGCCACGCTCGGCGAACCGGGACCGCCACAACACCACCGTCGGCTCGCTGCACCCCACCCGCTCAGCGATCTGTTTGCCCGGCACCGCCTCGGCGGCCAGCAACACGATCCGGGCCCGCTCCACCTCCCGCGCCGGCGCACCCTTCGCCCGCAACCGGCGCCGCAGCTCCCGACGCTCCGGCTCGGAGATCTCCAGCACCCGCACCCTGTTCGGCATGCCCCATTGTGTCAAACCGAACGTGCAAGAGACTAGTGCGACACACCACTAGTCGTTTTCGGGGTCTGTCGTTGAGCTCGGCGGCGACCCAGTCCAGGTCGGCTTCGCTGTGCACCGACAGGTCGGTGCCCTTGGGGAAATACTGCCGCAGCAGCCCATTGGACGCTCCTATGTTTGTCAAACCATCGCGGATGCCTCGTTGACTCGGACCGCGGCCTCGATTCTGCGGTAGAGGCGTCGGGCCAGTGCGCGTTTGACTGAGCGTCGGATGTCGCGGTGGGTTTTGCCTTGGGCACTGCGCCGGATCTCGTAGTAGCGGGTTTCTGGGTGGCATCGCATGCGGGTGATGGCGACGGTGTGCAGTGCTCGGTTCAGGGCGCGGTCGCCGCCGCGGTTGAGGCGATGCCGGGAGCGTTGCCCGCTGCTTGTCTCCAGCGGAGCGACTCCGGCCAGCGATGCGAACGCTGCTTCGTTGCGGACTCGCCCGTGGTGGGACCAGCTGATCAACAGCTGCGCGGCGACGACCGGGCCGACCCCGGCTTCGGCGAGCAGTGCCGGCCCTGCTGGGTGCTGTTTGATCAGGTCGAGCAGTTGCGGATCGAGTTCGGCGAGCTGCTGGGACAAGAAACGGATCCGCGCCGCGATTGACTGCAGGGTGAAGATCGACAGGCGATGTTCGACGGGTGCTGCTGCCGGGATTTCCAGGTGCTCGATGCGTGTGAGCTGGACGGTGAGTGAGCGGCCACGCAGCTGCGCGCGCAGATGTTCCGGCGCGACCACGATCAGGCTCTTGAGTTCGTTGACGGCCTTGGTCCGGCTGATCAGAACCCCTTCCCTGCAGGCGAATACCATCCGCAGCGCCTCCCGTAGACCGCCGGATCGTGGGGCGCCTTGCTCGTCGCGGGCCAGTGCTTGGCGAGCCGCGCGGATCGCGTCGATCCGATCGTTCTTGGCTCCCCGGGCTCGCTTGAGCGCCCCGACCTCGACGACCGTTTCCCCCGCGTCGACGAGGAACACGACCAAGCCGGCGGCGAAGCTGCCGGTTCCTTCCAGCGCCCAGATCCGCCGGCCCGGAGCGTTCTCACCCGCCCACGCGAGCATCCGCCGATAGCCAGCGCCATCAGCGGTGTCGGCCAGGTGAGCGTGGACCCGCCCGGCTCCGGTGTCGAGCACGGCCAGGTCGACGGTGTCGCGGTCTGGATCGCCTCCGATGACGAAGTCGTAGAGCTCTGCAAGCATGACCATTGCGGTTGTCCTTCCAGCCAAGGGTGAACGCGGAAGGCATCGGCCTGGGTGAAGGTCACTGGTCGCGGCAGCACTGTGAGGGGTCACGCCGGCAACGGCGGACAAGCTCCTAATCAAGCCAAGACGAGTGGGCCAGGTCGGTGCCGGCAACCCGAGGAACAGGTCAAATGAAAGACACGCCAACGAGGCGGTCAGTATTCTCGAGAGTCACCTCGAGCTGCCGGCACCAGCCTGGCTCAACAGCCCAACCGAGCCGTCTCCGATACTCACAGTGTTTTCATTCGTGCCCCGTTGCCAGGGGCTGTGCGGGTCGGCGAAGTAGACCGCGACGTTGGTGTCGATCTTCAACTGGGCGTGTTAGGCCAGCTCTTTGCCGCGGTCCCAGGTCAGCGTGCGCCGTAGCTGTTCGGGCATCGTGACGATCTTCGACGCGATCGCCTCGCGGATGGCCTCGGCGCCATAGCCGGCCAGGGCGGGACCGTTCTTCACTCGCGGCTCGACGCCGTAGCCCTCCATCCGCGGCAGATGGAGCAGCACCGTGAACCTCGTCGTGCGCTCCACCAGCGTGCCGATCGCCGACCGGTCGGTGCCGATGATGAGGTCGCCCTCCCAGTGGCCGGGCACGGCACGATCTTCGACCTCGGCAGGCCGTTCGCTGATCATGACCTCGGCGGTGACATGGCCATCTGGCCGCTGCCGGGCACGCGAACGAGGAACACGCAGCGCGCGACCGGTCCGCAGGCAGGTGACCAACTCGCGTCGCAACGCTCCGCGGCTTTGGACGTAGAGGGCCTGGTAGATCGCCTCGTGGGAGATCCGCATGGACTCATCATCGGGGAAGTCGACCGGCAGCCGGTTCGCGATCTGCTGAGGGCTCCACGCAGTGGACCACCGGCGGTCTTGGCGCCGGGGCTTGTTCCGCCCCTTCCACTCCAGCGTGACAGGGCCCAGCGACGGCGTCCCGTCTGGAGCGCGAATCGCCCCGGCGAGCCGGTCCTGGACATAGTCGCGGAGGCGGTCGTTGTCCACGAGCTTGGCAGTCTTGGGCCGACGCGCCATCAACTCCGCTTTCCACTGCGCGATCCCGGCGCGGTAGTCGAGCCGTCCGCCACGAGTGGCGGCGTTGCGCCGCAGCTCACGAGAGATCGTCGACGGCGATCGCCGCAGCTGCCGAGCGATCTCACGGATCCCCACATCCTGCGCCCGCAGCAGCGCGATCTCCTCACGCTCGGCGAACGACAGATACCGACCCGACGACGGGGCGAGCTGGATCAACGGCATCCCGCCACGCTCCCGGAACCACCGCGCCCCGACCACACCCGCCACGCCGCACGCGATCGCCGCGTCCTCGCTCGTGCGCCCCTCGGC
>JALZMX010000163.1 GCA_030857985.1 Actinomycetota bacterium | reverse complement strand
TCGGACTGCATTCCAAGCCCATCGGAGCTCTCAATGTGCACGGCTTCTTCGATCACCTGCTTGCCTTCTGCGATCAGCTGGTCGGTGACGGCTTCCTGCCCGCCGCGTCCCGAGCACATCTCGTCCTCGGTACGGACGCCGGGGCGTTGCTGGATGCACTGAAGGATGCACTGAAGGATGCACGTGGTCTGGTCGACCGCTGGGGCTCTGGCGGTTGATTTCCGCTCCAGGCCCTAGGCCGTCGTAGGCCGTCGAATGCGGTCATGCTAACGCCGATAATCAGCATTATGTCAATTGCTTAACCAGCATGGCTGTTCCGACCACCCCGGCCAAAGGTACCGCCCATGCGGACCACGCTTAGGGCGCCTTCTGCTGCGGTCGGTGTCAGGAGCCGCAAACTAGCTCGCCCGAGCACGGGATGCGTCAGACATCCAGGCTCGTGGCGAAACGGTCCCAGGCGCGATGCTCGGCCAGCAGGTCCAACATTGCCGGTGCAAGCTGTTTCGCTGTCCCGACGACGATGCCCACGTCTTCGGATGTGGCGCCAGCGTCGGCGAGTGCCGTGTCAGCTCCGATCGCGCCGATGGCTTTGGAGTGCCGCCACGCCTCGCCGACCAGCTTCACGATCCGTGGGTCTGTTGCTGAGGCTGCGGCGCCGGCTTTCACGTCGCCGCTGACCATCGCATCCGGTGCGGGCGGCAGGTCACCGACAAGCACGAGCGCGTCGAACTCGATCGATGCCGCGTTGGCGTAGGTACGGTGGACGGTCAGTTTGCCGATCATGCCGCCGTGCGGGCCGACAACCAGTGGCACCACACCCGCCGCCTGAGCCGCTTTCGCGACCGTGGTGACGGCAGTCTGATTGACTCCGTCGGCGACGACGATGCCGATTTGGCGACCCGCTACGGGCCAGGACTCACCGATCTGGGTTAACGCTGCGCTCGGGCCGACGTCTTGGATGGTGACTGTCGGTTTCGGTGCCGGCAGGCCCAGGCCGTCGGCGACTCTCTGGCACAGGTCGGCGTCGATGTTGGCCAATGCCTGTAGCTGTCGCTCGCGGATCGTCTGGTCGTAGCACTTAGATAATTCGAAGGTGTAGGAGGCGGTGACATGGTCCTGCTCGACGGGTGTGAGCGAACGGTAGAAGAGGGTGACCTGGCTGAAGTGATCGCTGAACGACGCCGGATGGACCCGCTCCTTGACGCCGGCCTCGACCGGTATCGGCAGGTCGATGTAGGGGTGGTCGTCGTGTCCGGCCACGAACGGGCAGCCGCCATCGAGGCTGTTCGGTCGGTAGGGCGCGGCACCGCCGTGCACCGCGTCCTGATGAGACCCGTCGCGCAGCATGTCATTGACCGGGGCGTGGGCGCGGTTGATCGGCAGCTGATTCCAGTTCGGCCCACCCAGCCGGGTCAGCTGGGTGTCGAGGTAGGAGAACAGGCGCGCTTGCAGCAGTGGGTCGTTGGTGACGTCGATGCCACCGACGAGGTTGGAGACGTTGAACGCGACCTGCTCGGTTTCGGCGAAGTAGTTCGTCGGGTTCGCGTTCAACGTCATCGTGCCGAGCAGTTGGACCGGTGCGAGTTCCTCAGGCACGAACTTGGTTGGGTCGATCAGATCGATGCCCTCGAAGGTTTCGTCCTCGCTGTCGGGCATCACCTGAACGCCCAGATCCCAGATGGGAAAGGCGCCGGCTTCGATGGCGTCGGCCAGGTCGCGGCGGTGGTAGTCGGGGTCGTAACCGTTGCTCAGCTGTGCCTCCTCCCACGTCACCGAGTGCACGCCCTGGCGTGGCTTCCAATGGAACTTGACCAGGCAGGTGTCGCCGACGGCGTTGGCGAGCCGCCACGTGTGAACGCCGAAGCCTTCCATCGTCCGGTAGGAGCGCGGGATGCCCCGGTCGGACATGTTCCACATGGTGTGCGCCTGCGCTTCCGTGTGCAGCGACGCGAAGTCCCAGAACGTGTCGTGCGCGCTCTGTGCCTGCGGTATCTCCCGATCAGGATGCGGTTTCGCGGCGTGGATGACGTCGGGGAACTTGATGCCGTCCTGGATGAAGAAGACCGGGATATTGTTGCCAACCAGGTCGTAGTTGCCCTCTGAGGTGTAGAACCGGGTCGCGAACCCGCGGGTGTCGCGGGCCAGGTCCGCGGACCCGCGGGAGCCGAGCACGGTCGAGAACCGCACGAATACCGGCGTCTGCGCACCAGCCTGAAGGAAAGCGGCTCGGCAAATCCCTTCGGCGGCACCATTGGCTTCGAATACGCCATGGGCGCCCGCGCCGCGGGCGTGCACCACCCTTTCGGGGATCCGCTCGTGGTCGAAGTGGCTGACCTTTTCCCGCAGATGATGGTCCTGCAGCAAGGTTGGGCCACGCGGGCCCACCCGCAGCGAATGGTCGGTGTCGGTCAGTCGGGCGCCGTGCGCGGTAGTCAGGAACTCACCCTGCTGCGCCACGCTCTCCGCCGGCTGGCCGGTGGGCGCGCCGGTCGGGGTCAGGGTGTCCGGGCCACCCTGGTCCGGCTTGGGCGGCAGCGGGCCGGTCGGTGTGGACGGCTCGTCATACGACGGAGCCTTGCTGGAGGGGACTCCTGGTACGGACGGCTTGCTGCGTTTCGTTACTGCCATCGAACACTCTCCTGTGGTTGGGCGGGCTTGCGGCCGCGTCTATCGGCAACCCCAGCAGAGGGTGGGTTGAGTCGATGACGTTGACTTTCACTACTGTCGCACGAGTCGCGCGGCTGAGGCCGTCGCCGGTGGGACAATGGCGTCAGCCGGTGACTGAGTGGCGTTCGTCAGACAGGTGGGTCAGCGGCAACCACGGCCCAATTCGGGTGACCAGACTGTTGCTCGCGCAGCATCCTTGGCCGGGGGCGCCATCGGATTGTGGATCACACTGTGTCCATGCAAGCGATCGAGCGGGTGTGGGTCTCGGCGGTGACTCCCCAACTGGCGCCGCCGGTCT
>JALZMX010000127.1 GCA_030857985.1 Actinomycetota bacterium | reverse complement strand
GTTCTTCGCCGAGGAGCTCCTCGGCGAAACCGAGCTCGCGCCGGGCGCGCTGCCGAACAACCTCGCCGCCCGAACCGCAACGGTGCACGGGCTCACGCTCTGGACACTGAACGTGCGGCACTTCCCGATGCTCCGAGGACTGCGCCCTCCATGGTGAGCGCGGGCGGTCAGCTGCGCTGACGCGGTCCAGGTGCAGGAGCAGCTCAACACCAGGTCAATGTCACCACGTCCCGCAGCGCCCGGTGCCACGTCGCAGGGATCCGCCGCACCGTCGTCGCCGACAGGAGCTGTTGCTTCGCTCTCCGTGATCCACAGGCCGCCATCTGCTCGGTCGCTAGCAGCGCAACCGAAAACCGGACTGTCACTCATGCGGCTCTTCGCCGAGGATGAGGACATCGAGACCGAGCCGGCGCCCAGCTTGGGCCTGCGTCAGGTCGCGGGTGCAGAGCTGAGCCCGGTTCTCGGCCGCGATGGCCAAGTGCAAGGCGTTCCCACTACGCAAGGACAGCGCGGCACGGCATGCGAATGCCGCTGCTTGGGTGAAGGCCGAAGGGCGCACGTGCGCAATCTCCAACACGTCCTGCTGGAGCTTCCGATACGTCTCATCGGCCCGGGTGCGGTCGGCGGCGGAGAGAGCCCCGGCTCGTTCCTTCAGCGACAACGCGGAGACAACCTCGGTCGTCACCCAGTCCGAGACGGTGGGGTCACCGGCGGCCTGAGCACGAAGCCAGTCCTGCGCCTGCTCCGTTTGCGGCTCTGCGGTGATCAGGGCGACCACCAGGCCTGGTGTCGAGATGGAGCATCAGTAGCGGTCGGTGTCGCGAACCCGGCGCATGAACGTGCCGGAGTCCTCCTCCTGCAATGTCATGTCCATAGTCCGCTTGCGCAGCCAGTCCAGATCGACCTGCTGCTTGGTCCGTTCACGGCCGATCAGGGACGCGACGGGCTTGCCGCGCTTGGTGATCACGACGTCCTCGCCCGCCTCCGCGGCCGAGACCAGCTCGCTCAGGTGCGCCTTGGCCTCGGCGATACTCACGGTACGATCCGCCATTGCGACCTTCTTGATGGTCATCTACGGAGTCACAAGCGTAGCGAAGGGTGTCTGCCCCATCCACTGTCGACTTGGCGGGTGACGTAGCCAGCCAACGCCTCGAGACCGCCGGAACCGGTCCTGGCCCATGCCTCGGACCGGCACAAACATGAGTGGGGCGGGCGGGACTCGAACCCGCGACCCAGGGATTATGAGTCCCCTGCTCTAACCGGCTGAGCTACCGCCCCCGGAGTGGCGCCAGCGGCGCCGCCGCCGCAGCCTATCCCCCGCCCACCGCGCATGGACACAGGCGCCGAGGCCACACCGCGCCAGTGGCTCCCGCGACTGGACTCGAACCAGTAACCGTCCGATTAACAGTCGGATGCTCTGCCAATTGAGCTACGCGGGACCGTGCACTCGGGCAGACCCACGGTCGCCCGGACAGCCTGCACAGGTTAGCAAGCGGCACGACCGGCGCAACACAAGGCAACGACTACACGCCGATCTCGGCACGCGCCTGCGCCAGCGCCCGTTCGGCGGCCGCCTGCACCGCCGGTGATCTCTCGTCGAGGCCGCTATCCACGACGAACGACCAGCCCAGCGCACCGTCGCTGTGCGGCGCCCGGCGCCCGACCACGGTGATCCCCCGCCTGCCCTCGACCGCTACGAACCGGCGAACCACCACCGATGCCGTGACCCGCTCACGGACGAGCTCCAAGAGCCGGTTCGGGTCATTCATCCGGAGCCGGTGGGTCGGCTCCAGCGTGCCGAACTCGGCCGTCTCCACCACGACCAGTGCGCCGCTGTCACGATCCCACTCGGCACGCTCGACCCTCTCCCAGCCGATTCGCCGCCATGACCCGTCCTCGGGCAGCAGCAGCGCCCGGTCGGTCCCGACGTACCACTGCCTCTGCCCGTCCTGCGCCCACGCGAGCGCTCGCTCCCCCGGCAGGAGCGGTAGGTCGCCGAGCACGTCAGGAGGCACCGAGGTACGGCGGGAGAAGCGCACGTCCTCATCATCGCGCAAGCGTCACGTGGCCCGGCTCGAGCTCAGACCATGCCGCCGATGGCGCGTTCGCGCAACGCACGGCGGTGCTGTTCCAGGGCCACCAGCTCGCCGAACAGCCGGTTGTAGCCGGCGGTCTGCTCGACCGGGTTCATCCGCTGCAGCCGCGACTTCACCTCGTCGATCCGCCGCAGCGCAGTGAGCTCTCGCAGCCGGGACAGCAGCGCGGCCGCATGCCTTGCATCCGGCGTTCGGGAGGCGTGCAATGGCTCCACCGCCAGCGCGAGCACCGTGGAACGCACCGCGTCGTCGGGAGCCAGTTCGCGCGCCCGGGCCAACCAGAGATCCGGCGACTCGACTGCTGCGGTCGCGCCACCGGCTTCGACCAACGCTTGCCACACGGCCGCCAGCGTGGGGTGGGTGAAGTCGTCCACCACGAGCTCGTCGAACGACGCTCCAACGGCGGTCGGATGCTGCACGACCACCTTCAGCGCCTCGCGCTCGTCGCTGAAGCGCGGGTCGCGGGTGTCCGGCAGCTGCGCAGGTGCGGACGCCGCGATCTCCTGCCTGCCGCCCTCGGCGCCCGGGCCCGGGGTACGGCGGGAAGCCGCCGCCGACTGGGCTCGCGGTCCACGCTGCACCGCCCGGCGTACCTCGGCCCGGACCTCGTCCACCTCGAGCCCGGCCATGCCGGCGAGCTCGCGGGCGAACCCCTCGACCTTGGACCGGTCGCGCACGCTGGCTACCAGCCGCGCGGCCTCGCGCATCGCGTCGACCCGCCCGTCGGCACGGTCGAGGTCATACCGCTCGAGGATGTTCTTGAGCACGAAGCGGTAGAGCGGGATGCGCCGCGCGACCAGCTCGCGGACCGCGGCGTCGCCCTTGGACAGGCGCAGGTCGCACGGGTCCAGCCCGTCCGGCTCGATCGCGACGTAGGTTTGGGAGACGAACTGCTGGTCACCGGAGAACGCCCGCAACGCCGCCCGCTGACCGGCTTCGTCGCCGTCGAAGGTGAAGATCACCTCGCCGCGAAACTGCTCGTGGTCGAGCAACAGCCGGCGCAGCACCCGCGCGTGGTCCTCGCCGAAGGCGGTGCCGCAGGTCGCGACCGCGGTCTGCACCCCGGACAGGTGGCAGGCCATCACGTCGGTGTAGCCCTCGACGACCACGGCCTGCGAGCGGCGGGCGATCTCGCGCCGCGCCAGGTCGACGCCGTACAGGACGTGGCTCTTCTTGTAGATCGGCGTCTCCGGTGTGTTCAGGTACTTGGCCTCGACCCGGTCATCGTCGAAGAGCCGCCGAGCGCCGAAGCCGACGACCTCACCGGCCACGTCGCGGATAGGCCACAGCAGCCGGCCCCGGAAGCGGTCGTAGGGTCCTCGCCCCGACTGGGCGACCAGCCCGGCCGTGACCAGCTCGCCGTCGCCGAAGCCCTTCTGGCGCAGGTGCCCGAGCAGTGCCTGGCCCCCGGTTGGCGCGAAGCCGACGCCGAACAGCGCGGCCGCGTCATCGTCGAAGCCCCGCTCGGACAGGAACTGCCGTCCGCCGGCTGCGTCGGCGGAGTCGACCAGCTGGCCGGCATAGAAGTCAGCGGCGAGACGGTGCGCCTCCAGCAATCGAGAACGCTGCGGCGCTCCTTCGCGCCGCGCCGTGCTGCCTGGGCCGCCCTCCGCATAGCGCAGCTGGACGCCGTACCTGTCTGCCAACCGTTCGACCGTCTCGGCGAAGCCCAGACCCTCGATCTTCCCCACGAAGTCGATGACGTCGCCGCCTTCGTTGCAGCCGAAACAGTGGTAGTAGCCGCGGCTCGGCGTGACGTTGAAGGACGGGGTCTTCTCGTCGTGGAACGGGCACAGTCCCTTCAGCGAACCGCCACCGGCGCTACGCAGCGTCACGTGCTGGGAGACGACCTCGTCGATCCGGGCCCGCTCGCGCACCAGCGCGATGTCGTCCTCACGGATGCGCCCTGCCACGGCGGCGAGTCTACGCAGCGGCACCGGTGGACGGACGCCGTCGTGCACAGGAACCGTACGACGCTCAGCGGCACAGCTCGGCGTGCCAGACGAGCGCCGACGCGTCGGTGAGCGACGCCACCTGATCGACGACCACCCGCAGCCTGGTGGTGTCGTCGCGCGCACGGGCAAAGTCGTGGCGGAACGACGGCTCCAATCCGCGCGGCGCACCCCGTGCCAGCGCGGTCACCAGGTCGCGCGTCACCTGACGTTGCTCACGCAGCAGGGTCACCCGGTCGTCGCCGCGCATCACGTAGTGTGCCGCCACCCCCTTGAGCAGGGCGATCTCGTGGCGGGTCCGGTCCGGCACCCGCAGCCGGGCCTGGTAGCGGACCAGCGGACCACCGCCGTACACCGCATGCGTCGCTCGCTCGACCGATCGGCAGAAGCGGCCGATCAGCGCGCTGGTGAGGTTCTTCAACGCGGCCAGTGAGGCGCGAGTGCCGTCGTACGACGAATCCGGCCAGTCGGCCAGGTCCTGCAGCCGCTGCAGCGCCGACCACAGGTCGTCGGCGGAGGCGTCGGGGAGGTACCAGTCGTACACCGCCGCGAAGACCTGCTTGGCCTGGTCGTCGTCGAGCAACCGGGTCAGGTCGATGCGACCCGAGACGACTCCGTCCTCCATGTCGTGCACCGAGTAGGCGATGTCGTCGGCGAGGTCCATCACCTGTGCCTCCACACAGGTGTCGCGCTCGGGTGCGCCGGCGCGAACCCAGCCGAAGGCGTCGGCATCCTCGGCGTAGACGCCGAACTTGCGCGCCTGTCGCCGGGTGCCGGCTGGCTGGGCGCCCAGCGGGCCGGGAGCGTCGGCGAGGGACCACGGATACTTGACCGCGGCGTCGACGCAGGCGCGGGTGAGGTTGAGCCCGGCGCTGCGGCCGTCGGCAAGCATCGTCTTGGGCTCCAACCGGGTCAGGATGCGCAACGTCTGCGCGTTGCCCTCGAACCCGCCGATGTCAGCGGCCATCTCGTCCAGGGCACGCTCACCGTTGTGGCCGAAGGGCGGATGACCGATATCGTGCGCCAGGCATGCGGTCTCGACCACGTCGGGGTCGCAACCGACCGACACCGCCAGCTCGCGACCGACCTGGGCCACCTCGAGGGTGTGTGTCAGCCGGTTGCGCACCGCGTCGCTGGTGCCGGGTCCGACGACCTGGGTCTTGGCGGCAAGGCGTCGCAGCGCCGCCGAGTGCACGAGCCTGGCGCGGTCGCGCGCGAACGGGCTGCGGCCGGGCCGCTTGGGTGGCTCGTCCACCCAGCGGGCGGCATCGTGCTCGCGATAACCCGACGGAAGCCGCGGCTGCTCCATTCGCCGATGATCCCATCCGCACCCGCCCAGAGGCGGACAGGCACCGGGTCAGACTCCCATTTGCTCGTGGACAGGTGGCATGACGAGCAGGACGGCGGGGCATGTAGGAGTCATGAAGTTCATCATCACGATCATCGTCATCGCCGTCGTCCTCTACGTGGTGTTCATGCTCGTCAAGCGCCGCCGCTGACTGCGGCCTCGCTCACCGCAGCCCGCCCGGCCTCCAGGCGCGCCACCGGCACCCGGAACGGCGAGCAGGAGACATAGTCGAGCCCGATCGCGTGGAAGAAGTGCACGCTCTCGGGATCGCCGCCATGCTCACCGCAGACGCCGAGCTTGAGACCCGGCCGGGCAGCCCGGCCGGCTTCGGCGGCCATCCGCACCAGTTGGCCCACGCCGTCCACGTCGATGGACTCGAAGGGTGAGACGCCGAAGATCCCCTGTTCGAGGTAGAAAGCGAAGAACGACGCCTCGACGTCGTCGCGGGAGAACCCCCAAGTCATCTGGGTCAGGTCGTTGGTGCCGAAGGAGAAGAACTCAGCAGCACCGGCGATCTGGCCGGCGGTCAGTGCCGCGCGCGGCAGTTCGATCATCGTCCCGACCGGGCAGTCCACGTCGATCCCGAACTCCTGCGCCACGGACTCGAGCACCTGCATCGCTTCGTCGCGGGCCAGCTCGAGCTCCTGCACCGCACCCACCAACGGGATCATGATCTCCGGCCGTGGGTCCTTGCCGTCCCGCCGCAGCATCGCCGCGGCCTCCGCGACCGCGCGCACCTGCATCGCGAACAGCCCGGGCACGATCAGCCCCAAGCGCACCCCGCGCAGTCCCAGCATCGGGTTCTCCTCGTGCAGTCGGCGCAGTGCGGTGAGCAGCTCGGCGTCGTGGCCGGGGTCGTCACCGTGGTCTTCGGCCAGCGCCACCTTCACCGCCAGCCGGAGCATGTCGGGGAGGAACTCGTGCAGGGGGGGATCGATCAGCCGGACGGTCACCGGTGACCCGTCCATGGCAGCCAGGATCTGCACGAAGTCGTCGCGCTGCGGTCCGGCGAGCCCCGCCAGCGCCGATTCCCGCTCGTCATCCGAGTCGGCGAGGATGAGCTTCTCGACGAACCTGCGGCGCTCGCCGAGGAACATGTGCTCGGTGCGGCACAGTCCGATGCCGTGCGCACCGAAGCGCCGGGCACGTGCGCTGTCGTCGGGTGTGTCGGCATTGGTGCGTACGCCGAGACGCCGCCGGCGGTCGGCATGGGCGATCAGGCGGTGCACAGCTCTGACCAATGCGTCGGACTCGTCCGACTCCGGGTCGAGCTCACCCTCGAAGTACCGCATCACCGGTGAAGGTTCGACGGCCAGCTCGTCGGCGAAGACCGCGCCGGTCGTACCGTCGATCGAGATGACGTCACCCTCATGGAGGACGACACCAGCCGGACCGGAGAGCGTGCCCGCGTCCGCGTCGACCTGCAACTGCTCGGCGCCGCACACGCATGTCTTTCCCATCCCGCGGGCCACCACCGCGGCGTGCGAGGTCTTACCGCCACGGCTGGTGAGCACGCCCTGTGCCGCGATCATGCCGGGCAGGTCGTCGGGGTTGGTCTCGCGGCGTACGAGGATGACGTCGCGCCCCTGCTGAGCCCACTCCTGCGCACGCGCCGAGTCGAAGACGATCGCGCCGAACGCGGCACCGGGCGAGGCCCCGATGCCGGTCGCGAGCGGCTCCTGCTGCACATCGGAGGCGAAGTGCGGGAACATCAGCTGCGCCAGCTGGGCGCCGGTCACCCGACGCAGTGCCTCGTCCTCGTCGATCAGTCCCTCGTCGAGCAGCTGGCAGGCGATCACGAACGCGGCGGACGCGGTCCGCTTGCCGACCCGGGTCTGCAGCATCCACAACGTGCCACGCTCGATGGTGAACTCGATGTCGCACACGTCGCGGTAGTGCCGCTCGAGTCGGGCCATGATCGCCAGCAGCTCGTCGTAACAGACCTTGTCGAGACGACCCAGCTCGCTGAGTGCCAGCGTGTTGCGGATACCGGCCACGACGTCCTCGCCCTGGGCGTTGGCCAGATAGTCGCCGTAAACGCCCTGGCCGCCTGAGGCCGGGTCTCGGGTGAACGCCACCCCGGTGCCGGAGTCGTCGCCGAGGTTGCCGAAGACCATCGCGACGATGTTCACCGCCGTTCCGACGTCGTTGGGAATGCGTTCTTGGCGTCGGTAGAGCACCGCTCGGTCGGCGTTCCAGGAGCCGAACACCGCACCGATGGTCATGTCCAGCTGCTCGCGCGGGTCCTGCGGGAAGTCTCGGTCACCGTGATCGCGGACCAGCTGCTTGAACGTCTCGACCAGCTGGTGCAGGTCGTCGGCCTCCAGCTCGACGTCGGAGGCGACGCCCCTGGCCTGCTTGAGGTCGTCCAGGGCGTCCGCGAACGGCTGCCCCGCCGCGCCGAGCACCGTGACGCCGGACATCTGGATCAGCCGCCGGTAGGAGTCCCACGCGAACCGCTCGCTGCCCGACTGCTGCGCCAGCCCCTGTACCGACTGGTCGTTGAGACCGACGTTGAGGACGGTCTCCATCATCCCGGGCATGGAGAACGCGGCGCCGGACCGGACCGAGACCAGGAGCGGGTCGTGGGTGTCACCGAGCCGCCTGCCCATGCGCTGCTCGAGCGTCATCAGGTGCTCGGCGACCTCGTCGTCCAGGCCATCGGGGTTCGTGCCGCGCTCGAGGTAGCTGCGGCAGGCCTCGGTGCTGATCGTGAAGCCGGGCGGCACCGGCAGTCCGAGATTCGTCATCTCCGCGAGGTTGGCGCCCTTGCCTCCGAGCAGGTCGCGCATCTCCTTGCGTCCTTCGGCGAAGTCGTAGACGTACTTGGGCACGGCGCCTCCTGCGAGTCGGTCGGCTCCACCGGGTGTCACGACTGGGTTTGGTCACTGGGCCGGCTTCACTGGACCGAGGGTATTGCCTCGGCTCTGGGCAATGCCCGACCGGTCGAAGATGAGCCCACTCTCATCGTGGCCTCATCGCCACCACACCTCCGGCGCCCAGAGTGGCCGGTACCACCACTCCCAGGAACGGACTCAGCCATGAAGTCATCCACCCGCCTCCCTCTCGCCGTCGCCACCGCAGTCGCCGGCCTCGCCGTCACCTCCGTCGTCACAGCACCGCTCGCCAGTGCCGACACCCGCACCTGCCGCGGAACCATCAACGCCGTGTCGATCGACGGTGACATCGTCGTACCGTCCGGAGCGTCGTGCACGCTGCGCGGCACCATGGTCGACGGCAACGTCCTCGTCCGCCGCGATGCCACCCTCGAGGCGCGCGGCGTCCGCGTCGGTGGCAGCATCCAGGCTGACGGGCACCGCTTCGTGTTGGTCGCGCCCCGGGTCAACGGCGACCAGTCGATCCGCTCCCGCATCAACGGCGACGTCCAGCTCGAGCAGGGTAGTCGCGGCACCGTCCGCAACTCCGTGATCGGTGGCAACCTGCAGGTCGAGCAGAACGACGCCAAGCAGGTCGCGACACGCAACCGGATCGGCGCCGACCTGCAGGCGTTCTCCAACGACGGCGGGTTCCAGATCTCGGGCAACGCCATCGACGGCAACCTGCAGTGCAAGTCCAACAACCCCGCTCCCACCGGCGGCAACAACCGCGTCGAGGGCAACAAGGAAGACCAGTGCAAGGGGCTGTGACGTCCTCTGCTTGACGCTCAGCCGCCCGAGCTGCCGCACTCGGCGGCCGCGTCGATCCGCAGATCGTCGCGGTCGTCGAGCCAGCCCTGCGGCAGCGCCACCGGCTTCGGTGCGCCCTGCCGTCCGCGCGGTGTCCCGAGCTCGGCGACCGGATAGCTTTCGGCCGGATCCAGGCTGGCCAACAGCGTGTCGATGGCCTGCATCGTCGAGATC
This sequence comes from Actinomycetota bacterium, assembly GCA_030857985.1. Classification (GTDB taxonomy): domain Bacteria; phylum Actinomycetota; class Actinomycetes; order Propionibacteriales; family Nocardioidaceae; genus JALZMX01. The sequence goes on along the minus strand of JALZMX010000127.1, from coordinate 1,240 downwards.
AGCCCCAGCCGCTGACGCACCTCACCACCTGTGCTGAAACCCTTGAGGTACCAGCTGACGTGCTTGCGGAACTCCTTGCAGCCGCGCTCCTCCCCCATCTGCTGCACCAGCAGCTCGCAGTGCCGCCGCATCATCGCCGTCACCTCCCCCAACGATGGCAGCGCGGTCATCGACCCGCCGGCGAAGGCGGCCGCAAGGTCGCGGAACAACCACGGTCGGCCCAGGCAGCCGCGGCCGACGACGACGCCGGCGCACCCGGTCTGCTCGGTCATCCGCAGCGCGTCGTCGGCTTCCCAGACGTCGCCGTTGCCGAGCACCGCGATGTCAACCTCGGCAACCAGCGCCGCGATCGCTGCCCAGTCCGCCTGACCCGAGTAGTGCTCGACGGCGGTGCGCGCATGCAGCGTGATCGCCGCGCAGCCCGAGTCCTGCGCGATCCGGCCTGCCTCGAGGTACGTCGGATGCTCGTCGTCGATCCCCTTGCGGGTCTTCATCGTGACCGGTACGTCGTACGGCAGCGCTGCCTGCACCGCTGACTCGAGGATCTGTCCCAGCAGACGGCGCTTCCACGGCAGCGCCGCCCCACCGCCCTTGCGGGTGACCTTCGGCACTGGGCAGCCGAAGTTGAGGTCGACGTGCTGCACGCCGTGGTCACCGCACAGGATCTCGACGGCCTTGCCGACGTACACCGGGTCGATGCCGTACACCTGCACCGACCGGACATCCTCGAGCGGGTCGAACGCCAGCATCGACAGCGTCGTCGCATCACCCTCGACGAGGCCGCGCGACGTGATCATCTCGCAGACGTAAAGGCCTGCCCCCTGCTCGCGACACAGCCTGCGGAACGCGGCGTTGGTGACCCCGGCCATCGGCGCGAGGACGACCGGCGGGCGCACCGAGAGCGGGCCCAGCTGCAGCGTCGTGGGTGGGGTCATCTGTCCATTGTGACCTGCCGGCGAGGTCGCCCGAAGCAGAGTCAGCGCTGCCGCTCTGTCGGCTCCGTCGGCGGCGCATCGCCCTTTCGGGTGCGGGAACGCTCACCGACGATTCGTGTCACCACCAGGATGGCCAGGGTGACCAGACCCAGGAACACGATCACTACTGTGAAGAGCACGGGCATCGACATCTGATCGAGCATGAGCCTCGGCCTCCAAGCCTTCTGTGCCGAGGCAAGCACGCTCCTGATGAGGTGTCAACAACGGCGACGCTTCGTCAGACTGACGTAACACTTGGATCCGGT
>JALZMX010000117.1 GCA_030857985.1 Actinomycetota bacterium | reverse complement strand
GTGCGCGCGAGGGTGATGTCGTGGATGGCGACGAGCTCTGCATCGCGGGTCATCCGCACGTCGATCTCGATGAAGTCGGCCAACATGTCGGCACCGAGGTCGACCGCCGGCAGCGTGTTCTCGGGTGTATCTGCCGACGCGCCCCGGTGCGCGATCACCGTGACTCGGTTGTTGAGGCCCGGTGGTGCGTCGACGACGGCGCCCATGACCGCGCCGCCGACAAGCGAGGTGGTCATGGGCATGCCGGGGAGGACAATGCGAGAGATCGCAGCACGGCTGCTCCCTTGCTGGAGGTGCGGTGACGCTCACGACGCTACGAAGGCCGGGTGACGACCCCTCCTGCCTGCCATGGCGGTGCCGCGAACAGCCGGTGAAGGATTCCTCCGCGGGTGACGACCTCGTGCTCGGATCTTCAGCCCCCTGCGAGGTGGAGTCGGCCAGGTCCGGACCTGAGGTTCAAGGAGGTCAACGTGGCGGCGAGCCCATACCAGCCGGTCGGCAGTGAATGCGGGCTCAGGGTGATGACGCGGGCGCGCAGGTAGGCGGCTTCTCCGGCTGCCAACCGGGCCTGCTCCGGCGGACCGCTGTCGGCCTGCCATGGCTGATAGGGAACAGCTCGCCCGTCTCGAGGTCAGTGATCCACGTGACGAACTCGATCCGGTCCTCTGGATCGGAGACCCAGGCCTCACGCGCCGTGTTGGTGAGCCGCACCGTCAGGTGGTCCAGGTCGTCGCCGCGTGACTCCAGTGGATCGCTGGGCCACTCCAGCAGCAGATGTGTACGACGTCGGGCCTGCGACGGCCGCAGGCGATCCGGTTCTAAGCCGTGACCGGCAACCCACACGTCATCGTGCAACCGCAGCCAGATCACCCACCACCGACCCCGACCGGCTGCCGGCGCGGCCAGCACCGAGTACTGGCTCTGGGCGTACTGACCCTGGGTGCCCGCGGCAACGTCGCGTATCAACCGCCACCCGTCCGCTGGGACAGCCTCGTCGACCACCGGCAACTGGGAGAGGTCGACAGGGCGACCCCGATAACGACTCGGCAGCACCGAGCCGGGTGCATCGAGGTGCTCCGCGGGAAACTCGACGTCGTCCAGCTGCATCCGTTCATCCGTGGCGTCGGCGCCGGCAACACCCATCGGACTCCCTCCGGACGGTCTTGTGGGACGACCCGCTCACACCAGCTCGAGGACGAGGTGGGCACCCCAGTAGCACAGCGCCGCCATGGTCGCGGCGGCCGGAATGGTGACCACCCACGCGGCGACGATCGTGCGGGCCACACCCCATCGCACCGCCGACAACCGCTTCGTCGCACCCACCCCCATCACCGCCGAGGTGATCGTGTGGGTGGTCGAGATCGGGGCTCCCAGCCCCATCGCGGCGACGTAGAGGACGCTGGCCGCGGTCGTCTCGGCCGCGAAACCACGCGGTGGGTCGAGGTGGATGATGCGGCGGCCCAGCGTGCGCATGATGCGCCAGCCGCCGGCGTACGTCCCGAGCGAGATCGCGCTCGCCGCGGCGACGATCACCCAGACCGGGATCGGGTCGCCGGCGCCGACGTACCCGGCCGTGAGCAGGGCGAGGAAGATGACCCCCATCGTCTTCTGCGCGTCCTGCAGGCCGTGGCCGAGAGCCATGGCTGCGGCCGAGACCGTCTGGGACAGCTTGAAGCCGCGGTTGATCCGGCCGGGGTTGGTGCGGCGGAAGCCCCAGAGGATGGCGGTCATCAGCAGAAAGGCCAGGCAGAAGCCGACCAACGGGGAAAGGATCATCGGGATGAGGACCTTCGCGCCGATGCCGCCCCAGAGCACGCTTTCCGAAGCCGCGAGCGCGGCGCCGACCAGGCCGCCGATGAGGGCATGGGAGGACGACGAGGGCAGCCCGAAGTACCAGGTGATGAGGTTCCAGGCGATCGCTCCGAGCAGCCCGGCCATCACCACGACCAGACCGTTCTCGCCCGCGGGCGGCGCGATGATGCCGCTGCCTACCGTCTGCGCGACCTCGGTGCCGAGGAAGGCGCCGACGAAGTTCATCACCGCGGCCAGCAACAGCGCCACCCGCGGGGTGAGCGCTCGGGTGGACACCGAGGTGGCGATCGCGTTGGCCGCGTCGTGGAAACCGTTGGTGTAGTCGAAGATCAGCGCGATCGTGATCACCGCGATGATGATCGCCAGCTCCACGCTCAAGACTCCTTGACGGCGATCTGCTCGACGATGTTCGCGACGGTCTCGAACGCGTCCATGGCCGCTTCCAGCGAGTCGACGACGTCCTTGAGCTTCATCACCTCGAGCGCCTCGAGGCTGCCGGAGAACAGGTGCGCCACGATGTGCCGGTAGGTCTTGTCTCCCTGGTTCTCCAGCCGGTTGATCTCGATCCAGTACTCCTCGAGGTCCTTCATCGTGCGCAGCCTGGGCATCGCCCGGGCGGTGAGCTCGGCCGCCTGCTGGAGCACCTCGACCTGCTCGGCGACACCGGGCGGCAGCTCCTCGACCTCGTACAGCAGCACCAGGTCGACGGCCTCCTCCATGAAGTCCATGACGTCGTCGAGTGAGGCCGCGAGACGATAGATGTCCTCCCGGTCGAAGGGCGTGACGAAGGTGGAGTTGACCCGACGTACGATCTCGTGCGTCGTCTCGTCGGCCTGGTGCTCCGCCTCGCGCATGCTGGTGGCGATGGCGCCGTGCTCGTTGTCCTCCCCCAGCATCTCGGCGAGCAGGGCAGCTCCCGAGACCAGGTGGTCGGCGGACCTGGCGAACAGGTCGTAGAAGCTCGTGTCAGCCGGACGCAGGCGGAACCGCACAGCAAACTCCCGTCGGACGCGGAAAGACCGGGGCAATGCTAGGGCGTACGCGAGGCGTCGGCGACCCCGACATCGACCCCGCCACCACGCGAGTCTGCTGAGGGCTTGAAAGGTACGGTGGGGGGGTATAGTGTGGATGGCACGACGACGCCCGAGGAGAGGGAACGGCATGGACGGCAGCGCCCACGGCTATATCCACCGCAAGGACGACTACCTCCGACGTCTACGCCGCATCGAGGGGCAGACCCGCGGTCTGCAGCGGATGGTCGAGGAGGAGCAGTACTGCATCGACATCCTCACCCAGGTCTCGGCGTTGACCAAGGCACTTCAGTCGGTCGCTCTCGGGCTGCTCGAGGAGCACCTGGGCCACTGCGTCGTCCGTGCCGCCGCCACCGGCGGCCCCGAGGCGGACCAGAAGGTCAAGGAAGCCTCCGAGGCCATCGCCCGACTCGTCCGCTCCTGAACCGAGAGGAAGCCCGCGTGAGCACCGCCACCTCCACCTACACCGTCACCGGCATGACCTGCAGCCATTGCGTCAGCTCCGTCACCGAAGAGGTCCGCGAGGTCCCCGGCGTGGCCGGCGTCGATGTCGACCTCGCCACCGGCATGCTGACCGTGACAAGCGAGACCCGGATCGACGACGCCGCGATCAGGGCGGCGGTCGAGGAAGCCGGCTACGGGCTGAGCTCGCGATGAACGCCCCGACCAAGGTCGGTGGGATCCTCGGCCCCGACGGCACGGGGCAGGTCGAGCTGTCCATCAACGGGATGACGTGCGCGTCGTGTGCTGCCCGGATCGAGAAGCGGCTGAACAAGATCGAGGGCGTGACCGCCACCGTCAACTATGCCACCGAGAAGGCCCGGGTCGCTTACGCCGACGGTGTCCTCGCCGAGGACCTCGTCGCCGCGGTGGAGAAGGCCGGCTACACCGCCCGGCTGCCCGAACCGGCCCGCCCGTCCGGCCCGCACCGCTCCGACGTCGCCACGACCGCGGCCGAGCCCGACCCGGCCCGCGGACTGCGTCAGCGGCTCATCATCTCTGCGGTGCTGAGCGTCCCGGTGATCGCGATGGCGATGGTGCCCGCGCTGCAGTTCACCTACTGGCAGTGGCTGTCGCTCACGCTTGCTGCGCCGGTGGTGGTGTGGGGCGCGTGGCCGTTCCACCAGGCCGCCTGGACCAACCTGCGTCACGGCACCTCGACGATGGACACGCTGATCTCGATGGGCACCCTGGCGGCGCTGGGCTGGTCGCTGTACGCACTGTTCCTCGGCACCGCTGGCGCTCCCGGCATGACCCACCCGTTCGAGCTGACGATCTCTCGCACCGACGGGTCGAGCAACATCTACCTCGAAGCCGCCGCCGGGGTCACCACGTTCATCCTTGCCGGCCGCTATTTCGAGGCCCGCTCCAAGCGCCGTGCCGGCGCCGCCCTGCGAGCACTGCTGGAACTCGGCGCAAAGGAGGTCTCGGTGCTGCGAGACGGCCACGAGCAGCGTGTCGCCGTCGAGCAGCTGGCCGCCGGTGACCTGTTCGTCGTACGGCCCGGAGAGAAGATCGCCACCGATGGCGTGATCGAGGACGGGTCGTCCGCGGTGGACGCCTCGATGCTGACCGGGGAGTCGGTGCCGGTCGAGGTCGGTCCCGGCGACACCGTCGCGGGCGCCACCGTCAACGCCGGCGGGCGGATCGTCGTCCGCGCCACCCGGATCGGCTCGGACACCCAGCTGGCGCAGATGGCCCGGCTGGTCGAGGAGGCCCAGAACGGCAAGGCCGAGGTGCAACGCCTGGCTGACCGGATCTCGGGGGTCTTCGTTCCGATCGTCATCGGCCTGGCCGCGGCCACCCTCGGGTTCTGGGTCGGCGCCGGCGCCGGGATCGCGATCGCGTTCACGGCGGCGGTCGCGGTGCTGATCATCGCCTGCCCGTGCGCCCTCGGCCTGGCTACCCCGACCGCGCTCATGGTGGGCACCGGGCGCGGCGCGCAGCTCGGCATCCTGATCAAGGGTCCGGAGGTGCTGGAGTCCACTCGACGTGTCGACACCGTCGTACTGGACAAGACCGGCACCGTCACCACCGGTCGGATGACCCTGCTCGACGTCATCGTTGCCGACGGTGAGGACCCAGGGCAGGTCCTGCGCCTGGCCGGAGCGCTCGAGGACGCCTCCGAGCACCCCATCGCCCAGGCGATCGCCGGCGGAGCGACCGAGCGAGTCGGCGCCCTGCCAGTGGTCGAGGGTTTCCAGAACCTCGCGGGCCTCGGGGTGCAAGGCATCGTCGACGGCCACGCTGCCCTGGTAGGTCGTGCCCGGCTGCTGGCCGAGTGGTCCCAGCACCTGTCCACCGACCTCGAGCAGGCGATGGCCGCGGCTGAAGCCGAGGGCAAGACCGCCGTCGCGGTCGGTTGGGACGGACAGGCACGCGGCGTGCTCGTCGTCGCCGACTCGATCAAGCCCACCTCCGCCGAAGCGGTAAGGCAGCTGCGTGACCTCGGGCTCGTCCCGGTGCTGCTCACCGGCGACAACGCCGCGGTGGCCCGATCCGTGGCCGCCCAGGTCGGCATCGACCCCGGCCCGGAGACCGTCATCGCCGACGTCCTGCCCCAGGACAAGGTCGACGTCGTCAAACGTCTCCAGGCGCAGGGCAAGGTGGTGGCGATGGTCGGCGACGGTGTCAACGATGCTGCCGCGCTCGCCCAGGCCGACCTCGGCCTGGCGATGGGTACCGGGACCGATGTCGCGATCGAGGCGTCGGACCTGACCCTGGTCCGCGGTGACCTGCGCGCCGCGGCCGATGCGATCAAGCTGGCCCGCAAGACGCTGGGCACGATCAAGGGGAACCTGTTCTGGGCGTTCGCCTACAACATCGCGGCGCTGCCACTGGCGGCGGCCGGGCTGCTCAACCCGATGCTCGCCGGCGCCGCGATGGCGTTCTCCTCGGTGTTCGTCGTCTCCAACAGCCTGCTGCTGCGTCGGTTCGAGTCGTTGGCCTCATGACACGCCGAGGATCTCGTCGATCGCCTCCTGGCCGAGCGGGCCCTCGGTCTCGGAGGCCGCGATCATCAGGTTGCCGGTCATCTCGATCTCGTCCAAGACGTCGACGTCCTGAATCTGCACGTCGAACTCGTCGCGCGTCACAGCTGTCCCCGTTACGTCGTGGTATCTCGCAGCAATGCCCTCACCGTACGCCGCCGGTGGCCCGTCTGCATGGCACCATCGGGCCATGTCGGGCTCGGGAATGGACTGATCGCTCGGCGGGTTGAGGACTACCGCCCGAGCGCGACGAACCGAGTAGTCGGAGTCCGATGAGCGAGCTCTTTCGTCCGATCCGGTTGCGGGGTACGACGTTTCGCAACCGGGTCTGGGCGTCGTCCATGTGCCAGTACTCAGCGGTCGACGGCGTACCCGATGACTGGCACCTCGTGCACCTCGGCGCGATGGCGCGCGGCGGGGCCGGACTGGTCCTGACCGAGGCCACCGCCGTGTCTGCGCAGAGCCGCATCTCCCCCGTCGACACCGGCATCTGGAACGACGCGCAGACGGCGGCGTGGCGTCGGATCACCGACTTCGTGCGGGCGCGGGGTGCCGTCCCGGGGATCCAGCTCGCGCACGCCGGCCGCAAGGCCCCCACCCGACCGCCGTTCGACGGCGGCGGCTTCGCCGGGCCGGAGCTGGGCGGCTGCAGCGACGTAGTGGCGCCCTCCGCCGTGGCCTTCGGGCGGCTGCCCGAGCCACGTGCGCTGGACCGGTCCGGCATCGCCGCTGTCGTGTCCGCGTTCGCAGCGGCGGCGCAGCGTGCGCTGGACGCCGGATTCGAGGTGGTCGAGATCCACGCCGCCCACGGCTACCTGCTGCACACGTTCCTCTCGCCGCTGTCGAACCAGCGCGACGACGAGTACGGCGGGACCTTCGACGACCGGATCCGGGCCCTGGTCGAAGTCGTCGACGCTGTCCGCCGGGTGTGGCCCGAGGACAAGCCGCTGCTCGTACGTGTCTCCGCCACCGACCGGGCCGGCGACCGGGCCGAAGGCGGTTGGGACGGTGACGACACGATCGCGTTGGCTCGGGTGCTGGCCAGGCACGGAGTCGACCTGCTGGACTGCTCCAGCGGTGGCGCGGTGCCGGGCGCGCAGATCCCGGTCGAGCCGGGCTACCAAGTGCCGTTCGCAGCCCGGGTCCGCATCGAGGCCGGGTTGCCAGCCGGAGCCGTCGGGCTGATCACCGAGCCCGAGCAGGCGGAGAAGATCATCGCCGCGGGCGACGCCGACGTCGTACTGCTGGCTCGTGCGTTGCTGCGCGAACCGCACTGGCCGCTGCGTGCGGCGGCCGAGCTCGGCGCCGACGTGGACTGGCCCAAGCAGTACCTGAGGGCGGGGCGCTGACGTGACGCGGGCTGGCGACCCTGCGGGTGGGTCAGGGCTCGGTGAAGCTGCGTCCGCCGTCGTCGCTGCTCAGCACCCGGCCGCCGGCCTGCACCAGCACGACGCCGCCGGCGGATGCCACGGCCTGCGGTTCGACGCCCTCACCGCCCTCGTCGATGCAGGCGGTCTGCTCCCATTCGGTGCCGCCGTCGACCGTACGCGCCACTGCCGCCGAGCAGTCGCCGGAGGCCGCCACCGCCCAGGCCTCGACCGGGGTCACGTAGGCAATGTCGACGGCTCCGTCCAGCGCACCGAGGGATACCCATTCGAAGCCGCCGTTCGCGGTCCCCTGCAGGTCCCCTTCGGCGCAGAGCACCCGAGCGGCGGAGTCGGTGATCACAGACAGCGACGCCACTCGGCACCCGATGGTCACGGGACCAACCGGGGCGTGCACCTTGCGGCCACCGCCGGCCGACAAGTGCCACGCGCCGTAGGTGCCAGCGGAGGCGGTCCAGGTCTCGCCCGCGTCACTGGATTGGTAGACCGTGAGGTCACAGGTCTGACCGGCACCGATCACGACGAGGTCGTCGGCAGCCGAAACAGACACCCGCAAGACAGCATCCAGCGGGCTGCCCAGGTCGACTTGCCCGAAGCTGCGCCCATCGTCAGTGGAGACCTCGACGACCGGGTCGGGGGACGAGCTGCCTGTGGTGTCGCTGCACTCGCCCCGGGCGGCCCGCACCACGGTGCCGTCGACAGCGTTGTCGAGTAGCACCGGCCCAGTATCGAGCGGAGCAGGTTTCTCGGGGCGGCTGTCACCTGCAGGACGGCGCGAGTCGTCGTCGGTCGGCGTTTTCGACGGTGTTCTCGACGGCTGGGCGTCGACCGAGGCTGTGCCATCGGCCGGCGTCGGCGCACGGTCGAGATCGGGGTCCACGCGCACATGCAGGACCGCCAGCACAATCAGCGCCACGTCGGCCACCACCAGGGCCCCGACACCCCCAGCCGTCACCCACGGCGACACTCGGCCCACGGGCGCCTCCGCCGACAAATAGGATGGACCCGTGCAGACTATACGAATGCGTAACGAAGGCACACCGACGAGATGAGCGCAGACGCCCGCGCCGTGGGCAACCCCACGCGGCGCCGAGGCTTCGTACGCCGACACCCGGTCCTGCTAGCGGCCTTCCTGCTGCTCACGGCCGTCGTCGCCGGTGGGTTCGCGTTCGCGATCTACATCAACACGCTGGTCGGTGACATCGACAGGTTCGACACCGAGACGCTGCCCGACGCCCGGCGGCCGGCCAAGATCGACAGCGAGGCGGTCAACATCCTGCTGGCCGGCGTCGACAAGGGTGACGGCCGGAGCATCGCGGAGATCCAGGACGGCGGCTGGGATGCCGGGGTGCTGCGCAGCGACACGATCATGGTCCTGCACCTCACCGCCGACCGTGAGCGCGCCTACCTGATCTCGATCCCCCGCGACTCCTACGTCCAGCTGTATGACGCGATCGGGCGCCCGCAGCAGATGGACAAGATCAACGCCGCCTTGTCGCTGTTCGGTCCCGCGGCATACCTGTCCACGGTCGAGAACCTCACCGACTTGCGGATGGATCACCTGGCCGTCGTCGACTGGGACGGCTTCGAGGGCATCACCGATGCGCTGGGTGGGGTCCGGGTCTCCGTTGCGGGCGAGGGGACGCGGCTGCTCAACGGTGCGGAGTCGCTCGGGTACGTCCGCACCCGCTACGGACTGCCCGGCGGCGACTTCGACCGCATCGACCGGCAGCAGAATTTCCTGCGCGCCATCATGAGCGAGATGCTCAGCAGGGGCACCCTCGCCAACCCGATCACGCTGACGTCCACGCTGAAAGCGGTGGTGCGCAACCTGACCGTCGACGACGAGTTCGACACCGGTGAGGTGCGCAGCCTCGCGCTGTCTCTACGGGGGCTGCGTACCAGCGACGTCACGTTCCTGACCGCGCCCTTCGGCAGCTTCGACACCACCGACGCCGGGGCCAGCATCGTGCGACTCGACGAGCGGCAGGCCGACGCACTGTGGCAGGCGACGGCTGACGACAAGCTCGAGTCGTACCTCGACAAGTACGGAACGGAGTCCGAGGAGCTGCCTCAGCCGGGTGACGTCAACTGAGGCGCTCGGCGATGGCGGCGACGGCTTCGTCGATCTCGGCCGCCACCTGCGCGTGCACCCGCCGGGACCAGAAGCCGGCCGGTCACCGCCTCGACGTACCAGCTCGACTGCTGCGTTCGGATCCATGGCGGCGGCGTCGAGGCCGCGCACGCCCGCGCTGCGTACGACCGCACGCGCGCCCAACCCCGCCTGCAGCAGCGCTCAGCCAGCGGGGTTCGGCAGACGTTGCCGGTGTATACCACGAGGATGCGAAGGGGCGTCGTCACGCCGGACATGCAACCAGAGCGTGCACCCTGGTGTGCGGCAACCTCCCTGAGATGTCCGTGACCGGCGCCACACTCGAGCCACAGCGCCGGCCGCTACCGCACGCTTGCCTGACGTCCGGTTACGGGAGCGTGCCTGCCCCGCACGTTCGCTAGGGTGTTGCATGGTGCGAAGGCAGGGGGGCCTGCCGACAACCGCCGCCGCTGGGCGGCCAACGGTCCCTATCTGAGTGTGTCGTCATGTTCAGGTAGGAGACGTGTGTTCGAATCGGCGGGGGATCCGTTTCGGGACCGGCCGCGCACCGGCCGGCGTCATGTCCTGCGCGCCCGAGTCGGCTCGGTGGCCGCGGTCGCCGCCGGCGGCGCCCTCGGTGGGCCGGCCCGCTATGCGCTGGAGGCGAGGGTCACAGCCCCGGCTGCCGGCTACCCGTGGGCGACATTCAGCGCCAACGTGGCTGGCGCCTTCGTGCTGGGCCTGTTGCTGGTGCTCATCCTCGACCTGTGGCCACCACGCCGCTACCTCCGACCCTTCCTGGCGGTCGGGTTCATCGGGTCGTTCACGACGTTCAGCACCTGGATGGTCGAGGTTGGCGAGCTGGTCTCCGGAGGCAGCCCTCTGATCGCCGTGCTCTATCTGTCGGGCAGCCTCACCGCCGGGTTGGCGGCGACGGGCCTGGGGTTGCTCGTCGGCCGCGCTGTAGCGCGTAGACGGCGCAAGATATCTGGACAGGAGAGTAGATGAAGCTGCGAGGACCGGCTCGGCGACTCACCATCTTCATCGGTGAGACCGACCAGTGGCACCACAAGGCGCTCTACACCGAAATCGTGCACCGCGCTCATGGCGCCGGCTTGGCCGGGTCGTCGGTGTTTCGTGGTATCGAGGGCTACGGCGCCAGCCAGCACGTCCACACCACGAGAATCCTCAGCCTGTCCGAGGACCTCCCGGTCGCGGTCGTGATCGTGGACACGGCGGAACGCATCGCCGCCTTCCTGCCCCAGCTCGACGAGCTGATCACCGAGGGGCTGGTGATCCTCGACGACGTCGAGGTGATCACGTACGCGGGTCGCGACGGCTCGTCGTCGTCGTGAGCACGCTGCTGCTTGTCTCGTTTGCTTCCGCCTTGGGTGCGCCCGCGCGCTACCTGCTCGACCGGTTCATCCAGTCCCGGCACGAACGCGTGCTGCCGTGGGGGACATGGACTGTCAACGTCACCGGAGCGCTGCTCCTTGGCCTGCTCGTTGGGCTCGCGAGGGAGCATGCCGTGTCCGAAGCGTTCGTCACCGCCCTCGGCGCTGGCTTCCTGGGTTCGTACACCACCTTCTCGACGTTCACTTGGGAGACGGTCCGTCTCGTCGAGGACGGCGCTTACCTGGGCGCCACCCTCAACGTCGTACTCACGCTTGTCGTCGGGCTGGGCGCGGCCGTGGTTGGCGCAGTCATCCCGACTCTGTGGTGATTTCGGTGCGAGGGCCAAGGTTAGGTGGATCGCCCGTGCTGGGACACGGAAAATCCTCCTAAGCTCTGGCACCGCGACCGCGGTGCGAGGGGATGGGGCTGATGCGCAACCTCGGCGCGAGGGGGGTGGCGCGATGGGAGGGGCCTGGGCGCCGTCAGACGTCGGCAGAGTCCACCGAGCGGCCGCTGTCGATGTGCGCGTAGCGATCAGCCGGACCCTTGCGCCGCACCTTGTGCTCCGGACTGCGCTCCTCCATCATCAGCATCAGCGGTGTCGCCGTCGCCACAGACGACCAGGTGCCGACCACGAGACCGAGCAACAGCGCCAGCGAGAAGTAGGTCAGCGAGCTCCCACCGAGGAGCGCGAGAGCGGCCAGGATGAACATCGCTCCGAGGCCCGTGTTGACCGTTCGCGGGATGGTCTGGAGCACCGCGGTGTTGGACAACCCGCCCAACGGTTGGCCGGGGTGGTCGCGCCGCTGCTCGCGGATCCGGTCGAAGACCACCACGGTGTCGTTGACGGACAGACCGATGATCGTGAGTACGGCGGCGAGGAACACCCCGTCGACCGGAAGCCGCAGCCAGGCGAACACACCGACGACGGCCACGACGTCGTGCGCCATCGCCAGCACCGCCGCCAACGCGAACGTCCACCGGAAACGGAACGCGAGGTACATCATCTGCACGGCCAACGCGATGACAAAGGCGATCAGTGCCTTGTTTCGCAGCTCGTCACCCAGGCTGGCGCCGATGAGCTCATCGCGCACCTGCGACAGCTCGCCTCCTTCGGCGGCAGCGAGCTCGGTCAGCGCGTCCTCCACCCGCTGCTCGTCGTCGTCGCTGATCTGAGCGGTGCGGACCAGCACCGACGCACCCGAGCCGTCGTCACCGCCCTGGACCACCGCCTCTGGGAAGCCGACGTCGGACACGGCTAGCCGCGCCTGGGTCACGCTGATAGGCGCGGTCGAGGCGTACTCCAGCTGGCGGCCGCCGGTGAACTCCACGCCGAGCGCCAGCCCGCGTACGCCGATCCCCACACCGGCCAGCACCACGAGCAGGGCGGAGATCGCGAGGAAGAGGCGATGCCGACCCATGATGTCGGGATTGCGCCGCGCCAGGAACTCACGCACCGCGCCCGCTTGGGTCAGGCCGCTCAGGGCCGGCCGTCGTTGCAGCAGTCCACGGCTGGCCGCCCAGGTGGTCAGCACCCGGGCGATGACCAGGGCCGAGATCATCGACGCGATCACACCGATGGACAGCGTGACCCCGAAGCCACGCACCGGTCCGGCCGCGAGGAAGAACAGCAGACCGGCCGCCAGCAGCGTGGTGACGTTGGAGTCCAGGATCGCCGACCAGGCCCTGGCGAAGCCCGCTTCGACCGCCTTGCGCAGGCCGCGCGGCCCAGGGCGGTACTCCTCGCGGGCCCGTTCGAAGACCAGCACGTTGGCGTCGATCGCCAACCCGATCGCGAGCACGAAACCGGCCAGACCCGGCAGGGTCAGGGTCGCGCCGAGCGTCACCAGCGCGGCGTACGCGATCAACGTGTAGCTCGCCAGAGCCAGCGTGGCCAGCAGGCCCATCAGCCGGTAGATGAAGATGATGAACAACCCGGTCAGCGCCAGGCCGATGATGGCTGCCTCGGTCGAAGCGTCGATCGCGTCGGCACCGAGGGTCGGACCGACCGTGCGCCGCTCGATGATCTCGACCGGCACCGGAAGCGCACCGCCGGTGATCAGGGCGGCCAGCTCCTTGGCCTCGGTTCCGGTGAAGTTGCCGGTGATCTGGGTGGTGCCGCCGGCGATGCCGCCGTCACACTGGATCGAGGGGTCGACCTGCGGTGAGGAGATCACCTGCTGGTCGAGCACGATCGCCACCCGCCGACGTGGGTCTCCCGGAGGACTGCAGGCCGCTTCGCCGGTGAGGCGGCGCCAGGTGTCGCCGCCGGAGCCGCTGAAGTCGATGGTCACGAACCAGCCAGGACCCTGTTGGGCGTCGGTGAGCGCGTCCGCGCCGTCGACCCCGTCGCCGGTCAGGGCCGACGGTGCCAGCCTCAGCCGCTGGCCGTCCTCGTCGGCGAGCACGATGCCGTCACCGGAGGGCTGCTGCTGTCCCCGGCCGGCCAGGCCCTGCACCGCATGGAAGGTCAGCTGGGCGGTGGCGCCCAGCGCCTCGCTGGCCTCTTGCGGCTCCTGGAGGCCGGGGAGCTCGACGATGACCCGGTTCTCACCGCTGCGCACCAGGGTCGGCTCGGCGACACCGAGCGCGTCCACCCGGTTGCGCAGCACCGAGATCACCCGGTCGGTGACGGATGCGTCCACCTCCACCTGCGGGGTGTCCTGCGCCTGGAGCACGATCTGGGTGCCTCCGCGCAGGTCGAGGCCCAGCTTGGGTGTGGTCGTCACCGACGCGAGTACGGCGAGGACGAGCACCGCGAGCGCGACGAGGGCGCGGATAAGGGACGAACGAGGCACCGGAAGATCCTACTGTCCCCGCTCCCTCCCGCCGAGGTCGCGGATCAGCCCCTTCCCCTCCCGCCGAGGTTGCGCGTCAGCCCCGTCCCCTCCCGCCGAGGTTGCGCGTCAGCCCCGGTCGACGCCGCGGCGCGCTCGGGCCACGATCCGCACGATCAGCACCACGGCGAGCAGCGCCGCCACCAGCGCGAGGCTGTTGCCCGCCGACGACAAGCGGGCCCCGACGACGAACTCGTCCGGCGCATCGGCAATGCGCATCAGCTGGTCACCGATCGCCTCGGTGGCCAGCGAGGCCACCAGCGTCACCGACCAGGCGAGCGCGAGCAGGGAGTCGGGTCGCTGCCGCAGGGCTGCGACGACCGCGCCGAGGCTGCCGTACGCCCGACGGGCCGCCAGCACGAAGGCGCCGAAGATTAACGCCGAGAGGACCCACGCCGTGCCACCGAAGACGTTCAGGTAGAGCTCGGTGACGAACAGTTGGCGCACGTCAGCGACGTTCTGCTCCGGGCTGCGCTCGCCTGCGAGCACCTCCCCGAAGCGGTCCAGGTAGCCGCCGAGGACCGTGAGCTCGAACAGGCTGAACACCGCGACCACCGTGATGCCCACCGACGCGAGCACAGCCCGAGTCACGAGAGAGCCGAGGTGTGGATTGGGTGAGGTCGCCGACATGGCACGCACAGCGTAAACCAGCCGAACCGCCCCAGCGTCTATCAGATGCCTCCTCACCGCGAGCAGGCGTTCGTGAAGGAGGGGTCCCCATGAGGTCTCGCGTTCGTCGTACCGCCCTGGCAGCGTTGACGCTGACCAGTACGTTCTCACTGCTGGCCGGCGCCACGGCCTCGGCCGTCCCCGACGGCGGCGCTGCGGCCGGCTCGGCGGCAGGGTTCAGCACCTCGGCAAAGGCGTCGAACGCAGCGCCCGCCCCGATACCCAAGGTGGTCGACCTGCGCTGGGGTGAGCACGGGACTTTCGACCGGGTCGTCATCGACCTGGTGGGCAAGCGCACCGGCTACCGGGTCGGCTACGTGCCGCAGCTGACCTACGACGGTTCCGGTGAGCCGGTGCGGCTGAAGGGCAAGCGGTTCATCGAGGTCGCCGTGCGACCGGCGCGAGCTCACAACAATGACGGCGACAGCCTCTACACCGGACCGAGGCGTCGACAGCTCGACCTGGCGTCACTGCGCGGCGTCGCCTTCACCGGCGACTTCGAGGGCGTGGTGTCCTTCGGGC